>JAVVDT010000078.1:0-9872 GCA_032250875.1 Desulfuromonadales bacterium | reverse complement strand
GGTCCATAGCTACGGCTAAGAACCTGCAAACGAGCTAAAATCTGTTCTCAAACATCCAAATTTTCGCTTCGACCCGTATAGTCCGACAGTCTCCTAGACGGTTTTATCTGTGCTGCATTATCCTCAGGTAAACAAAAGAAAGACTACTCTTGCCAGATAATTTGTCACTTGCATCCATGCGTTGAGCGGATTGGTCAATGTGAACACAGCAAAATTTTTGCATTCCACAAACCACACAGCGCGTAACGGAATCTTATGTCAAACGAACAACTTCCCCAACACTCCAACGGTCACGAACAAGAAGTGCATTTAAGCGATTACCTCAACGTTGTCCTGCGTCGCTGGAAAATTGTTTTGCTTGTGTTCCTGCTGGTTTTCGTCGGGGTGACGCTCAAGACGTTTTTGACCCAGCCGGTTTACGAGGCTTATGCCACCCTGGAAATCCGCAAGGGCCAGAAAAGCGGCATGCTTCAAGAACTCGGCATGGGCGAAGAGAACACGCTTTCCACCGAAGTCGAGGTGCTGCGCTCGCGCTCGGTGGCGGAAAAAGTCGCCCGGCGCATGAACCTGGAATGGCAGATCGCCGAGACCAGCACAGGGCTTGACGTGTCGATCGAAGAATTTACGGTCAGCGAGCCCCTTCCCGGACTGATTGTCTCCCTGGTCGATGCTCACAACTATCAGGTGTCGGATCTTTCCGGCCGTGTCCTTGGCAAAGGCCAGAGCGGCGAGATGCTGAGCTTTAACGGTGTCAAGCTGCTGCTCACCATCACCAAAGGGGATGCCGGGCAACGCCTCGTACTTGAACGCCAGCCGATGGACGTTATCGCCGCGCGGATAATTGAAAATCTGGATGTTGCCGAGATGGGCAAGGGCAGCAATATCCTGCGTGTCTCCAGTCAGGGAACTGATCCCGGTCATGTCCGTGATGTAGTTAACATCGTCACCGAGGTATACCGTGAAATGAACGTTGCCGGGAAAACCCAGGAAGCCGGCAAGACCGTCGACTTTATCTCCCAGCAGTTAAGCGGGCTTCAGGAGGTCCTTGATGTTTCTGAGCAGCAACTGCAGGAATACAAGGTACAGACCGGTTTGACTACCCTCGGCCCGGAAGGCAACTCTCTGGTGCAGAAGCTGGTTGAGCTCGAACAGCGCCAGGCCGAGATGAAGCTGAAGCGCCAGCGCGTCGAGAGCGCCATCGACATCATCGAGGCAGCGATCCGCAGCGGCGGCCCGCTGACCGTGCCGATCATCGAAGATGTGCCGTCGATAACCGTTTCCGCTGCCAAGCTGGCCGATCTCGATGCGCAGAAAAAGGGCATGCTGATCGACTACACCACATCTCATCCGGCGGTGGTTGACGTCCAGATAGAGATCAACCGGGTACGCGAGGCTTTGCTCTCCACTTATCAGGCGATCCACCAGGAACTGCTCTTGAGCGAACGTGACCTGGCGAGAACCATCACCGACTTCGATGCCCAGCTCGCAAATATTCCGGAAGCGGAGCTGGAACTCGCCAAACGCACCCGCGTCAACACGGTTAACGCCGAACTCTACACCTTCCTGCTGCAGAAACAGCAGGAAGCACGCATCGCCCAGGCGTCCACCATCAGTAATGTCCAGATTGTCGACCCGGCGGTCACGCCCAAGGTGCCGATCAAGCCGAACAAGAAGAAAAACCTGGCCCTTGGTCTCATCCTCGGTCTGATGCTCGGAGTCGGTCTGGTGTTTCTGCTCGACTACATGGACCAAACCATCAAAACCAGTGAAGACGTCAAGGAAAAGCTGGGTCTCAACGTTCTGGGCATTATCCCGCGCATCCCCTTTGCCGATGAAGATGCCAGGTTGCCGCGCAAGCGCCTGGTGACCACTCTGGCGGCGAAATCACCGGTGGTTGAATCGTTCCGCGCTTTGCGCACCAATCTGAATTTCCTCACAGCCAAACAAAAGCATAAGATCATCATGGTGACCAGTTCCCTGCCCGATGAAGGCAAGTCGACCATCTCCGGCAATCTTGCCGTGGTCCTGTCACAGACTGGCGCCAAGGTGCTGTTGATCGGCTGCGACCTGCGCCGTCCACAGCTGTTCGAGATGTTCGGCATGAAAAATGAGCCGGGCCTGGTCAACCTGCTCATGGACAACGACCAGGACGCCATTCGTCATCTGAGTGAGCCGCGTCTGGACTTCCTGCCGGCCGGCAGCATCCCGCCTAACCCGGCGGAAATCCTCGACTCAGCCCGCATGGCCAGGCTGCTTGACAAGGTCCGAGTGCACTACGATTATGTGGTTCTCGATGCACCACCGGTTTTGCCTGTTACCGATGCCCAGATTCTCGCACCCAGGGTTGATGTCAACCTGGTGGTTCTGGAGCCGTGCCGGGTTCCGGAAAAGGCCGCCTTGCAGATGATCGAGTCGTTGCGTGCTGTCGATGCCAGAATCGCCGGTGTCATCCTCAACGACAAATCCGGCCGTGGTTTCAAGTATTACGGCAACTACAACTATTACGGCAACAAGTACTACCGCGGTTATTACGGTGAAGACCTGGAGGTTGCCAGGGAGGGTGTTCTGATTGCCGGTTTCAAGAAAGCATGGCAGAAATTAAACTCCTAGTACCCTGTAACCCATAATCTTTCGCACCTTGCTTGTCCTTTGCCGCGTCAGCGGCGTTGCGCCTTCAGCTGAGTAGCTACGGCTGGTAAGCTAAAGGCGCGCCTTGCTGACCCGGCAAATTCCTGCGCAATCTTGCGAAATCCTATAGGTTACAGGGCACTAGGAGATTTTCGGACTATACGGAGTGAAGCGAAAATTTGAGCCGAAAACCCAAATTTGCAGCCGTTTCATGGGTAGTTCGCCAGTTCCCTGAAAACCTGCCGGACATATGCACACCATGAATCTTTTGATCTGTTTCTATACATTCATGACCGCACTTTTTACGGCGTTGATCATCGTGCCGTTTCTTCGCAAGTGGTCTCTCGATCAAGGGACTCTGGATATTCCTGATGAGCGTAAGCAGCATAACGAGCCGATGCCCAGGCCCAGGCTTGGCGGCATTGTCATATTCTTCTCTTTCCTCTTTGCTGCCCTTGTGTTTGTGCCCATTACTCCTGTTGTACGTGGTTTCCTGGTCGGCGGTCTGATTATTTTTGTCAACGGTCTGGTCGATGATTTGACCAACCTATCATCGAAGCGCAAGTTTGCCGGTGAAGTGGCGGCCTGCCTGGCTATGATCGTGGTGGGGAAAATCTGGTTGAGCAATCTCGGTAACCTGTTCGGTTTCGGCGACATCATTCTACTGGTCTGGATCGGCATCCCCTTACCGTCTTTGCCGTGGTGGGCGTGATCAATGCGATCAACCTGATCGACGGTCTAGACGGTTTAGCGGGCGGGTTGTCGATCATGGCCTCGGCAGCGTCCTTTGTGCTCGGCTGTGTCGAAGGTGATCAGCAGACGGCCATGCTGGCAGCAGCACTGGCGGGAGGCGTGCTCGGTTTTTTAAAATACAATTTTTACCCGGCCCGTATCTTCATGGGTGATGCGGGGAGTCTGACGGATTGATCCCTGCTGGGTTTCATGGCGGTTAACATCACCCAGCAACCAAACGCGACCATCAGTCCTATGGTGCCGGTCCTGATTCTTGGTTTGCCTCTGATTGATACGGTGTGGGTGATGTCGCGGCGCGTTGCAGCGCGTGTCAGTCCGTTTGCGGCGGACCGCACTCATATGCATCACAAATTTCTCAATCTTGGTTTCGAATATCGATTCACGGTTATCATCATCTACTTCCTGATGCTCTTCTGGATCAGCATCGCGCTGTTGTTTCACTCCGCGCCGGAGTCCATCCTCCTGCTCATCCTGCTCACTACTGCGTCGCTGTTTTACTTTTGTCTCCGCCAGGTTTTACGCCACCCGGATCAGTTTTATTTTTCTGCGCCGGGATTCCGGCAGCGGCATCCGCTCTTCCGTGACTTACCTGCGCATTGTCGATATGACTGATCATCTGGTGCCGGGGCTGCTGTATCTTCTGGCCGGCTACCTGCTGCTGGCTGCATGGTCGATCGTGCTGCACGATGCCCTGTCATGGAAGATGGCCTTGACCCTTCTGGCTGTCGGCATTTACCTCTGGTACCGTCCTTTCAACGAAGGCCGCCATTTCCTGATGCTGGTGCTTTATGTGGTTTTCGGCATGGCGTCTGTAGTGCTCTGGCATGCGGAAGAAATGATTTTGGCCGGCATCATTATCAAGCGCTGCGGCGACATCCTGCTTGCCGTAGCGGCTATTATTGTGATTTTCAAGTTTCAGTTTCGCCGGGCCAGCGAACTCTTCCTCTCCACGGCAGATTACCTGACCCTGACCATCTGTGTCTTTCTGGCAATCGCCGCGCAAGAGAATATCCTCGATTTAAATTTGAACGGGGCTCTGCTCAGGACCCTGATTGCCATCCTGGCCGTACGGTCCTTGTGTTCCTGCAGTGCTCATTATTACCGCCTTATGGCCATGTCGTCGTTTGTTTTTCTGGCCTTTCTGCAGTTTTTGGCTTTGCAGCTTAGAAGCACAAAGCGACATCTCCATGCTGATATTCTTAATGCAGCTAATCTCCTGATATGCTATACAAATCACTTCATTATACGAATTGGTTTGTAGTTGAATATGCCTGTGGGAGAATTTTATGTCTAAAATCGCTTTAATAACCGGGATCACCGGCCAGGACGGCGCGTATCTCGCTGAATTCCTGTTGAAGAAGGGTTATGTCGTCCACGGCATCAAGCGCCGGGCGTCGCTCTTTAACACGGATCGCATTGATCATCTTTACCAGGATCCGCATGTTGAACACCGCAACTTCATCCTGCACTACGGTGACCTGACCGATGCGACCAATCTGATTCGTATTATCCAGGAGGTGCAACCGGGCGAGATCTACAATCTGGCGGCCATGTCGCATGTGGCGGTCTCTTTCGACACCCCGGAGTACACCGCCAATGCTGATGGAATTGGTACCTTGCGCATCCTCGAAGCGATCCGTATCCTCGGCATGGAGAAGAAAACCCGCTTCTACCAGGCGTCGACTTCGGAGCTCTACGGCAAGGTGCAGGAGACACCGCAGACGGAGACGACGCCGTTCTACCCGCGTTCTCCCTACGGAGTTGCCAAGCTGTATGGTTACTGGATTACCGTCAACTACCGCGAGTCGTACGGCTTCTTCGCCTGCAACGGCATCCTCTTCAACCACGAGTCGCCAATCCGCGGCGAGACCTTCGTCACCCGCAAAATTACCCGCGCCGTGGCGCGTATGGCGCTCGGTCTGCAGGATTGCCTGTATCTCGGCAACCTCGATGCAAGGCGCGACTGGGGACATGCCAAAGATTATGTCGAGGCCCAGTGGCTGATGCTGCAGCAGGACGAACCGGAAGACTTTGTCATTGCGACCGGCAAACAGTATACGGTGCGCCAGATGGTGGAAACGGCAGCTCAGGAGCTCGGCATCGGCCTGCGCTGGCAAGGCGAGGGTCAGAACGAAGTCGGTATCATTGATACCGTTGAAGCGGGACGCGGCACGCGGGATGCGGTGTTAACTCCCGGGCAAAAGGTTGTCCGTATCGATCCGCGTTATTTCCGGCCGGCAGAAGTCGAGACCCTGCTCGGTGATCCGACCAAGGCCAGGTTGAAACTGGGTTGGGAACCGAAGGTGACTTTCAAGGAACTCGTCGTTGAGATGGTGCGCTCCGATCTTGATGCCGCGCAGCGGGATGAGCTGGTCAAACAGCATGGTTACCAGACGTTTGATTATCACGAATAAACTGCTCACCACAGGGAATTGCAGAGGTTGAAACAGCCTCCTAGGAATCAACCATTACTGGAACAATATGAAAAAAAAGTCGAAAATATTCGTCGCCGGTGCCGAAGGTCTGGTCGGCTCGGCGATCGTGCGTCGTTTAAAGACGGACGGCTATAGCAACCTGCTGACACCTGAAAGCAGCGATCTCGATCTGACTGATCAAAGGGCGGTGGCCGCATTTTTTTCAGCGCAACAACCGGAATACGTGTTTATGGCCGCGGCCAAAGTCGGCGGCATCCATGCCAACAATACCTACCCGGCGGATTTTATCCATATCAACCTGATGATCCAGAACAATGCCATTGATCAGGCTTATCGCAACGGCGTCAAACGCCTGCTGTTCCTGGGGTCGTCGTGCATCTACCCGAAAGCGGCCGCCCAGCCAATGAGTGAGGATGCCCTGCTGACAGGCCCGCTGGAATCGACCAATGAGCCTTATGCCCTGGCCAAGATTGCCGGGTTGAAGATGTGCGAGGCGTACAATCGTCAGTATGGCACGCAATTCGTGGCGGTCATGCCGACCAATCTTTATGGTCCAGGTGATAATTTCCACCCGGAGAACTCGCATGTGTTGCCGGCTCTCATCCGTCGCTTCCATGAAGCTAAAATCATGGGACGCGGAGTCCCGGACGCTGCACGTAAAGGTCAAACAAACCAGGATTCTGTTGTGATCTGGGGAACCGGGACACCGATGCGGGAGTTCCTCTATGTTGACGATATGGCGGACGGCTGTGTATTCGTCATGGAACTGGACGACGCGACTCTGGCAAGAGAAATGCTGAGCTATCCCAAACCCTGCTTCGTCAACCTTGGCACCGGGATTGATGTCACCATCCGTGAACTGGCCGAGACGGTCAAAGAGGTTGTCGGTTTTAAAGGCGGGCTGATATTTGATCCGAGCAAGCCTGACGGCACGATGCGCAAACTGCTTGATGTCTCGCGGGCCAAAGCCCTGGGCTGGCAAGCGAAGGTTTCACTCCGGGAAGGCCTGGAAAAAACCTACCAGTGGTTTCTGGAAAATGAGAGTAGAGTTCGCAAATAATAAAGGACTTGTAGCAAAACAAAGGTTAGCCAGAGAAGTGGCCCCGGTGTCCTTTGTGGCAAATGATAAAGTGTTGCAGATGAAAACTTGAGGTTTATATGATCATACCAGTGATTCTGTCCGGCGGCGCAGGCACCCGACTCTGGCCCCTGTCCCGTGAGCTTTACCCGAAACAGCTGCTGCCGTTGGTCAGTGAGCGCACTATGCTGCAGGAAACGATGCTGCGCCTGGAAGGCCTTGCTGATCTGGGTGCGCCGCTTGTGGTTTGCAACGATGCGCATCGTTTCATGGTCGCCGAACAGTTGCGCCAGGTGGATCAGGCTAACGCGACGGTGATCCTTGAACCCGTCGGCCGCAATACCGCCCCGGCAGTGGCGGTGGCCGCACTGCAGGCGATGGCTGACGATGCTGACCCGCTGCTGCTGGTGTTGCCTGCCGACCATGTCATTCCTGATGCCGTGGCCCTTCGTACTGCGATCAATGCCGGTGTTGCTGCAGTGAAGGATGGTGCGCTCTTGACATTCGGCATCGTGCCTACTGCGCCGGAAACAGGTTACGGCTATATAAAACGCGGTAAAGCGTTAGTCGCTAAAGGTGAGCAGTCAACTCCTCACCCCTCACCCCTCACTCCTTACGTCGTTGAACGTTTCGTAGAAAAGCCAGACCTGGCTACTGCTGAACAATACCTGGCGAGCGGAGATTATTACTGGAACAGCGGTATGTTCCTGTTCCGGGCGTCGACCTATCTTGCCGAACTGGCGAAGACGGCTCCAGAGATGCTGGCTGCGTGCGAGCTGGCATGGCAGAGTCGGGCGACAGACCTGGATTTTACGCGGCTTGATGCCGAAGCTTTTGCGGCTTGCCCTGCTGATTCCATCGACTATGCCGTTATGGAGAAGACTGATCATGCCGTTGTGATCCCTCTGGACGCCGGTTGGAACGATGTCGGTTCATGGGCTGCCCTCTGGGAGGTCGGGGCATCCGACGAGCAAGGCAATGTCAGTAAAGGTGATATCATCAGCATCGATTGCAAAGACAGCTATTTTTATGCCGGTACGCGCCTGGTGGCGGGAATCGGATTACAGGGCGCTGTGGTTATCGAAACGGCCGATGCCGTGCTGGTTGCGGCCAAGGATCGCGTGCAAGAGGTTAAGCAGGTTGTCGAGCAGCTTAAAAAACTGGAGAGGGACGAATACCTGCTGCACCGGCGCGTCAACCGACCCTGGGGTGTCTATGAAGGGCTGGACAGCGGTGACGGTTTCCTCGTCAAGCGAATCACGGTTAACCCCGGTTCCAGCCTTTCTCTGCAAAGCCACCGGCACCGCGCTGAGCACTGGGTGGTGGTGCGCGGAACCGCCGAAGTCACCTGTGAAAATGTTACCCAGATCCTTGAGGCGAACCAGTCCGCATATATTTCAATCGGCGCCAGGCACCGCTTAAGCAATCCCGGTGATGAGGTCCTTGAGATCATCGAGGTGCAGACGGGGCGACTGCTTTCGGAAGATGATATTGAGCGATTTGAAGACCAGTACGGGCGTTGAAACGTGAGGAATGAGGAGTGTTTTGGGAGTATCATGAATTTATCCTGTTTTAAAGCCTACGATATCCGCGGCCGTATCCCCGACCAGCTCAATGAGAACATAGCCTATCGTATCGGTCGTGCTTATGCGCAGTTCCTGCAGCCGAAAACCGTCGTGGTCGGCCAGGATATACGGCCAACCAGCCCGGCTTTGACCGCGGCCCTGATCCGGGGTTTGACGCAAGGTGGAGCCAACGTGCTCGATATCGGCCTGTGCGGTACTGAAGAGGTCTATTTCGCCAGCTCGTATGCCAGCGCCGACGGCGGTATCATGGTCACGGCGAGCCACAATCCGGCCGATTACAATGGTATGAAACTGGTACGCGAGGAGAGTAAGCCGATCAGCGGTGACAGCGGACTCGACCAGATCCGTCTGCTTGCAGAGCAGGGTGCGTTCGCTGCGCCCGGCAAGACAGGAGAGGTGACGCCTTATGAACATCGGGTTGCCTATATCCGGCATTTACTCAGCTATATCGACATCTCGGTTCTGCGCCCTTTGAAGGTGGTGGTCAACGCCGGCAACGGCTGCGCCGGGCCTGTTCTCGATCTGCTTGAAAAACAGCTGCCACTGGAGATCATCAAGATCTGCAACGAGCCGGACGGCACCTTTCCGAACGGGATCCCCAACCCGTTGCTGCCGGAAAACCGCAGCTTAACGGCTGATGCGGTGCTTGCACATGGCGCTGGTCTTGGGATTGCCTGGGACGGTGACTTTGACCGTTGTTTCCTGTTCAACGAATTGGGCGAATTTATCGAGGGCTATTACATCGTCGGCCTGTTGGCGGATGCTTTTCTCACCAAGCAACCGCATGCGAAGATCATTCATGACCCGCGCTTGACCTGGAATACCATCGATCTGGTGCAGAATGCTGGCGGGCAGGCGATTATGAGCAAGACCGGCCACGCCTTTATCAAGGAGCGGATGCGGGCCGAGGATGCGGTTTATGGCGGCGAGATGAGCGCTCATCACTATTTCCGCGACTTTGCTTACTGTGACAGTGGTATGATCCCCTGGCTGCTGGTGGTCGAGATGATGTGCCGTCAGCGCAAACTGCTGACCGAACTGGTTGGTGAACGCATGCGCATGTTTCCTGCCAGCGGTGAAGTTAACCGCCGGCTGAGTCATCCGGCGGCCGCGATTGCTGCTGTTGAGAAACAATATGCTCCTGGAGCCGTGTATGTCGACTATACGGACGGTCTTTCCATCGAATTCCCTGACTGGCGCTTTAATCTGCGCATGTCGAATACGGAGCCGGTCGTACGCTTGAACGTCGAAAGTCGTGGCGATCAAGCGCTGATGACGCAGAAGACTGAAGATTTGCTGGATTTTCTTAACAATTTTACTGAGTGAGGCTGGGGTCTGGAGGCTGGAGGCTGGAGGCTGGAGGCTGGAGGCTGGAGGCTGGAGGCTGGAGGC
>JAVVDT010000077.1:0-9980 GCA_032250875.1 Desulfuromonadales bacterium | reverse complement strand
GAATTCCCCCATGTGTTCCTGCCCGGCTTCGAGGAGGGCTTCCTGCCGCACAAGAAATCAGTCTCCGAAGGTTTCGATGTCGACGAGGAGCGCCGCCTTTGTTATGTCGGCATCACCCGAGCCCGGGAAAAATTGACCATTCTGCATGCTGATGCGCGTATGAAATACGGCAAGGCGGAGCCGCGTGAGCTCAGCCGTTTTCTGGCAGAGATCCCTGAAGAGGTCCGTCAGGAGGAAGCCAGAGCCGGATTCCATCTCGCCGAAGGCAATGAAAACGCCAGCCTTTCGGATATGCTTGCCAAACGGATGGGAGAAACGGCAGAATAAAGCTGTCGTGCTTATCCACAAGTCTCAAGCCAGACGTTGGGTTTGGCCTGATCAGCGTCCCATTAAAGTTTTGAGATTCAACGATTCAACAGTTCCCCCTTATGCCGAGTATCAACATATGAATGAATTCGAAGCCAATCTTCCTCTGGGCAAACCCACCATTTACACCTCTGAATACGACCCAGGCCTGCTCTGCCCGATACCACGTAAGCTCAAGCGTGACGAGCTTGGTCTGGCTGATGAATTGCCCTTTCACGGCGTCGACATCTGGAATGCTTATGAGATGTCCTGGCTGACTTCGCGGGGCAAGCCGGTGGTTGCCATGGGCGAGTTTCGCATCCCTTGCGAATCGCCCCACCTGATCGAATCCAAATCGCTCAAGCTCTATCTCAATGCGTTCAACCAGGCCCGCTTTGATGATTTCGAGTCGGTTCGGACCCTGCTGAGTCGCGATCTCGGTGGCGCGGCCGGAGCGCCGGTGGATGTACGTTTGCTCAGCGCCGCAGAGTTTGCCGCCGAGACGTTTTCCGCTCTGCCGGGCCAGTGTATCGATGATCTCGACATTGCGGTTGACAACTACTCACTGGATCCCGGCCTGCTAGAGGGGGCGGCAGATCCACAACATCAGGTTGCGGAGACCTTGCATAGCCACCTGCTGAAAAGCAACTGCCTGGTGACCAACCAGCCTGACTGGGGGAGCGTACTGATTCGCTACCAGGGGCCAAAAATTGATCATGAGGCCGTGTTGCGCTACCTGATCTCTTTCCGGCAGCACAATGAATTCCACGAGCAGTGCGTTGAGCGGATCTACAACGACGTGATGCATTTCTGCCAGCCGCAGAAGTTGACGGTTTATGCCCGTTATACCCGTCGCGGGGGGCTCGATATCAACCCGTTCCGCAGTAATTTCGAGGTTGAGGTGGAGAATTTACGCCTGGCGCGGCAGTAACGGACAGATTCGGCCTGCAACGCAAACAAAACACTTTGTTTGGGGGATAGGTTCCGTTAAACAAAAGCAAAGGCAAATCAAAAGAAGGTTTAACGCGGAGTCGCAGAGGCCGCAGAGGGAAAAGATTTTGAAGGCAAAATGACTGACACTTTGGCCACTCTTCTCAGCGTCTCTGCGTCTCAGCGTTAATTATTGGACTGATCTTTGTTTGGGTTGTTGGTCCGAAGTTTTTACAGATTTTCATAGATCTTGATCGCGGCTAAATAAAAAGGTTTTGGTTTAAAGCTTAGACTGATCAGCGTTCATCAGATTTGATCAGCGTCCCATTACGGTTTTTAGTCCGACAGTCTTCCAAGTAATCATTTTTTTCCAGGATCCTGAAATTATGGCTAACGACAACACAGTATTATCCGCCGCTGAGATCGCCGAGCTGCTGCTGCTTGCGCAGCAGGCCATGCAAGGCGCAGGCGAAATCGCTCAACGCTATTTCCGCCGGGCGCTTACAGTCGACAACAAGCTCGGCGATGGTCGTTTTGATCCGGTGACGCGTGCCGATCGCGAGGTCGAGGCCTTTCTGCGTGCAGAGTTTGGCCGTCGCTGCCCTGATTTCGGTATCGTCGGTGAAGAGGGCGGCGCGACAGCGGGGCGTTCGAATATCAACTGGGTGATCGACCCGATTGACGGCACCAAAGCGTTTATCAGCGGTTTTCCCACCTGGGGCATTCTGGTCGGTTTGCAGCAGGGCAACCGGGTTCTGGCAGGGCTCATGCACCAGCCGGTGACCGGTGAACTCTTTTACGGCAGTGCCGCCGGGGCTTTTTTGCGGCACAGGGGGCAGACGGTCGCCATGCAGACCCGGCAGACCACCCGCCTTGAAGAGGCGCTGCTGTATTGTACCCATGAAAGCATGTTTGCCAGTGAAAACAGCCTGGCGGCATTCAGACGGGTGGCGGCGCATGCCCGCCTGCAGCGCTTCGGCGGTGATTGCTACTCCTACTGTATGCTGGCCCTAGGCCAGATCGATCTGGTGATCGAGGATACCCTGCAACCCTACGACATCGTCCCGTTGATCCCGATCATCGAGGCGGCCGGTGGTGTGGTGACCGATACCCGGGGCAAGACCCCGGTCGCCGGTGGTTTTGTGGTTGCAGCGGCCAACCGGCTGCTGCATGAACAGGTTATGACATTTCTTTGATTGCGGAGTTTGCTGCATGGAAACCATTAAGACCGCCAGCTTTGAATACCTGATCGATCTCGCCAAACCGAACCCGGAAGGCGGCTACACCTTCGTGCTCGACGGCGAATCCTACCAGATTGAGGATGTTCTGGAGATTTCCAGAATCGCCACGGCGCATGGCTACATCGTGATCTACTGATGATGGCTTAGCCATTACATGAGTATTTTTTGTGGCAGGCATCTTTACGTTATCAGTTCCAGCCCCCAGCCCCCAGCCCCCAGCCTAAAGCCCGCTGGCATCGAGCGAAGACTCAATTTCCAGCGAACGCAGCTTCAGGACTATCTTGCGGCGTACCGCGGTGGGGATCTCGACATGCAGGCATTGTGTGTGCGGATTGAGCTTGTGCGCGGCGATGCGTTGCAGGGCATTGGCGCCCGCGCCGGGCAGCCAGCGCAAATCCTGACTCGGCAAAAAGGCGCGTTCTTCGCCGTCGAGCAGGCTCGCAGTGTCGAGACGCGGGTCAATCCGGGTGCCGAGCAGTTGCATACCGCCAAGCAGGGCAAAGTTGTAACACTGGTGGCTACCGGCGCAGAACTGCACATACATTTCGGCAGACAGATCACGGACCAGGGTCAGGCCTCGCCGTACTGCTGTATTCGGTTGCAGATAGAGCACCCCATCTGCATCGTGACAGGTGCCTATCTGCGCCGGCTGCCGAAAAGGCGGTAACCCGCCGAGACCGACCACGACGCGGCGATCGTCCGTGAAAGTCCCAACGCAACCGTGAATATCGATTACCAGCTCAGGAAGGGTCAACTCCAGCGCTGTCACGTAGTCTGCCAGACGCTCTTCGAGTTTATAGCAGCAGGGGTGGCCGTGCTCATCGATATAGGGATAGATGACATCGATATTGCTGGGGTTAAGCGGTACCCCCCAGGCTTCCAGCAGCGCCAGGTTTTCGTCTGCCAGAGGTTCCCGTCCGGCGAAGCCGAGATTGATGAGCGCCGCACCGCCCTTGCCGGTGCGCAGGAAATACAGGGTCACCTCCAGGGTGTGAGGATCGTAGGGACCGTGGCTGGCGGTGATGAGAGGACGCTGCTGACGGAGTTCGACGTGCATCTGGCGGAGCATCAGCACTCCACCTGCGGCATCCGGCAGGAAGCGTCCCTCGAACCCGGGCAGGGACTGGCCGCAGCTGCGCCAGCCGGAATCCTCGCTCGGAACCCTGGCAAAAAAACGCTGCAGCACCGCCTGGCGCCAGGTGGCGACAAAACGCAGGCAGCGACCAGGCAGGCGATAGTAGATTGAATAGTGAACGGGATCGAGGTAAATGCGCGCCTGCAAGCGCTTAAGCAGCTCGCGGTTGTAGTTGTTCTGAGTATTCTTAAGCAGGCGTTCGGTGATCTCAACCATGGCAGCGAAAGTCTTGTCGTCAGGTGCTTCATCGAGCCGTTCAACACGCTTCAGCTGGCTGTAGTCTTCCCGGCCGATTTCAACTTCAAGGCGATTCAGGTGGCGCTGAAAGGGAACGGCCTCATCGACTTCGAACTGGCTGAGGAAAAGTGGTGATATGTCTCGGGGCTGATCTTTCATGGTTTATCCGGGCGCAAAAGTGTTGAAATGTGCTTTGTTTTAATTATTCAGCTCCCTTACTCAACGGCACGGCATGTGGGCTGCAGCCATTGCCTGCGTCCAACGTTGTCACTTAACTTCCCGCAAGCAACAGCTGCAGCCCACATGCACGCGCTAATGTGCTGTATAGTTACTAATCTTACAAGGTTTTGCGATTTGTCGCGACATCTGTTGTCGTTTGATGCTGTCAGACAGAGCTACTGCTTTGCCGGCTGCTTGCGGATCCGCGCCATGGAAAAAAAGATGCCGATGATACAGAGCACAGAAAAGGTCACCAGAGCCGTATGCATGCTGTAAAGAAACAGTGCTTGTGTTTGCGGGGTGACCGCCTGGCCGGCCATGAAGATTGAAAAAACGATGGTGATGATCGTCATGCTGGTCATCATTCCCAGGGTGCGCATGGTGCTGTTGAGGCCTGATGCCACGCCGAGATAACGCGGGGCGACGCTGCCCATGATGACGCTGACGTTTGGTGAGGAAAAAAGGGCAAAGCCAAGGCCGAGGACAGCCAGCATGACCATGATCAGGGTCATTGATGTGTTGGCGGTAATGCCGGCGGCCATGGCGAGGCCTGCCGCACAAAGGCCCATACCTATGGTCGCCACGCCCGCCGCGGAGAAACGATCGGCAAGTCGGCCGCACAGTGGTGAAAAAACGGCCTGGATAATCGGTTGGATCATCAGGATCATCCCTGCATCGCGCGGGCTCAGGCCTTTGACGTATTGCAGGTAGAGGCTGAGGAAGAAGGTGACGCCGAAGGTCGCAGCGTAGTTCAGCAGGGCCGCCAGGTTGGAGAAGGCAAACACCCGGTTGCTGCGTAACAGAGCGACATTAAGCACCGGATAGTCCGTATGCGATTCCAATACCAGGAAGAAAATCAACCCGGCAGTTCCGCAGAATGCCAGCAGCCAGGCCCAAGTGCCCTGGTCCAGATTGGAGGCTCCGCTGATTAACAGCAGAATCGCTCCAGCGTAGACCAGGCTGCCGCGCCAGTCGAAGGGTTCGCCTCTGGCTTCGGCCCACTCGCCGCGCAGCTTGGCGCAGGTGATGGCAAACGTGATGATGCCGAGCGGCACGGCGAGGTAAAAAATCGAACGCCAGCCGAATGCACTGACCAGGATCCCGCCGAAAAACGGTCCGCAGGAGATGCCCGCATAGACGCAGGCGACGGCGATGCCGAGGGCTTTGCCGCGTTCTTGCGGGGGAAAGACCGAAACCACGATGGCAAAGGTGGTCGCCATGACCATGGAGCCACCCATCCCCTGCAGAAAACGCATGGCGATCATCGACTCGATCGACCAGGCTTGCGAAAGCAGGCCGCCGACGATGGTGAAGATGACGATACCGTACTGGAAGATGCGCCGGCGGCCGTAAATGTCACCCATGCGTCCCATGGACAGCAGGAAGATCGAGGCAGACAGCACGTAGGCGGTTTCCACCAACCCCAGCTGCATGGCGCTGGCAGAAAATTCGCGGCCGATGGCGGGCAGGGCCACACCCACCGCTGACATCATGAACGGCATGAGGAAATGGGCGGTGCAAACAACCAGGAGCGTTGCAGAACGGGACACTTGCTTGGTCATCGGCTATGTCTCTGCACGCGGTGAAATCCCCTGATCCGGATTTGACAATGAATAACCAGTCCCCAGTCCCCAGTCCCCAGCCCCCAGCCTCAAAGATAAGTTCTGCCACCCATGTAGGTTTTGGCAAAAAAGCTGTTCGAGAGTTTTTCGATGCGCACATCCTTGCCGGTGCGGGGCGCATGAATGAAGTTGCCATCGCCAATATACATGCCGACATGGGTGACGCGCGTGCCGCCCTTGGTGGCAAAGAACACCAGATCGCCCGGGCGCAGTTGCGCCTTGGAAACCCACTTGCCGGCCTGGAATTGATTGCGCGAGACCCGCGGCAGGTTGAGTCCGTTGAGGCGGTAGCTGACCATGGTCAGACCGCTGCAATCGAAGCCGTTTTCGGCGGTAGTACCGCCCCAGCGGTAAGGGATACCGATAAATTGTTTGGCCGTTTCGACCAACTCGCTGCGCAAATCCCCCTGGCCGCTCTGTTTGATGCGGGCGGCGGCGTAATCCTCCGGGAAAACGATAAAAAATGTGTCGATCAATCCCTGGGATTGCAGCAGCTCTGCTTCGCTGCGCGCCGGCTGGTAGCTGGCATGGTTGCCAAAGCGAACCTTGTAAAGGCCTGATTCATGGCGGAAATAGTAGGCGTCGATGCCTCGAGCCTGAAGAGTCTGCTCAAGGCGCACGGCATTATCGAGGTCGGCGAAAGCGCCGACCTGGGTTGCGTACCCCATCTTCTGCAGGAGGGTATCTTCCTGCTGGTCAGATGTCTTTTCTGCAAGCAGTGCGGCAATCGGGTCTTCGGAGTGCTGCGTTACCGAGCTTTGCTTTTGTACTGAGGTACTACAGCCGACCACAACCAGTATGGTCAAAAGGAAAAAACCTGTGATTCTGCAATGCTGATAAAACCGGGAGTTTTCTGTCGTCATGACAGGAGATGCCATCCTTTAATAACAATATGTTGCAGGAGGCTCAGATTAACACAGCCTGGCAGAAAACTGTTGAATTGTTGAATCGCTCAGGGCAAAAGGCTGTTGAACTGTTGAACTGTTGAACTGTTGAATCGTTTAAGGCGAAAGGCGGTTGAACTGTTTGTGGCTTAAAACGATTCAACGATTCAACGTGCGCAGCACCATCAACGATTCAACAGGCGGTAATGGTGCAGAGTCACACCGCGCTCCGCACGGGCTTCGGGGAAATCTTCTCCCGGCGTGAAAAGCCCCAGTTTTTTGGCGGCAGGGATGTGCTGGGCAAAGAGTCTGTCGAGATAGTCGGGGCCAAGGTCGGGTGCATTGAGGCAGGCCAGCACCTCTCCGCCGGGATTGAGCAGCCCAGGCAGGCTGCGAACCAGCTTCGGCCAGTGACGCTCGGCAGTAAAACTTTGTCCCTGAGAGGCCGGAGGGTCGCAGATGACTAAATCGAAGGGGCCGAGCTTACGCAGCTTGCCGAGGCTGCGGAAGAGTTCCAGCGGCAGGAAGCTGGCCTGGCGCAGGTCGATATGGTTGATGCGATGATTGAGTTTGCCGAGTTCCAGGGCGCCGCGATTCATGTCGAGATTGACAACCTGTGAGGCACCACCGGCCAGAGCGGCGACCGAAAAACTGCAGCTGTAGGCAAACAGGTTGAGCACACGTTTACCCGTCGCCCTCTCCCGGACCAGTTTGCGACCGATCGCCATATCCGCAAAGAAACCGACGTTCTGTGCTGTGCCGAGGCGCAGCCGAAAAAGCAATCCCGCTTCCCGTGCATTTAAATCCACAGGCAATGTCCCTCGCAGCAACCGGCTCGGCCCGCCGGGCAAGAAACGCTCCTGCAAGAGAATGGTATTGGGCTGGCCTGAAAGGATCGTGTCAAGACGCTGCTTCAGCTCATCCAGCCAGGCCTGTGGCCGTTGCCGGTACAGGATGATCAGGACGACAGGAAAGAAAGAGTCGATCACCAGGTCGTCATAACCGGCAAAGCAATGTCCACGGCCGTGAAACAGACGGCGGGCCTCGCCGGAGTGCGGCAGGTGTCTGCTGATTTCGTTGAGTATGCTCTGCATGGGGTGTCGGCTCGTGAGGTTGCGAACAGGCTGGCAGGACGTTCAGTACCTGATTTTGAGGCGATCCAGGGTGCGGTGAATATCCTCAAGGCTGAAGCCCTGCTTTTCGCAGCACATCTCAGACCAGGTTTCGTATTGTTCCACCCGCATGACGAGCTCGGCGACCAGCTCTTCGCGGCCGGAAAAATCCGCGGGGTTGTCGGCAACTTTCATCAGCAGGGGCATGATGAAGTCCGGCAGCTCACCCTCGGTATTACCTCTGCGGGCAGTGTTTGCCAGCCTGGCGAAAATATCCATATTGCTCTCCTCCTGGCCTCTGATGTGGTTGCCATCATCCCTTGTCGGCAGTCAACGCCCGGCGGTATCTGTGCAGCATCGTCTTGATCTGCGCAGCGTTTTCCGGTCCGCAGCGGATCAGGATTTTGCGTCCGGACGAGAGTTCCTCCATGGCAGGATCGGCGAAGAGATAGAGGGCTTTAGGCTGAACCAGATAAACCGGCCCGGAGACAGGCGGGGTGGTCAGCAAGTGGTCAATGACTTCAATCAGACGATCATTGAAATAAGCGTCCGGGTAGCCGAGCCCTTCATATGCCTGCTGGAAAAGGGGGTAGAGACGCTTGTAGACGGCGACAACCTGCTCGGTGTCGAGGGCTGCCAGCATCTTGACCAGCGGTGTGTAACGCTTGTAATTGGCCGGGTTGATGGTCAGATTACCCCTTTCCCCACTGACCATAAACTGCCCCGCAGTTGCTTTGATCGGCCGGCGAGCCGTCGGCAGTTGCAGGCCTGGCAGGTTATCAACCATCACCACAAACCGCTCAACGAAATGTTCGAGGATAAAAAAACGGTCCAGCTTCTGGTCAGCAAAGAGCCTGGCCAGAATCTCTGCCATGAACGTGTCGCTTTGCTGCAGTGTGGGCAGCGGTTGCTCCAGGTCGGTGACCGATTCCGCCGCTTTGAGCTCTGCCGCATCCGTGGTAAGCGGGTGCTGGATCACTGGCTCCGCTTGTGGCGCGCTGACCGGAGGCGGTACGGAAACCTGCGCCGAATCCGGAGTCTCCGGACGATAAAACAGCCAGTAAGCGATCGCGATGATGGCTCCGATTGCAACAAAACCGATCCAGAACGGCCAATTTTTCATGGTGCTTGTCTCCACATTTACGGGTTTGGATGATCATTAACACAATAGCGTTCATCAACTGACAGTCAACAGCAAAATTTAACCACCCCATAGCAGGGCCGCCCACCAGGCACTGGCGACGACGGCAATGGCTGTCAGCGCCAGCAGGGCGTTCGCGCTCCTTCCCGGGCGGCCCCAGCGTTCCACTGCCAGCTCTGCGGCGAAGCCAAGCGGCAGCCCGAAGAGAAAGCCAAACAGGTGAGCACCGAGGTCGGTATTTTCGCTGCCGACACCGAGCATGGCGAGCAGGCCGAGGGCGGCGGCGACCGGCAAGGTCCAGCGGCGACGCAGGCGCAGGTTGTGACGGTAGCGCACCATGCTGATGGCCGCGAGCAGACCGACCGCGCCAAAGACAGCGGTGGATGCACCGACCGCACGGTGGCTCGGGTTCTGCAGCCAGGCATTGACCAGGTTGCCGGAGGTTCCCGCTGCAAGCAGCAGAAGCCAGGCAGGCCCGGAGCGCAGGTCGCGGCAGAGCCTGGAGATGAAGACGCCGCCGATCACCAGATTGCCGAGCAGGTGTTGCCAGTCGGTGTGCAGGGTGAGTGCGGTTATCGGTCGCCACCACTGACCGGCCATAATCTTGCCGGCATGGGCGTTGCCAAGGACGATCCAGTCGACTGGATGGTGTCCGGCCAGGTTGATATGCTGCAGAGTGAGGTTGTAAAAGGCGCCGATGGCAACCAGAATCCAGATGGTTGTCGTGCGGTTGTCGACCAGTGGCGTCTCCTGCGGCGGCGCTGGCGGCCAGCCGCGGTTTTCGCTCTCATACTGACGCAGCTCCCTGCCGGCTCTCGCCAGCATGTCGGCAGGAACAAGCAGCTGCCAGCCAAAGACATGCCGTTCGGCACGCCAGGGGATGTGACGCGCTTCCAGAACCAGTGACCAATTGCGCATCTGCGGTCGCGACAGGATTCTGCCCGATGAATCCTCCAGCCGTGATGGCAGGGGCCGCCAGTCTTCAGGGGCCTGATCCGGCGGTATGATGTCGATAGGGGAGTCGGCCATGATTTGCCTATCATCGCAAATTGTCGGCTCCACGTCACCCCTGATTACTTGACTGCCGCACCTCTGACATGATAGTTACTTTATG
>JAVVDT010000076.1:0-10073 GCA_032250875.1 Desulfuromonadales bacterium | reverse complement strand
AACTTCATTGTTGGCAACGACAATACAATCAGCACCAACATAAGGAACCCAGGCTTCCAGAACCTGCCCATGCACCAAGCGGCTGTCAATGCGCGCCAGAACAATACTCATAACAAACCGCCCCTATCGCTGCAGGTATTCACTAGCCAGGGCAATACTTTGTCGGCCATAAGATTTGAGAATTTCCGCCAGCTCGTCCAATCCAAGGCTCTCCTGGCTATTGAAAAACTTGAGCAACATTGGCAGGTTGACGCCAGTCAGGATTTCTACTGACTTTGGTTCCAGAAAAGTCATGCTGACATTGGCAGGGGTACCACCAAACATATCCGTCACAATAATAACACCGTTGCCGTCGGTTCCAACCTCGTTTACAGCAGTCGCGATGGCATCACGAATATCTTCCATCGAGTGATCCTGATTAATGCTGACAGCCTTGGCATTTCGAACCGGACCGATAATCATCTGCGTCGAAAGCAGAAATTCTGCGCCGAGATTGCCGTGAGTCGCAACGATCAAACCGACCATAATATTAATCCTTGTCAAGATCCCTGTGATTCACCTGCACGCTACTTCCGGACCCGAGCAGATATGGCCTCAGATCTTCGGCAACAGCAACACTGCGATGACGACCACCGGTACAACCGATTCCGATGGTCAGGCTGGCCTTGCCTTCCTGACGATAACGCGGCAGAAGAAACAAAAGCAGATCCCTGAGTTTGATGATAAAGGTTTTGTAGACAGGCTGACTCAGTACGAAACTGCTGACTTCCGAGTCCAACCCGCTCTTAGGACGCAGTTCTTCAACAAAATGCGGGTTATCGAGAAATCTGACATCAAAGACAAGATCTGCTCCGAGAGGCAAGCCATTTCTAAAACCGAAAGACTGTACCTGCACCTGCAATTGACCTTCAGACTCATCCGTACCCAGGACACAAGCCAGAACCCTCTGGCGAAGTTGATGAACAGTCAGCCCGGAAGAGTCCAGAATGATCGTTGCCAGTCTGCGCAACTCTGACATGACTTTTCGCTCACTGTTAATTGCGGCAAGAATTCCCTCTTTCTGCACCAGGGGGTGGCGTCGACGCGTCTCCGAAAAGCGCTTTACCAGGTCAGCATCCGAGGCTTCAAAAAACAGGACATCGACATCATGCCCTTGATCTTTGATGTGCCGCAGGACTCCATGGCAATCTCCCAGAAAATCAGAACTTCTGGCATCAGCAACCGTGGCCACTTTCTGGTAGCCGTGATCGGTTAAAGCGAGAAAATCGGCGAGCATGACCAGGGGGAGATTATCGATAACAAAGAAACCGGCATCTTCAAGAGCGCGAGCACCTGTACTCTTGCCGGACCCTGATAACCCGGTGATTATGACTAGTTGTCGTTTCATTCCAGGTTATCTCCGATAATAGACCGAGCATGGATTCTGGCCGTTTCCGCCATACGTTGCTCGAGACGTTCCTCAAATTCAATTGCACTGTGGTAACCCATTTCCTTGAGCAACTGGTTACGGGCCGCAACCTCGACAATGGTCGTAATATTACGTCCCTGACGAACCGGGATGGTCTGCAGCGGCAACTTCACCCCAAGCAGTTCATAACAGCTCTCTTCGAGCCCGAGGCGGTCATATTCCTGGCCATCCCGCCATTCTACAAGTTCAATCACCAGATCGATTTTCTTGCGCTCACGAATAGCCGCCACACCAAACAGATGTTTGATGTTGATGATGCCCAGTCCGCGGATCTCCATGTGATAATGCAGCAGGTCGCTGCCTTCGCCAAAGAGAACTGCCGGCAGCTTCAGACGGATCTTGATAACATCGTCAGCCACCAGACGATGGCCGCGAATGATCAGATCAAGGGCACATTCACTTTTGCCTATGCCGCTTTTGCCGAGCAGAAGGACGCCAACACCGAGCACGTCAACGAGCACACCATGCACATTGGTCTGGGCGAGCAAGCGTTCCTCAAGATACTGAGTCAATAGTGAGATAAAAGTTGAGCTTTGGTGATGAGTGCGTAACATTGGGATATCGTGATTATCCACTTTGCGCAGAAGACTTTCGGGAGGGGTCAAATTTTTGGTGATGATAAAACAGCAGATGTTAAGTGCGCAAAGTTGAGAGAGATGCTCTTCAGCCTTACCCGGGTCTTGCTGCAGTAATTCCGAGAGGTAGCTCAACTCGGTGGAACCAAGTACCTGTATGCGATCAGGATGGAGGTTCTTGGTATAGCCGGCCAGCGCCAAACCAGGTTTTTGAATTCTCGGAACCTGCACAAACCGGCTCAGGCCACGCTCGCCAGCCAGAAGCTCCAGGTCGAGACCGGCCTCCGTCTCGGATAATAATTCTGAGATACTCAGACGAGGCATCGATTCAACCGTTCACAACTGCTCTTCCTCTTCAATGATGATGCGATAGATTTCCGCGCTGTCGACAGCTGACTGCAGACGTTCTCGCACTGCCGCACTCTTCAGTAGCTTGGAAATCCTGGCAAGTGTCTTCAAATGAACACCTACAGATTCCTCAGGAGCAACCAGGAGAAAAAAAAGATGGGCCGGCTTGCCGTCCATGGAATCAAAATCGACGCCGTGATGGCTCAAGCCAAAAGAAATCAAAAGACGGTCGATTTCTTTCAATTTGCCATGAGGTATTGCGACGCCATCGCCAATGCCCGTGGATCCGAGCCGCTCTCGTTCCATGAGGACTTTCAGAACATCGTCTTTGACCAAGCTCGGATCAGCCTTCAAAAGAGCATCGGTCAACTCAATAAGAACTTCTTTTTTCCCCGTACCTTTTAGTTCCGCGACAATCGCCGCAGGATCAAGCAACTCCGAAATTTTCATTTCACGATTAACCTGGCTATAAATAAAATGTTAGTAAAACTACGGCAGGCGGTCAATGTAACCGCCTGCCATACAAAGATAGCCCTAGGACTGGGGTACAATCAAGCCATAATTGCCATCCTTGCGTCGATAGACCACATTAATCTCTTCGGATGAGGCGTCTGTGAAAACCAGAAATTCCTTTTCCAACAGGTCCATCTGCATGACGGCTTCATCCACCGACATCGGCTTTACATGAAAACTATCTGACTTGATAATGCTTGGTTCGGGGTGAGATTCATCGATACTTTCAGCGGTATAGATGGTTTTCTCTACACGGCGTTCCTTGCCGCTTAAAGGCTTGTGCGTTTTGATCTTATCCTTATAGCGTTTCAATTGCCGATCGAGCTTATCCAGCACTCCGTCAATCGCGGCGTACATATCCGCAGTTTCATCTGTAGCTTTGATGGTTATACCTTTAGCTGTCAGGGAGACTTCCGCTTTATGACGAATTTTCTTCTCTACAGAGAGTACCACCTGAGCTTCAACGGGTTCATCAATATATTTTTTGACCTTAGGCAGCTTATCTTCAACATAGTTACGCAACGGCTCACTGCTTTCCATATGTCGAAAGGTCACATTAATCCGCATAATTTTCATACCTCCTTGCAAATGTTTAAGTACATGATTGGCCTATGAGCGTGCAAACGAGCGAAAACCCGTTCTCAAGCATCCGAAGTTACGCTTTGGCCCGTATAGTCCAAGAAACTCCAAGTACGATTATACCTGCTGGTTTACATAAAGTCATGTCACAGCTAAAACAAGCGCTTGCGCTGGGTGGAAGAGCCAACGCCCAACATCTCCCGGTACTTGGTCACGGTGCGGCGGGCGATATCGATTCCCTGATCGTGCAGGATTTCAACGATCTTCTGATCTGAATAAGGTTTGCGTGTATTCTCGTCAGCAATGAGTTCCTTGATCTTGCTTTTCACGCTTTCTGAAGCAACAGAATCGCCCTCAGTCGTATTAATTCCGCTATTAAAAAAATATTTCAGCTCAAAAAGACCCTGTGGTGTCTGAACATACTTATTAGTCGTTACGCGGCTGACGGTAGATTCGTGCATTTCGATATCTTCGGCAACGTCGCGCAAAACCAGAGGCCTGAGATGTGCGACCCCCCGGTCAAAAAAGTCCCGCTGAAATTTGACAATACTCTTGGTGACACGATAGATCGTCCGTTGCCGTTGATGAATACTCTTGATCAGCCAAAGTGCGCCGCGTAATTTCTCCTGGATATACTCACCAGCCTTTTCATCCAACTGAGCGGAACCCGACATGGCTGTACGATAAAAGGAATTAATCCGTAAATTGGGCAGCCCCTCATCGTTAAGGACCACAATATACTCATCACTGATTTTGTACACAAAGATATCAGGAATGATGTAATGAACGTCTTCCTGACCGTATTGACTTCCGGGACGTGGATCCAGACCACTGATAAATTTGGCGGCGCCGAAGACCTCATCCAAGGAAACCTGCAGATTTCTGGCAATCACCTGGTAACGGCGATTTTCCAGCTCTACAAGGTGCTCTCTCAGAATGACACCAACGATATCATCTGTCATTCCCAGCGGTTCGACCTGCTTGAGGAGGCATTCCTGGAGATTCCGGCTGGCAACACCTGGAGGATCGAAATCCTGAACCTCTGCCAGAACTTTCTCGACATACTCAACATCGCAACCTGCCTGAATGGCCAGTTCCTCGACTGAGACCTGTAGATAACCGTCATCATCCACGTTGCCGATAATTTCTTCAGCGATCGCCCTTTGCTGGCTTTCCAGCCGTGAGAGATTCAACTGCCACGAAAGGTGGTCGGACAGAGAAGGTTTCCTGGTCAGCAGGTTTTCGTAAGAAGGGCGATCTTCATCATCTTCATAACTATCTGCAGTGGAGCCGCCCAGGCTGTAACTTTCCAGGTAGGTTTTCCAGTCAATATCCTCCATGCCATCGCGATCACCTTCAACTTCCTGGGCAGTCTCCTGAACCTGTACCTCGGGTATTTCAGTGTTCAGATCTTCTTCCGCCTGGGCTTTCTCTTCCAGGGGCTCCTGACCTTCTTCCAAAACAGGATTTTCCTCAAGCTCTTCACGCACAACATCCATCAGCTCCATGCGCGAGAGTTGCAGCAGCTTGATCGCCTGCTGCAACTGTGGCGTCATAACCAGTTGTTGACTGAGCTTGAGTTGTTGTCTGATTTCTAAAGCCATATCACCATCGTAAGACAAAGCAGGGGCAAAGGGAAATATCTCTGCCGCTGGTGAAAACTATAATCTTGACCAGTTGCCTCCGAAGTTAAAGCCGGAATTTTTCTCCCAGATAAATTGCCCGTGCCTTCGGGCTTTGGGCAATCTGATCAGGGGATCCATGCTCCAGGATACACCCTTCATTCAGAATATAGGCTCGGTCACACACACCGAGGGTTTCACGGACATTATGATCGGAGATCAAGACACCGATGCGACGTTGTTTCAGGTCATTAATGATGTCCTGAATATCCAGAACAGCAATCGGGTCAATCCCCGCGAAAGGCTCATCCAACAGAATAAACCTTGGTTCGAGAACCAGGGCCCGGGCAATCTCTACGCGGCGCCTCTCACCACCAGAAAGAGCGTAGCCATAAGATTTTGCAACATGCGTCAAACGAAAGTCTTCCAGTAATTGATCTTTACGCTCTTGCTGGACCACTCGGGATGTTTCAACGGTCTCAAGAATCGCCAGAAGATTCTGTTCAACGGTTAATTTGCGAAAAATTGAAGCTTCCTGAGGAAGATACGAAATGCCCATCCTGGCTCGCTGGTGCATAGGCATGGCAGTTAAATTTTCATCGTCAAGAAACACCTCACCCTGGTCCGGCCTGACCAGCCCTACCACCATATAGAACGATGTGGTTTTCCCGGCGCCGTTCGGACCAAGCAGGCCGACCACTTCACCTGACGTAAGTTGCAGATCAACGGATGAGACCACCTGTCGTTGTTTATATGCTTTCGACAAGCCACGTGCGCTGAGAAGGTGGCTCAAGGTTTCTTCTCCGCTTGCGGTGTAAAAATGGCTTTAACCCTGCCGTCAGTACCACCGGTAACGACGCTGCGTTGATCATTGAGATAAATCGTGATTTCCTGGCCCTGAACAGAATTATCACCATCAGTGACTTTTGGCGAGCCTGTCAGCACAATGCGTTCTTCTACATGAAAGAGGATAGCTTTTGCACCTGTTGCCACGCGCGTTCCCTGGAGAATGCGTACCGAACCCTCAGCAATAACTCTTTCTATCTCACGCTTTTCGCCAGCATACAGTACCGTCAGTCGATCGCCATGAATCGTGGCATCATCCTGAGTCGCGACAGCATTACCTATAAAGACCAACGTTTGTGCCTGATCATCGGCTTCAAGGCGATCTGCAGAAACCTCTATCGGACTCCGGCTTTGCTTCGGCATGTCAAGTGCATAAACGGATAGTGGCATGAGCAGCAAGAAGAAACCCATCAGTAGCGAAAAATTCTTTATAATAAACATTGTCATTTCATCTACTTAGGATTGAGAACCGCAGTAACGTCTGCATGAAGTTTCAATTGTTTGGTTTTTAAATAAAAGGTCATCCCTGTCCCTTCCAGACGTAAATCATCCGAAACCAGAAGCACTTGTGCATCGGTTGTTGCTATCTGCGTTGCATGATCGTAATCAAGGCGATCGGTGTAGATTGTGTAGCCGGCAGAGTTTTTCAGAACCACGTCGGTACGTAATTTAATTTGCTGGTAATCATCGCTAACTTCACCTTTATCAGCCTGCAACACGCCTTGCAGTTCAGCTTTTTTGTCAAAAAAGTTCAAATGAGGGCTAATCAGATCCAGTCCTCCAGATGTAGCATTCCGCTCTACCTGTTGAGCTACTAAATGCCAACGCGCTTGACCTGCCTCGATATGAGTGTAGTCGATGTCTTGCAAAGCAATGTCGACTCCCTTCGGCAAGGCTTTCACCAGAGCCTGCAACTGGTTTTCCGGCCGATAGCGCATGGCTATCACAACCAGCAGAGTTAGCGCCAGCCCCAATGCCAGGATAAGGAGAAAATTGCGGTGTTTAAAATAACTCATTGATGGAAGTCAGTATAGCATCCCGGGATGTTTACTGTAAAGTGCTATAAAATAAGTTGGCATGAGAATTGTATGGCAGACTAATCTTCGAAATAATGACGCGTCACGGCCGACCAGCGACCGGATTCCTTGAGGATGTAATCGCATATTTCTCTGACGGCACCTCGACCTCCCGGCAGTTTGGTGACCATGTCGGCAAAGGGCTTGACATCATCAACAGCGTCGGCCACGGTCACGGCAAAACCAACTTTCCGCATGACTGGCAGATCGACAACATCATCACCGACGTAAGCAATTTCCTCCGGCGCCAGGGCCAGTTTTTGCAAGATCTCGTTGAAGGGCAAAGTTTTGTCTTTGGCCCCCTGGTAAACCAGCTCGATGCCCAGTTCTTCGGCCCTGTGGGCAACGATTGCCGACTGGCGACCGGTAATAATGCCAACCCGGATACCTGCCCGCTGCAGCAGTTTAAGACCGTGACCGTCCTTGACGTCGAACGATTTGGTCTCGCCGCCCTCACTGTCATAGATTATGCTGCCGTCAGTCAGGACACCATCGACATCAAGCAACAGCAGTTTGATCTTGGATAGATCGGCAGCCATCAGATAACTCCCGCCTTGAGCAGGTCATGCAGGTGGATAATCCCGATCGGCTTCTGATCCTCTTCCGAGTCAAATACAAACAAGGAAGTAATCTGGTATTCCTCCATGCGCTGCAGGGATTTGGCCGCCAGATTGCTACGCAATATGCGCTTTGGTTTCCCACCCATAAGTTCACCGATCGGCCGATTCAAAACTTCGATGCCCTGCTCGATCTTGCGACGCAGATCACCATCTGTAAAGACACCAACCAGATTGCCCTGATCATCAACAACCCCGGTGATCCCCAGTTTTTTACTGGAGATCACATAAAGGGCATCCTTTAACGGCGTATTTGCGTTAACTGTCGGCACATCTTCACCTGTGTGCATCAGGTCTTCAACTCGCAGCAGCAAACGTTTGCCTAATGCGCCACCGGGATGATAAAGCGCAAAATCCTCTTCGCGGAAACCTCTTTGTAAAAGCAGGGCAACCGCCAGGGCATCGCCCATGGCCAGAGTGACTGTGGTACTCGCCGTGGGTGCCAGCTGCAATGGACAGGCTTCTTCTTTTATGGAGATGTCAAGAAACACATCGCCGGCACGTGCCAGGGTGCTGGTGGGGTTTCCGGTCATGGAAATCAGTGGCAGGCCCATGCGCTTGATGGTCGGCAATATGCGGGTGATCTCTTCTGTCTCACCGGAATTGGAGACTGCAATGACGATATCCCCCTTCATCAACATTCCCAGGTCACCATGCACGCCTTCAGCGGGATGCAGAAAGATGGTCGGTGTTCCTGTCGAAGCCATGGTCGCCGCCATTTTTTGACAGATCAAACCGGATTTGCCCATCCCGGTTACAACCACACGACCGGCACAAGCCAGAATCAACTCTACCGCCCTGGCGAAGCTTTCATCCAGTCGTGCCCCCAGAGTGGCAACCGCTGCGGCTTCAATCTGAATGACCTTGCGGGCGGCATCTAAAATTTCAGTATATTTGTCCATTATCACCTGACGATTTCATCGAGAGCCATCATCTGACGCAGCAGAGTTTCAACTGCGTCAAGATGCAGACTATTCGGCCCATCACACAGGGCCTTGGCGGGATTTTCATGAACTTCCCAGAAAAGGGCGTCCACTCCGGTTGCTACAGCGGCACGGGAAAGAGGTGCGACAAATTCGCGCTGGCCGGAGGATTTCGAACCCGCACCGCCCGGTAACTGCACTGAATGGGTGGCGTCGAAGACCACCGGGTAGCCGGCCTGACGCATAATCACCAGCGAACGCATATCGGTTACAAGATTATTGTAACCGAAGCTTGCTCCGCGTTCTGTAAGAAGGACCTGGTCATTGCCGGTGGAGAGTACCTTGCCGATAGCATTCTCCATATCCCACGGCGCCTGGAACTGACCTTTCTTGATATTGACGATGCGGCCGGTTTCGCCGGCAGCAACCAGCAGATCGGTCTGCCGCGAAAGGAAAGCCGGAATCTGGATAACATCCAGAACCTCAGCAGCAGGCTTGACCTGTGAGATATCATGGACATCGGAAAGAACCGGCAGACCGGTTTCTTCCTTAACGGCACGCAGGATCTTCAAGCCTGCATCGATACCGGGACCGCGATAGGATTCAACTGAAGTTCGATTGGCTTTGTCATAAGAAGCTTTGAAAATCAGACCTACCCCAACGCGTGTGGCAATCTCCTGCAAAGCTCTGGCGAGGGTCAAGGTATGTTGCTTGTTTTCAATGACACAAGGACCAGCGATCAGAACCAGTGGATTGGCGCCACCTATATTGACCGGTCCCACTGAAAGTATTTTATTCATTGATTCTCCTGCTCTTGCCGGGCAGTAAAACAGGCCCCGACAAAGGATTCAAAGAGAGGATGAGGTGCCATCGGTCGTGATTTGAATTCAGGGTGAAACTGGCAGCCCAGGAACCATGGATGATCGGTTATCTCAACGATTTCGACCAGATCTTCTTCCAGGTAAAGGCCGGAGAGTACCAGTCCGCACTTTTCCAGTGCTTTGCGGTAGGCATTGTTGAACTCATAACGGTGCCGATGACGTTCCCCCATGTCTTTCTGGCCATAGATCCTGCGAGCAAGGGTTTTATCTTTCAATGAGCATGGATATGCCCCCAGGCGCATAGTCCCCCCCTTGCCTTTGACCGTTTTTTGTTTTCCCATAATGTGGATCACAGGATTTTTGGCGTCTTCCTTGAATTCGCTGGAATAGGCTTCTTCAATATTGCATACCGAACGGGCAAATTCGACAACGGCCATCTGCATGCCGAGGCAGATGCCAAAGAATGGGATGTTGTTTTCACGGGCATGCCGGATTGCTGCAATTTTGCCTTCGCTGCCGCGTTCTCCAAAACCACCGGGGACCAGGATACCATCGATATCGTTGAAGGTCGAGCCGACACCATGCCGTTCAAGAGCTTCTGAATCAACATATTTCAATTGCACCCGGCAGTTGTTGCCGATTCCACCATGAGTCAACGCCTCGGCAAGCGACTTGTAGCTCTCGG
>JAVVDT010000075.1:0-10230 GCA_032250875.1 Desulfuromonadales bacterium | reverse complement strand
GTGCAGCATCAGAATCTTTGGAAAAATCGGTTAAAACCAGCACATTTTGATAGTCCATAATATCTCCCGGGTTCTTTTTCCAGTTGTTCTTCGCAGGGTACTAGTTTCCCATAGCCAGGTTCGGAATGAACAGGGCGATACTCGGGAACATCATCAAAATAATCGTTGCCAGGATCAGAATGAGCAGAAACGGCAGCGAATGGCCGATTACCTCAAGATAAGGTCGTCGGAATATCAATTGTGCGGTAAAGATGTCGCAACCGAACGGCGGTGTCGCAGAGCCAATGGCACATTGGAGGGTGACCAGTGTCCCGAGCAAGATAGGGTTGACTCCGGCGCTGACAACATACGGTTGAAAAATAGGACTCAGAACAAAGATGGCTACAATCGGGTCAACGAACATGCAGGCGACAAAGTAAACAATGACTGTAATCAGCATGACGCGAAGCATTGATGGATCAGGTCCGAACAGCGGAGGCAGAAATTTCTGCGGCAGCTGCAAAAAGCCAATCATCCAGGAAAATGCCTGGCCGGCACCGACCAGAATAAAGACCACCCCGGTGATCACCCCGGTCTGTAAAAATGCATCGACGACCTTACGCAGGGGCAGGCTTTTGTAAATGACCATTTCCACAAACAGGGCATAAAGAACCGATGCTGCCGCCGCTTCGGTCGGGCTTAAAACTCCGGTATAGATCCCGCCGACCACGATGGCCGGGAAACCTATGACCGGCAAACCATCCTTGATCGAGGCCAGTCTTTCCGCCCGGCTGGCTTTGGGTAACAACTTGATCTTCTTTGCTTTCGAGTAGAAATAACAGTAAGTCGAAAACATCATCAGAATCATCAGACCAGGCAGGATTCCGGCCAGAAACAGCGCACCGATTGATGTGCTGGTCGCCACACCGTAGACAATAAAACCGATGCTCGGCGGAATCAGGAAAGCTATGTCGCTGGCGTTGATGATCAAGCCGAGTGTGAAGGAACTTTTATACCCCGCTTCCAGCAGCATCGGGCGCATGGTGCCACCGATCGCGGCAACGGTCGCCTGGGTTGATCCTGAAACCGCACCGAACAGGGTGCAACTGGCATTGGCGGTAATCGGCAGCCCGCCGGGAAGATGACCGACAAAAGTCTTGATCATGCGGATCAGACGTCCTGCGGATTCCCCTGAGGTCACCAGACTGGCAGCCAGAATGAACATCGGTACGCACACCAGGGCGGGCGGGGTCAAACCGGTAATCACCTGCTGCACCATGGTCATCATCAGCCGCGGTGCAAAATCCGGCATGTAGACGTAGATGTAGAGAATTAATGAACCCAGCAGGGTGACCATAAAGGGGAAGCCGAACAGCAGCATCGAAACCAGAGCGGACGCAAATAAAGTCATAGCTGGATCCCTTCCAGCTTCTCGTCTTCATATTCACTCTGTTGCTCCGGTGACTGCCACGGCTCTTTTTCCGTGAGGTTCTTGATGATGGTGCGGATGTACTGGATACAGGCCAGCCCGAATCCAATCGGAACAATAATATAAAAGGTCCAGGTAGGGACGCGCAGAGCCGGCGTCATATGACCCATGGTCATGGCATTCATGAGATACTTGTAGGAAAACCACGCCATCATGCCCATGACCACGGCGCTGATCAGTGAAATGATGATCAGGAACACCTTCTCCATCTTCGGCGGCATGGCGTCCAGAAAGGCTCCCATGCGGATATGTCGGGCCTTTCTGACCCCATAGCTCACTCCGGCGAAGGTCATCAGCATGACCAGGAACTTCGAGACCTCTTCGGCAAAATAAATGCTCTGAAAAAACGTTCGCGCAAAAACATTGCCGATCAACAAAACGGCAAGGGCTGCGACGCAAAAGACCAGAATGGAAACTTCTATGCCGTTGATGACCAGCCCAACATAGTGATTAATCCGTTGGAGGAGACTCTGCTGTTTCCTTTCTTTGTCGTTTACATACATGGACCACAGCCCTCTCTTTTTGAAAGAGCACTGCGGCAGGTTGACTGCCGCAGTGCTTTGTCACGTTTTTACTTGATATTCAGTGCTGTTTTTGCGCTGTTGACATCTTTTTTGAACGCATCAAGGATCTGCTGAGCACCATCTCCTCCCAGCTCGACAAACTTGGGATAAACGGTTTCGGCTCTAGCCTTGAATTGCTTCACGGTTTCATTGTCCAGCTCGTGAATCTTGATTTCAGGTTTGGCCAGTTGAATCTTTTTCTTGTCGCTTGCATTTCTTGCCGTGATCCATTCGCCGGCAGGAATGATTGCCTTACGCCAGAAATTGAGCATTTCCTGCTGAGCATCTTTCGTCAGGCTGTTGAAAAATTTCTGGTTAGCCGTGGGAATGCCAATAAAAGGTTCACTGTGAAGCTGCGTCAGGTAGTTCTGGACCTCATAAAATTTCATGCTGTAGATCGCAAAAAGCGGGTTGACCTGCGCATTGATCAGACCCATCTGCAGACCGCTGTAGACCTCGCCGTAACTCATGGGGGTGGGGCTGGCACCGTATGCTTTGTAGGTTTCGACCAGGAGTTTGGAACTCATTAAGCGCACTTTAAGCTTGCTCATATCATCCAGAGATTTTACTTCGTCCTTGGAGGACAGCCACTGCCAGCCTTCGAACATGACGGAAAGCGGCACCAGGCCATTTTTGTTGAAGGCTTTTTCCAACAAGGGCATAAACTCACCATTTTTGACCATCCAGTCGAGAACCTGCGGCACCTGCTCCGTCGGGAACAGATAGTTCAGAGTCAAGACCTGAGCTTGGGGAACAAAAGAACTGATCCAGGCGTAATCGGAAAAGACGAAGTCAACGACTCCGAGCTGGGCAAGCTCGTTGATGTCGCCGGTGGCACCGAGGGTGCCATAGGGATAGACGGCGATGTCGATCTTGCCGTCGGACCATTCGCGCATGTGGTCGGCGAAATTGTTGGCCCAGACGGTCATGAAGTCACCTTCAATTTCTTCGGAAGCGAGTTTCGCTTTAATCGGGCCGCCAGTATATCCCCCGGCAAATGCCATGCTGGAAGTAACCAAAAAGATGCAGATAGCCAGTAATCCAACCACTTTTTTCATAACTTTCTCCTTTTTCTGTTTGGGTTATGAACGTTTGCTTGTCAGGGATGATTGCCCGGCAGGCAACGTCCTGGCAATCACCTGTTCAAGTCGACCTCTGATCGACACTGCTGAAGTAATCCATTGCAATCCGTATGTACATTTCCACACCGAATCGGAGGGTGTCTTCATCGATATTGAAGCAGCTGTTATGATGCGGCAGATTGGTTCTTTTGCTTGCATTGCCGGTACCCAGGAACATGAAAACGGCAGGAACTCTGCAGGAATAAAAGGAAAAGTCTTCACTGGCCAGATAATTACCCTGGACTATCGCCTCATCTTGAAACACTTTTTTCGCCGTACTTTTAGCGAGCCGAACCATGCCATCATCGTTGACGAGGGGTATGTTCTCAGTATGTATTTCGATGTCGCAGGTACACTGATGGGTTTCACACACCCCCTGTACAACCCTGCGGAATCTTTCGATGGGCCGTTCTGCGCTGTCGGGACCACCCTCGTAAAGAAAACGAATCGAACCTTCCAGCTCCACTTTTTCGGGAATGATGTTGCTTTTCGTGCCACCGCTGATCTTGCCGAACATGATGATGGTGGACTTCAGGTGGCTGATTTCGCGGGTCTGGATCAGCTGCACGGTCTGGATGAGGTTGGCCGCCGCAAGGATCGGATCGACAGCGCTCTCTGGAGAACCGGTATGACCACCCTTGCCGTGGATGGTTATCTTGAACACGTCCAGGCCGGCCATGACTGCTCCGGGAGCGATGGAAATTTTACCCGATTCCAGCGGCGTCCAGATGTGCATGCCAACGGCGGCATCTACCCGGGGGTTTTCCAGAATACCATCCTCGATCATACGGATCGCACCGGCGACCTCCTCATCCGGCTGAAAAACGAACTTGATGGTTCCCGCCAGCGCTTCCCGGTGTTCGGATAATATCCTGGCCGCAACCAGAAGCATGGCCATATGTGCATCGTGACCACAAGCATGGCTGATTCCAGAACTTTTTGATCGGTAAGGCAGATCATTCTCTTCGGCCAGCGGCAGGGCATCCATGTCGGCCCTCAGCATCAGCACCGGCCCTGGTTTTGTCCCGGTCAGCAATCCCGCGACCCCGGTTTTCGATACCCGCTCAGCATGAATCCCCAGGTTGTTCAGATAGGTTTCCACCACCGTTGCGGTCCGATACTCTTGAAATCCGAGTTCGGGGTACATGTGGAAATCACGTCTAAGGTCGATCAATTCTTGATTCAGCTCGGCAATTCTTTGCCGGATATTACCCATAGAAGAGACTCCCTCAGATGGTGTCGGCATAATGTCTGGTTTTTATCGCCGAATAGGAATAGTTAATCATTGTTACGAAGTCGTAAACGGGCAGGTTCGTTGCTTTCTGAACATCCGCCGCATAAGGGGGAAGCATGCTGCATTCCAGAAGGATCGACCTGATTCCCTGATTCCGGGCGGTGAGTTCTTTCGCAGCATCGACCACCTCTGTCCGTATCTTGTCGCTGTTGAGCGTTCCCGTTTCATCGAGCGCTGCTTCGCGGAAGTCTCTGTAGTTTTCCAGGCCGGAGATGACCAAAGAATCATCAGAGGCAATTCCAATCTGCTCGAAAACCTCGGGTGTCAGCGCCTTGGAATTGGCGGTGATGATGCCAACTTTAGAGGCGTTTGGAATCGTGGATTTGATAAAAGGGATCTGCAGCAGGCTCGAAAGGAGCACCGGGATGCCGACAGCTTGCTTAACCTCGTTCTGGTAAATGGCCATGAAACCGCAATCCCCGGTAATCGCCTTGACGCCCTCCCGCTCAAGCTCGCAAGCGCCCTCAATCATCTTTTCAACAAATGATTGGTCGTGCGCCAAGATGCGTTTAACTGTCAGACCGTCAATGCGTTTGAACCTGACCGGGAAATCGTAGGTTGTAGCATTGCCGACGTCACCCTGGATAAACGGGGCGCCTGAGTCGAGCAGGAGAATGCCGACGGCTTCTCCGTACGAGGTCTGGTTCTTTTGAGCGTGGAACAACATAGACATTCTCCTGGCAGCCTGGCGATGCTGCCGTTGCTGTCAGATTTGCAGCAACTTCCGAGGGAAGTCGGCAAACGTCTGGTAGCCGGTTTCAGTGATTCTGAACGATTCACTGCATTCAAATCCGCCATCATCGAGCCACATGCCGAGGATCATATGAAAGGTCATGTTCGGTTGCAGGACCGTTCTGTCTCCAGGGCGCAGGCTCATGGTGTGCTCCCCCCAGTCCGGAGGATAATTCAGCCCCAGCGAGTAGCCGATCCGGGATTCTTTCTCCAGGCCGAATCTGGCAATATGCTTGCGCCAGACAAGTTCCACCTCCTCGCAGGTGATTCCCGGCTTGATCGACTCCAGGGTGACATTTAAACCATCAACCACATTGTCGGCCAGAGTTTGCAGCTGCCGAGGCGGATTTTTACCGATATAGGCGGTCCGCGCCAGGGGGCTGTGGTATCTGTGGCAGCAGCCTGAAAGCTCAAGATTGACCGCCTGCTCATCTTTGTACGGTTCGTCGGTCCATGTCAGGTGTGGGGCAGAGGTCTTTTCGCCGGTCGGCATCATCGGCACGATGGCCGGATAGTCTCCCCCGAACTCGCGGGTCCCCCGAATCTGCGCCCGGTAGACTTCGGCGACGGCATCACATTCTCTGACCCCGGGGGAAATATTATCAACGGCAGCCTGCATGGCTAATTCCGCAATTTTCCCTGCCCGCATCATGTATTTGATTTCTGCTTCCGATTTGATACTGCGGACCCAGTTCACCAAAAGGCTGCAGTCGAGAAAATCTTTGTTGGGAAGAGCCTGCTGCAACTCTTCAAGCCATCTGGCGTTAAAGTAATAGACATCCTTTTCCAGCCCGATCGAGCGCTGCTCCCAGCGGCGTCTTTTCAGGAAGTCTGCCACAAAGCGCATCGGATGGTTATCGGCGGTTTGGACGAGGTTGTCCGGGTAGCCGATGATATGGTCCTCTGCCAGGTAGCAGGTATGCTTGGCCCCGTTGGCGTCCATGCCGCGGCCAATCCAGTAGGGTTCTGCTTCATCAAGGACGACGACCACGAGTTGCGGGGTATAAAATGACCAGCCGTCATAACCGGTCAGGTAGTTCATGTTGGCCGGATCGGCCAGAAGCAGGATATCAAGGCCATGCTTTTCCATAGAGGCCTTGGTATGAATAAGCCGTTGTTCGAATTCGGCCTTGGAAAATATGTTCATCAGTCCTGTTCTCCGCCGGTGGTATAAAGTTTATGCGATAAAATCACTTTTGGCATGTCGCTCTCGATTCTAAGGCCATTAAATCGACTAAAGCTCTCATACGAGTTTTGATACCTGTCTATACCCATCCTCTGAGCTTCATTGCCTGTTCGATTTTTTTCAATGCTTCAATCCAGGCACCGAGCCTGATCGAGGCAGTTCCTGCTTCTTCGGCTCTGTTCCGCGAGTTGGTGTAGGCTGCCATGATGCGTTTGTAGAGTGAGTTATTCACCCGTTCCAGATCCCAGTATTCATCTGAAAGTCCCTGGGTCCGTTCAAAATGGCAGACGATTGCGCCGCCGCTGTTGGCAACAACATCAGGAACGATTTTTGTGCCCTGCGCCGTCAGTATGGTATCGGCTTCAGTCGTCACCGGGCCGTTGGCTCCTTCAACGATGAGCCTGGCTTTGATCCCGGCGGCGTTGTCGGCGTTGATGACGTTTTGAACCGCTGCCGGGACCAGAACCTCTACCGGGGCTGTGAGCAACTCTTCATTCGTTATGTTTTTACTTCCGGGGAAATCGCCTACCGTCCCTGTGGTAGCCAGATAGCTTTTAAGCTCAGGTATGTCGAGACCTGCTTCGTCATAGATCCCGCCGTTGACATCACTGACCGCGACAACCCGGCAGCCGATTTCATGCAGCAGCGTGGCAACAACAGACCCGACCTGGCCGAAGCCCTGTACAGCTACCGGTGCACCTGCAAGGTCGATCCCGAAATCTTTGGCGGCAGCCTGCAAAACAATAAATACGCCGCGCCCCGTGGCTTCTTCGCCACCCAATGTACCGCCGAGTACTGGCGGTTTGTCATTGATTGCTGCAGGGCAGTGTTCGCCGGTCACCTGTTCATATTCGTCAAGCATCCAGGCCATTGCCTGCTCACCCGTTCCGATGTCGGCGCCGGGAACATCAGCCCATGGCCCCTTGGGATGAAGATTGCGGATGTAAGCCCGGATCAACCGTTCCTGCTCGCTGAGAGAGAGCGTGCCGAGGTCGGCTCTGATGCCGCCTTTGGCGCCGCCTGCAGGGATACCCCCGACGCAGTGCTTGATCGTCATGAAAATTCCCAGGGCCTGAACCTCATCGAGGCTGAGTTTGGGCCGGATCCTGGTGCCGTTGCGAAACGGCCCCACGGCGTCGCAGTAATGGACCCGGTAGGCTTGAAAGACTTCCAGGGAGCCGTCGTCGCGTTTGAGGGGGATGCGAAAATGGAAAATACGTTTCGGGGCCTGCAGAATCGCCATAACACCAGGGTTGATATTCCCCAGGCGACCGGCTTCATTGAGGGTGTTCAGGGCAACTTGGAAAACGCTTTGTTCTGACATGAGAAATCCTTTATGTGTGGTTAAAATTCATAATGTTGCGGAGACTGTTCAGTTAAACTGTTGAGGTTCGCTATGCTGCAATTGTCTTGTTGACAAGGTTAAACAGACCCTGCCCGGCTTGCCGGCGACGGAAGTTTTCAACAAACTGCACTCCCAATGCCCGCCGCCAGCCGACGAAATCGCCGGACATATGAGCGGAGATCATCACTTGTGACATATCCCACAGCGGGTGCTCTTTGGGAAGGGGCTCGGTCTCAAAAACATCCAGCGCCGCTCCGGCAATCACACCGTTTTTTAACGCATCAACCAGGTCATCGGTACAGACGACCGGTCCGCGGCCAACATTGATCAGGTAGGCGGTTGATTTCATGTGGGCAAATGTGTCCCGGCAGAAAAGCCCTCGGGTCTGGCTGGTCAGCGGCGCATTGATGATGACGTAATCCGCTTCCGGCAGCAGGTTGCTCAGCTCATCGTTAGCACGCACTTCATCGAAGTTCTCATCTTCACGGGCAACAAGATCTGTACCGAGAACCCGCATGCCGAGGCAGCGCAAAAGAGAAGCCACCTCGCAGCCGATGGAGCCGGCACCCACAATCAGGGCGACACTGCCGCGCACCAGCCGGGTTTCCCGGTGCATCCACTGATGCTCGCGTTGATAACGAACATTATTCAACGTGTCTTTTGCAAACAACAGGATGGCGCCAAGCACGTATTCAGCAATGCCGCGGTTAAACACTCCGCGGGCATTGGTCACTTGAATGTCGCTTGCTACCAGCTCGGGGAACATCAGCGCATCGACACCGGCACTGGTGGCGTGAAGCCAGCTGATATGGTGCCGGCCTGGCCATACCTTGCGCAGCAACTCGGTACGGAAGTCGGTGACCACCAGGATGTCGGCCTGCATAAGGCCTTCGCGCAACGATTCTTCATCGCGGGCATAAGTAACGATCGCTTCATCGGCAAGAACTTCAAGTCCGGGCAGATCGCTCTCGTCCGCGGCAGTCAGTACCAGGATTTCCGGTTTTTCTTTTTGCACTTTCACGTCATGCCCCTTCTGCCAGAGCCAGCTGGAATTTACTGACCGCCTCATCGATCTGTTTATGCGTGACGATGAGCGCCGGCAGCCAGCGCACGACCTGACCATGGGTGCCGCATCTCAGCAGTAGCAGGCCATGGCGCTCACTGTTCTTGAGCAGAGCTGCTGCACGTTCTCCGCAAGGAGCGCCGTTATCATCGATGATTTCCATCCCCAGCATGAGACCCATGCCGCGAATTTCGTCAATCTGCGAGTATTGATTCTGCAGAGACTGCAGACATGCTCTGAGGTATTCGCCGCTTTTGAGGGCATTTTCGACCAACCCCTCCTCATCAATCACCTCCATGGTCGCCAGAGCGGCAGCGCATGCCACCGCATTGGCGCCGTAGGTGCCGCCTTGCGAGCCCGGCAAGCCTTTGGTCATCAGCCCTTTGCCGGCGGCGATGGCGGAAATGGGGAACCCGCTGGCCAGTCCCTTGGCCGTGATTAAGATGTCGGGTTTTACTGAAAAGTGTTGATGGCTCCAGAACTTGCCGGTGCGGCCGAAACCCGCCTGGATTTCATCGAAGATCAAAACAATGCCATGGCGGTCACAGCGCTCCCGCAACCCTTCAATAAATCCTTTGGTAACCGGGTAATATCCGTATTCACCTTGAACCGGCTCCACAATCATGGCCGCAGTATCTTCGGGGGCGGTCTGGGTCAGGAAAATATGGTCCAGTTCACGCAGGCAGAACGCGGTCGTTTCCTCTTCATCCCAGCCGTAGCGGTAAGTATGCGGGAAAGGCGAGATCACCACTCCGGCCATCATCGGGTGGTAGCCGGTCCGGATTTTGGTGGTTGAGGTGGTAATCGATGCCGAGGCCATGGTCCGGCCGTGGAAGCCGCCGCTGAAGGCAATAATGTTGGCGCGCCCGGTCGCATGCCGTGCCAGTCGCAAAGCGGCTTCAACCGATTCGGTGCCGGCGTTGGCAAAGGCAATCGAGTCGAGGTGTTCGGGAAGATGTGCATACAGCCTGTCAGTCAATTCGACCAGACGCGGATTCATGATGGTCGTATACTGAGCGTGAATCAGGGTTGCAGCCTGTTTTTGCGCGGCAGAGACGACCTTGGGATGGCAATGGCCGGTGCTGGTTACGCCGATCCCAGATGTGAAGTCCAGGTAGGCTTTTCCTGCAGCATCGTACAGATAGGCACCTTCGCCACGTTCGGCGAAAAGTTCGCTTGACTGTTTTATCAGCGGTGAGAGATGACTCATGGTAAAGGCTCCTTTGGTTTTGTAATGCTCTTGGCAGAGACGCATAAAAAATCTGCAAACCATTGTTCGGTTTATGATTGGCCAAAATGGGCTTTTGGAAAGGGTCAATATTCCTGAAAGACACTTGTCATTTGCGCAAGATTTTTCCTGGTTATTGAATATGTCTATTTCAACCATTGTGCCAAGAAAGAAAACTTGAATTAAAACAGCATTTTATAATGATCTCCATGGATCTCATGGAGAAGGGA
>JAVVDT010000074.1:0-10485 GCA_032250875.1 Desulfuromonadales bacterium | reverse complement strand
GCGGGCTTGGCTTTCTCGCCATAGACCTCGTCGACGATGCGGTCGGCAACGCCGCGGATCTCCTCGGCGGGGAAGTAAATATTGATGGTCACGCAGGAGATCACCGCGCCAATCGCCAGCAGTCCAAATCCTCGGATGAGACGTTTCATTTAATACCTCCGGTAAGAGTGTGCTTGGGTCGTATCTATTCGCAAGATCCACATGGGCACGATATCGTTTTTATCAGGGACACTATATCACATGACTATACACGATACGTAGCTAGTTTTTATCCGAAAATTGCAGTCATGCCATCCGGAAACTCCGGATCAGATATTCAATGATCAGCGCGCTCGATGCGTTTGAGGCGACGCATCATTTCCTTGAATGAAATGGTCGGCGAGGAAACGATCACATCGATTCGTGGCGGCAACAGGCCACCGTAAACCAGGTGGTGGTCTGAATCCTCACGAGCGGTCCCCTGAAGATGGAAGAGGTCATTCTGCAGCCAGCAGACGATGCCGATCTTGCGGTAACGATAGAAATCGATGAACTGATAAATCCCCTGGGAAAGAGCTGCCGACAGGCCTCCCATGCTGAGCGTGTTGAGGTTGCGGATCGCCTTGACGCTGATATTGCGGGTCCCTTCTGAACGTGTCTCGAACTTGGCGCTAAAGGCCGACGGGGTGCCGTTAAACAAGCGTAAACCATGAATATAACCGTCGGCAATGCCATTGATTTCACCGAATTCAAAGGTATTGGTCAGCTGGTAGAGGTCGATACCGCTGAAATCGACATCGGCATGATAGGTCGGAAAACGTGAGAAAGGCAACTCCACACGTATATTGTTGATCGAGAAGTCGCCGTCGAAGACGTGCATCGAGGCATCACCAACGGTGCTGATCTCGTCTCCGGCGATACGAACTTCTTCCAGGCGGGCATTCAACCGACCGGCCATTTCCGGCCAGTCCAGGCTCCTGGAAATTTGCAGCAACTCGACATCCTGCACGGCGAGCGATGCCCGCAGTTGCGGCACCAGGTTTGGCAGATCGAGTTGCATGGCGGTCAAACTCAACTCGCCGCCGGCGACGCTCAGCTTGAGCGGCTGCTGCAGCCGCCAGCGGTTGGCGGACGCCAGCAGCTGCATCCGTCCAGATCCGGAATTGAGCAAACCCGCCTGTAAACGAGTCCACTGCAGGTTTGCATCTTCAGCCAACGCGTCTGTTGCCGAAGCACCCTGCCGCAGGTGAACCGGCAGGCTCCCGTGCAGCCCGTCAACCCGGAGATCCTGACCCCAGGCGATGGTCACATCAGTCGGTACGATGTTCAGGTCGAGGTTCCAGCTGCCCCCTTGCTGGCGGGCGTCACCCTCAAGCATCAACCGACCGCTCAGCGAGGCCTGATCGATTCCCGGCAGCAGCTCACCGGCCAAGGCCTGGATCGCCTGCTGGAAAGCACCTTGCATCTCCGCAACTTCGGCCTGTCCGCGCAGGCTGATTACCCTTTCGGTATAGACCGCGGAGAAGCGCCCGCTGACCAGGCCGGCCAGGTCGACATCGGCGACGCTCAGCTCCAGACGCTGCCGGTCGCCCAGCCAGTTCCCCTGGACAACAAAGTTGACGGGCAACCCTTCGAGACTGCCATACCAGCTATCCAGCAGAGCTTCGCTGGCGCTGGCCTGTCCGGACAGATCAAAGCGCACGCGCTCACCAGCCAGTTCGAGACGACCGCTCAAGTCGAGTTTGCCGCCAGCAAGGCCGGCCATGCCATCTTCAGCCTGGTATTCAATTTTGTCCAGCGTTACGGCTTCAAGCAAGACCGCCAGGTCCATGCCGGAGGCTGTCTGCAATGCGAGCCGGCCATGCAGGAGCCCGGAGAAGCCCGCACCGGTCAATTTGCCGGAAAGGTTTATTCCCGGCAGACTCAGGCGATCATCCTGAAAACGCAGCTTGCCTTGCACTGACAGCTCCTGCAGCTCGGGCTGGCCGGCGGGCAAAGGATAACCGCTGCTCCGTGCCAACCGGGTCACATCGGCTACCTGCAGCGACCAATCGCCTTGCCAGTCGGATTCGGCCGGAGTCCCCGCCAGAGACAGGGTTGCCTCAGCCAGCGAGGTCTTGCCATCCCGGGCGGTGAGGGTCAGGCGGTCGCATGCGAGCGTCAGCCGCTGCTCACGCCACTCGCCGTGCAGATCACCCGCCAGTGTGCCGAGTTTACCTACACTGCTCGCCAGCCCGGCCTTGCTGATCCGGGCTGAGTTTCGATCAGCTTCGATCAGGCCCTGCATCTTCAGATCGCTTGACGCGGGTGCTGCTGCCGGCATCGCCATGCCGATACTTTGCAAAAATGCGGCAGGGCTCTGCGCCGTAAAACTCCAGCTGCCGTTCAGCTTCTGCTCGGCCCATGTGCCGGTCAGGGCAAAATTTGTGACGCCGGCCAGGCCGATCGCAGCCGCCAGTTCCAGGCGATCCGGATCGCCCTGCAGCTCCAGAGTCATACTCTGCCACGGCCAATGCTGACCAGCCGTCTGCAGAGAACCGGCACCGGTCTGCAGGTTGACTTCCAAACCTCCGTCGCGAAGACGGAGTTCAAGCGCAGGTGCTATCACCTGCCAGTGCAGGTCTGCCGGCCATGGAGCCGGTTCACCCAGCGCGGCAAGCAATTCACCGACCTGCGCGTCATCGAGTTGCCTCAGGGCCAGGGTCGCGCCAAGGGCCATGTCGGCTCCCGGCGTCACCGACACCGGCTGGGGCAGCAGGTTCTTCTCACCCCAGGAAAGTTGATCAAGAGTCAATGTGAGGCCGTCTTGCCAGACGGCGTTGCCGGTCAGGCTGACCGGCACGGTGGGATCAACGCCCACGTTGGCTGTCATGGAATACGGAAATTGACGGCCCATGCCACCCTCGGCAGCCAGTCGGTCTAACCGCAGCCTGCGTTCGCCAAAGCTCAGCTCGACACGGCCGTTTTCGAGACGCCAGGAATCGATTGACAATGGTGCATCCTGTGGCCAGGTTGCCGGTTCGCCCGCCGTCTCTTGCGCAGCGGCCATCCAGGTCAGCCGCGGTTCGCGGATTACCAGTTCGCGGATGCGGCGCTGCAGCAGGCCGAGCCAGGCAAACTGCACGTCTATGGCTGCCACTTCGAGCCTGAGTTCTCCCGGTCGGGTAAGGGTCAGACCGATCAGGTGCAAGCTGCCGTCGGCATAGACCAGTTTCTCGAGTTCCACCTCGGCATCGAGTTCGACCGCCGCCCGTTCCGTCAGCCAGGAGCGGACAATGCCGTCCAGGAGTCGGTCGGCAGCCAGCCAGAGTCCGCCAGCCGCCAACAGCAGCACCAGCAAGATCAAGCTGATCAATATGCGCACGCCTCTGGTCATAAGCATAACTCTACAGCAAGAAAGGTCTCAAGGCGTCTTATCCCTCAGTAATTTTCATGTCCGCTCTTGTGCAGATAATAATCGTAATCCCCCTCGTAGGGGATCATCCGGCCGTGATCAATCGCGAACACTCGCGAGACCAGCGACCGCAGGAAATGACGATCGTGACTGACCAGAATCACGGTACCGGCGAAGTTTTTCAACGCTTCGAGCAGCACTTCCCGTGACTGGATATCGAGATGATTGGTCGGTTCATCGAGCACCAGAAAATTGATCGGCCGGGCCAGCAGCATCGCCAGCACCACGCGGCTCTTCTCTCCCCCGGAGAGCCTGTCGATGCGTTTGTCGACATCATCGCCCTGGAACAGGAAGGCGGCGCAGAGATTGCGAATCACGCCGATCGAGACCATCGGCATGACGTCCTGCACGGTTGCGAAGACGGTTTTTTTCGGGTCGAGCAGGTCCATCGAGTGCTGGCTGAAATAGCCGAGGTTGACGTTGGCACCGATGGTCACGCTGCCGGAGGTCGGTTCGACCTGGCCAGCCAGGCATTTGAGAAAGGTTGACTTGCCGGCACCGTTAACCCCGACCACGGCGATCTTCTCGCCACGCCGGATCAGCCCGGAAACCCCGCTGAAGACCGATTTATGTTGACCCTCGGCCAACGGCCAGATCTTGCCAAGATTGTCGAAACTGGCCGCGTCGTCGCCCGAGCGCGGCGGCTCGGCAAACTCAAATTTAACCACTTTCTGCTCGGAGGGAATTTCGATGCGCTCGATCTTCTCCAGCTTCTTGACCCGCGATTGCACCTGGGCGGCATGCGAGGCCCGGGCAGCGAAGCGGCTGATGAAATCCTCTTCCTTGGAGAGCATCTCCTGCTGGCGGCGGTGGCTGGCGAGCAGCTGCTCGAGACGAACCTCCCGCTCGCGCAGGTAGAAATCGTAGTTGCCGCTGTAGGTGGTGATGGTGCCGGCGCCGACCTCGACGATGCGGGTGACCAGGCGGTTCATGAACTCGCGGTCGTGACTGGTCATCAGTACAGCGCCCTTGAACTCGGTTGCCAGCCAGTTCTCCAGCCAGACGATCGATTCGATGTCGAGGTGGTTGGTCGGCTCGTCGAGCAGCAGCACATCGGGATTGATGGTCAGTATTTTCGCCAGGGCGATGCGCATCTTCCAGCCGCCGCTGAAGCTCTCAACCGCTCGGTGGTAATCTTCCGGACCGATGCCGAGGCCGGTCAGTACCGCCTGGGCACGGTTCTCCAGATCGTAACCGCCGCGATGCTCAAACTCCTCCTGAGCATCGCCGTACTTCTCCAGCAATGCCGCCAGGGCGTCGTCGGACATCGGCTCGCACATCGCCGCTTCCATGGCCTTGATCTCTTCGCCGAGCTGCATGGTGCGGGCCGAGGCCGCCATGACCTCGGCCAGCGCCGAACGCCCGGCCATATCGCCGACATCCTGGGAAAAGTAGCCGATTACAGTCTTCCTGCTGCAGCTGATCTCACCGTCGTCGAGCTGTTCTTCGCCGGTGATCAACCGGAAGATGGTTGACTTGCCGGCGCCGTTCGGCCCGACCAGGCCGCTGCGGCTGCCGGCAGTGATCTGGAAACTGGCGTTCTGGAACAGGATATGGTTGCCGTGCTGGCGGGTGATATTGGTCAGATGTAGCATCGTTTACCTCAAAAGAGCCGGGGAGCCGTCATCTGGCGGCTCCCCGGGAAATCGTCCTGCAGGGCATGTCCTGACTTGCTTGAAGAAACAAACCTGCTCGACAACCTTTACGTCGACCTCAATGATGAAATATCAGCCTCTGCTTGTCTGTTTCTCACCTTCTACAATACACCATAATCTTTGTCACGCTCAAAACCCTTATGTTGCATCCGCAAAAAGACCCTGTCACGATGTGCCGACATCCTTGATAATCGCCGTGAACATGGGAACCTGATCCAGATTGGAAGCCAGGACGAGCGTCACCTCTACATCGATTGGCTGGCCGTCTTTTTGTACAAGCCTCTGCCTTGACGTTTCACTCATTTCCTGCCATTCGCCATCCTGGCAGTAATCATCAATTCTCTGCTTTAGATCCTGTCCATTCTTAAAATAGTCAAAAATTGTCTCACCCAGGAGTTCGTTACGCGAGAGTCCTAAAAGACTCTCTGCCAGATGATTTGAGATGACAATCTTGCCGTTTTCAAGGAACGTGATGATCGCTGAATGAGACGTTTCAATCAATCTCTGATAGCGGGATTCGGATTCCTGGCGTTGCAGCGTTGTGCGCTCCAGTTCCGCCATCATCTCGTTGAAACCGTTGATAAGTTGACCGACTTCATCCCGGGAAGCCTTCGCTGAAATCCTTTCACCGAGATTGCCTGTTGTTGTGACGCGATGGATGGTTGCCGAAGCCGACTGTATTGGGTTGATCATAAAGCGGCGAATCAAAATCCCCATCACCACAAACACCAGGGCCAAAGTCCCCACCCGGTAAAAAAGTTCACGCCGCAGATTCGTACCAACCTCACGATACAAATCAGCCATAGGCCTGGAGACGGAAACAGCGCCAAGAACCTGGCCGACCTGGTAATTATATGATGGGTGCTCAGGGGGGAATCGTTGTTGAATGAAGAGCGGGGCCGATTCATAGCTGCCATGACATTTCAGACAGGACTGTTCTGCAAGCATGGTCTTCATATAACGAAAGACTCCGGCGCCATTCTCTTTTACGACCTGATAGTTTTCAGCCTCATGCGCAGCACTGAAGGCATTCAATTGTTCGACTTCATAGGCATCAGGGCGGTTGTCGGGATTACGGTAGGTCAGCGAGACCTGGCGAACATAATAGCGGTTGCCTTGGGAGATCCTTTTTGCGACCTGGGTCGCGACCACTTGCGGGACAAGTGCGAAGTTGTTTTCAGGCTCATCGCGAACGACGTCAGACATATATTCGGTGGTCACAATGACCTGTCTGGCAACATTGCGAGCGTGATCCTTTGCAATGTCCAGAACCAGTTGCCGTTGATCCCGATAGGTCAGGAGGGCTGTCAGGAGAAACAGGCAAATCAATAGAGCGGACAAAATCAGATTGAATTTGGTGTTTAGTTTAAGATCAGCGAACCAGGTCATTGCTTTCTCCCCATTAAAGGATTGGTTTTGAAGGGGCAGACATCGGTGGCGATTGCATTACGTTCCTGATGAACTCCATTCTATCGTACGAACCCTGTTAAGTCATGCAATCGACAAGCTTTGGCCCGTACGGTCATATTCTTGTCAAGCATGTCAGCTTTTGGCAAAACGCATCCGAATGACTGATTCAAATCCTAACAGATTCCCCAGCAATGCTCCCAACATCCAGAACAGGGAACTGGCGACAAAAGCCTCGGCTCCCAGACTCAGCAGGACAAGATAGGCGACGACACTATAACCGCCGAAATATGCATACTTGCGGTTGCCAAGAGTGCGGATTTCCGTTTGACTCAAGACCAGACCGCTTAAGCCGGCGCCAAGCAGGACAAAGAACAGCCCGCAGAGCAGGTAAAAAACAAGCGGAGGCGTCGCGGCGTGCAGGGCATGCAGATATTCATTGTGCCGACCGGCACCCAGACCGAACTGCGGGCAGACAGTCAGCGTCAAAAGGCCTGAAGCCACGGCGATCAAGGTCAACTTGCCGAACACCTGGCAAAGACCAGTCCGAAGGTCTTTTGCTACCATCTCCAGCACAGCCTTGTCGACACTTTTGCAAGGGGCAATCGGGTCGACTTCGATAAATTCGACAAATTCTTTAAACATCTCTTGTTCAGAATCAGTTTTTTGCATGGTGCTTCTCCTTCTTCACCATCAGAGTGCGCAGCTTGCGGATAGCCCTGCTGATGATCTGGCGGGAGTTCTCCGCCGAAGTCTGCATCTGCTCGGCGATCTCGGCGAAAGTCAACCCCTGGTTGAACCGCAACTCCAGAGCCTGTCGCTGACTCTCATTCAGACGGGATAGTTCGGCAATGCCCTCAAGGATGCCAGAGGTATCAGCGACCGGGACGGCATAGGTGTCTATGGCTGACTCGGAGGCTGTAACGTGCTTTGCATAAGCATCTCTTTTGCGAAAATGATCGATCAAGGTATTCCTGACGAGGGTAAAGAGCCAGGGCAGAAAGGGGATCTCCTGCCGGTATTGATGACGTTTCCGATGGAGTTTGACAAAAACCTCCTGGAAAACCTCCTCGGCTTCGCTGCGGTTCTTTAATCTGGCCATGAGAAATCCGAATACCCGGTTCTTGTGCCGTTCATACAGGATTTCGAAAGCCGCCATGTCGTCATTGATGTAGGCAAGAATAAGTTCCTCGTCGGTCATTGCTCGCCTTTCCTTATTGATTAATACGAATGATAAAGAAATTTTGTGACAATTTTGATGGCTTAGCCATCCCATGACCATGAGTTTTTGCGAGTGCATCAATTTTGATTGTCTCGCATTTTTTTGTCACAAATATCCTGCTAGTTCCGTTCTAGTCATTGAAAGCATAAAAACACCCACATTCCAAGGAGGAAAACATGAAGACGATGAACCGAACCAAAGTATTTTTGACCACAGCTTTTTTTGCCCTGGCAATCCTGCTGGCACCGCAACTCGCCCTGGCCCATTGCGACACCCTCGACGGACCGGTGGTGGCCGACGCCCGGATCGCGCTGGCCAAGGAAGATGTGACCCCGGTACTGAAGTGGCTGCAGGCCGAAGATGAGCAGGAAGTCCGTGAGCTCTTCACGAAGACCCTGGCGGTACGCAAGCTCGATCCAAAAGCACAGGAACTGGTCGACACCTACTTTTTCGAAACCCTGGTGCGGGTTCATCGTGCCGGCGAGGGAGCTCCCTACACCGGGCTTAAAGCGGCCGGCAGCGTAGAACCTGTGATCGCCAAGGCCGACCGGGCTCTGGAGCAGGGATCCGTAGAAGAGTTGGCCAAAGCCATTGCCGCCCACACGGAAAAAGGAATCCGCGAGCGCTTCAAGCACGCCCTGGAAACCAGCAAGCATGCTCAAGACAGCGTCAAAGCAGGACGGGAGTATGTCGAGGCCTACGTTACCTACGTCCATTATGTTGAAGGGATTGCTCAAGCCGTCCATGCTTCGGCCCATCATGGTGAGAAGGCGGCTCCGGCAAAGCACCAGCACTGACAGCAGTTGAGCAGGGATCGCTGCTCGATCCCAAAGCTCTCATTTAACATTTTATCGTCCTGTATCGAACACCCATACCAGCTCGGCTGTTGCAGAGTCGGGCTGGTATGGGTGATGGTTCGTCCGATTGCCTGTCGCAAAACTTGTAAACATTTGAATCTCTGCTTGACAGAATCAACGTTCTCCGTAAAGATAGTAATCGATTACTATCTTTACGGAGGTTTGTATGAGAACCCAATCCAAACATCTGCCGGCGAAGGAACGCCGTGCAGCAACGGTCGAAGCCGTCGTCGCCTTGGCGGCAGAGCAAAATCCGAATGACATCACTACCGCGGCAATTGCCAAGCGCATGGGGCTGACCCAGGGCGCCTTGTTCCGCCACTTTCCCAACAAGGACGCAATCCTGCAGGCTGTAATGGAATGGGTGGCTGAACGCCTGCTGTCCCGGGTGGACAAGGCGATACAGCTCAAATCGTCACCGCTCGCGGCGCTCGAAGCCATGTTCTTGGCTCATGTGGAGTTTGTCGTTGAGCATCCCGGCGTTCCGCGCATGCTGTTTGGCGAATTGCAACGGGCTGAGGAAACGGGGCCCAAGCGCATGGCGCAAACCCTGATCCACGGTTATGGTGAACGCCTGCGACGGCTGATCGAAACAGGCAAGGCGAGTGGCGAGCTGGACGCTGACAGTGACACCGAAGCAGCGATCCTTCTGTTCATCGGCACCATTCAGGGGCTGGTGATGCAATCGCTGCTTGCCGGCGACTTAAGTCGTATCCGGGGCGATGCACCGCGGGTCTTTGCCATCTACCGTCGCGGCATCGGGAGGACACCATGAAGCGTTTACCTGTTCAGAAGAGAACGCTGGCACTGCTGGTTGTACTGATCCCCCTGCTGGCCCTCTTCGTTTATGTCGCCCTGCGTTCGGGTCCTCTCGCGCCGGTGCCGGTAACGGTGACCACGGTCGAGAATCGTTCCATCGCCCCGGCGTTGTTCGGCATCGGCACGGTTGAAGCCCAATACACATACAAGATCGGTCCCACTTTCGCTGGGCGGATCAAACATCTGGCGGTGCAGGTGGGCGATACGGTCAAAGCCGGGCAGATCCTCGGCGAAATGGATCCGGTTGATCTTGACGAACGCATCCGTGCCCAGTCCGCCGCGCTCAAGCGCGCAGAGTCACTGTTGAGTGAAGCTCAGGCTCATCAGGTTTACGCACAAACCCAGGCCCGGCGCTATGCAGATTTGCTGGCTGTGCGCTCGACCAGCGAGGAGATCGTTGCCACCAAAAAGCATGAATTGCGGCTCGCCGAGGCAAGCCTGCAGGCAGCACGGCAGGAGACCGTGCGGGTCCATGCAGAACACGCGGCTTTGACCGCTCTGCGCAACGATCTTTACCTGGTCGCCCCTGTCGACAGCCTGGTCGCCGTGCGCAATGCCGACCCCGGCACCACGCTGGTGGCGGGTCAAGCGGTTCTGGAGCTGATCGATCCGCAGAGTCTGTGGGTTAATGTGCGCTTTGACCAGATTCACACACGCGGGCTGAGTGCCAAATTGCCGGCGCAGATTGTCCTGCGCACGCAGAAGGACATTCTGTCGGGGCACGTTTTGCGGGTGGAACCCCTGGCTGACGCGGTGACCGAGGAGCTGCTCGCCAAGGTGGCGTTCGAGCAAATTCCCGAACCTCTGCCGGCAGTCGGTGAGCTGGTCGAGGTGACGGTAGCCTTGCCGGCCCATACGTTTGGGCCAGCGATTCCCAATGCAGCCATTCAGCGCATCGCTGGCCAGCTGGGTGTTTGGCAGGTTACGCATGGAGATCTGCAGTTCACGCCAATCACCCTGGGGGTTGCCGATCTGGAAGGCATGGTACAGGTCCGGACAGGGCTCGAGGTTGGCGACCAGCTGGTCGTCTATAGCGCCAAGGCTTTGACTTCGCGCAGTCGCATCGATGTTGTCGAGACCATTCCCGGAGTG
>JAVVDT010000073.1:0-10516 GCA_032250875.1 Desulfuromonadales bacterium | reverse complement strand
GCGGATAACTCATCTGCCGAGCGGTGTCGTGGTGACTGCCACCGAGTCACGCTCCCGTCACCAGAATCTGCAGCGGGCCATGGCACGCCTTGCAGAGAAGCTTGCTGCCCGCTCGCGCAAAAGGCGTCCACGCATCGCAACCCGTCCCGGTAAAGGCGCGATTGTCCGGCGCCTGGATGCTAAGCGCAAGCATAGTGATAAAAAACGCATCCGCCGGAAAATTGATGATTAATAAGTTCCTGAATCCGTGAGTTTGATTTGGCTCTGTTGATTTCAAGCCATTTTGCAGACCCCAGCAGGTGAGGCGTGAGGCGTAAGGGGTGAGGAGTAAACCTTCAGGCGGAAACCGGGCCTTTGGTTTCTCTCCTCACTCCTCACTCCTCACGGATTCAGAACGTTGTTTCTTATTCCTGTCACCCGCCTATGGACTTGCAGGCGTGGGGGTGCAGCAGTTCATCAGAAAACCAGTCTGATCAACAAGCCATTGAGCAGGATGATTCCCAATACCAGGCCGAGATAGAGGTGCAGGCCAATCCGAAGCCTATAAGCGGTTATCTCTATAAAAAGAGATTTCTTCTGGATGCGCGTTGTCCAGATGGCGAAAGAGATGGCCAGCCCCGCAAGCAACCCCTGAAGCAGTGGCAGTTGCACGATCCGCATGAGCGGCAATAGCAGAGTGACGGTGACTGTGCCGAGAATCCAGAAGTGACTGATGTTCAGCAGTTGCTGACCTGAGAGTTTTGCGGGCAGGACCTTGAAGCCGATTCTTCTCAAGTCATCACGATCGGGCAGGGCCAGCAGCCAGTAGTGGGGAACCTGCCAGAGGACCATCAGCAGGGCCAGGGTGAGGGGGCGTGGGTCAAGTGGATCGCCTCCAGCGGCCAGCCAGCCGATCAAAGGCGGCAAGGCACCACATGGTGTGCCCGCAATCACCGCCAGCGAAGAGATGCGCTTCAATGGAGTATATGCCAGCAGGTACCAGCCGGTTGCCAGCAGCCCCAACAGGGCTGTCGCCATGCCGCTGACTGCAAACAGAATCGCCAGACCGCCGCTGCCGAACAGAACACCTATCACCATACCGGTGGTGGCTGTGAGATCGCCGCATGCCAGCGGCCGGCGCCAGGTGCGGCGCATCAGGGCGTCGGTAAAACGCTCCTGAACCTGGTTGAGAACCGAGCAGGAGGCACTCAAGAGGAAGATCCCCCAGCTGATTGCCCAAAGAGTGATCCAGGGTATATGGAGACCTGTCGCAAGGGCTCCAGCCAGGGCGGAGAGAGCGACCATTGCCGACAATGGCAATCTGATCATGCGACTTAAAGCCGTCAGGTTAGTCATGGTTGCGGAATCGCTCTGCATCTTATTTCAAGGATTCCAGCCAGGCTTGCAAGGCTTTAATGTCATCATCACTGAGTTGTGGAGAGGGCGGCATTGCGGCCGGGTATCCCTGAACAATTTCAACGCCCGGTTCACGGATAGCACGGATCAAATAGTCGGCATCCGCCGAAAGCGTTATTTCCTGACCATCCTTGACAACCGTGCGTTCACTTCCCATCAGCCCTTTAAAACTCGGACCGACCCGGCGGCTGCCGTCCGTGCTGTGACAACCCAGACAACCGTTGTTCTCAGCCAGGCTTTTCCCCTTGTTGACGAGATTGTCAGGCTCGCTTGCTTCATCCGATTCTTCAGGTTTTTTGGGCTCTTCTGCTTCTTCTGTTTCCGGAAGATCCTGCTCTTCGCTGAGCTCGGCACCCTGCTGTTCACCCTTGAGACCGGTCAGATAATCGAGGATTCCGGTCAAATCCTCTTCGGGAATGCGCCCTGCATAGGACGGCATAGACGGCGGGAAGCCTTCTACGATATCCGCAGCCGGTTCCAGAATAGCTCTTTGCAGATAGTCTCGATCGCTGGTCAGCGTGCGTGATTCGCCGTTGCTGGTCACCACCACCTGGCGGCCGCCGATACCCTGAAAGCTCGGTCCGACCATCGGTGAGCCGTCAAGGGAATGGCAGCCCAGGCAGCCATGTTTTTGCAGCAGACTCTTCCCGGCATCTGCAACTGCCGGTTTGGCGGTCAACCAGGCGGAAAACTCCGCCGCCGGGACCGCTTCTACCGTGGTGACCATTGCCGAATGGCCAACCCCGCAGTATTCGGCGCAGAACAGATCGTAGCTGCCAGACTGATCGGCGACGAACCAGACATAGTTATCCATGCCCGGCACGGTGTCGCGTTTAACCCGGAAGGCCGGCACGTAAAAGCTGTGCAGCACATCCTCGGCGGTCAGTTGCACTTTGACCGGCTGACCGACCGGGACATAAAGCTTGTCGGATGTTTTGCCGTTCTCATAGGTAAAGAGCCACGACCACATGCGGGCCGAGGCGTGTATCGGAACGGCATTGTCAGGGATGTTTCTCAACGAGAGATAACTTTCCCAGCCATACCAGAACATCACCATGACCAGAATGGTCGGGATAATGGTCCAGGTTGTCTCCAGCCAGAGGTTGGTATTTTTCTGGCTGAGCGGCACGGGGTAACGTTTGCGGTTGTATCGCCAGACGAAATAAACCATAACCACCGTGACGCCGAGCAGCATAACGCCGCTGATGCCAAAAATAATATAGAAGGCTTTGTCGACGGCCTCGGTGGTGGTGATTAAGGGTTGCGGATTCACGTCAGCTCCTAACGGTAAAGGACGTCAAAAAAGGTAAAACCGATAAAGATCGCCAAAATAGCCAATGCTGAGAGCAGTGACAGTTTAAACAGGTAACTTTCGTATTGCATATGCATGAAGACGGCCACAACCAGGCCCGCCTTGAGCGTGGCAATGCCGAGGGCCACCCAGATGTTCAGGGCTCCCAGGTTATACTGGGCCACGGCGATGGTGATGCCGGTAAGGATCAGCAGGGCAAACCAGATGATCAGGAAGGTTTTGTACGGAACGATATGGACATGTTCTTCGGTCATAAATACCTCATTGATTCAACGCGGAGGCGCGGAGGCGCCGAGAAAAACAAAAAACAGATTTTTAAATAGATAATCTCTCCGTGTCTCTGCGTTAAATGTGCAGATGCTTTTGCTGTCCGTTCATCAATGCAAAATCAAATAGTAAAGCGGGAAGATGAAGATCCAGATCAAATCGACCAGATGCCAGTAGAGGCCGGCATTTTCCAGGACGACCCAATCATTGGCGTTCACCTTGTCACTCTTGATCAGAATCATGGCCCAGGCCAGGATCAGGGCACCAATCACCACGTGGATGCCATGCAGCCCGGTGGTCAGGTAATAGAGATTGAAAAACACCATTTCACCGGGCTGCATCTCTTTCAGATGCGCCGAACCGGGATAAATGCCGTGATCAATCTTGACGCTCCATTCAAAGTACTTGTTGACCATGAAGATCGCGGCACAAACGATGGTCGCGCCGAGCAGGCCAAGACAGAGACGCTTGGCACCACGGCGCAGGGCCGTGATCGAGATGGCAACAAACAGGCTGCTGGTCAGCAGTACCAGGGTGTTGCCACCGCCGAACCAGACATTGAGCTCCTGACCGGCAGAAATGAATTCTTCCGGATAACGGGACAGGTAGACCGAATAGAGAATGAACAGCCCGCCGAAGAGCAGTACCTCGGTGAAAAGGAACAGCCACATGCCGAACTTGGCGCCGGCATAATCCTTGTGGACATGGCCGCTCATAGGATGCCCGCTTCTTTATAATCGTAAGGGCCGTGGGTAACCACCGGATCCTTGCCAAAATTTTCAGTCGGCGGTGGCGACGATACCTGCCACTCGAGGCTGGCGCTGCCCCACGGGTTGGCTGCGATCGGATCACCCCAGAAGAGACCGCGGATGATGTTGGCGAACAGCAGGATCAGACCGACGGCCAGGATCCAGGAGCCGACAGTCGCCAGCTGATTCAATCCGGTAAATTCCGGAACGTAATCGTAATAGCGGCGCGGCATGCCCTGCATGCCAACCACTTTCATGGAGATATAGAGGATGAGGAAGCCGATCATCATCACTCCCCAGGCGACGGTGGCCACGGTCTTGTCATACATGCGTCCGTAGATCATCGGCAGCCAGTAGTGCATGGCCGCGAAGAAGGCCATGCCGGTGCCGCCGAACATGACGAAATGAAAGTGACCGACTACAAAGTAAGTGTCATGAACATGCACATCAGTGGCCGCGGAACCAAGCACCAGGCCTGTCAGACCGCCGATAGTGAACAGCAGGATGAAGGAGAGGGCGAAGAGCATCGGCGGGTCGAGCAGGATCGAGCCCTGGTACATGGTTGCCAGCCAGTTGAACACCTTGATAGCCGACGGAATGGCGACGATGAAAGTCAGAAACGAGAAGATCATGACCGCAAGATCCGAGATGCCGCTGGTGAACATGTGATGCGCCCAGACCAGCGAGCCGGCAAAAGCGATGGCCAGGCTCGAAATCAGGATCGCCTTGTAGCCGAAAGCCGGTTTGCGGGAGAAGACCGGGATAATGTCGGAGACCACGCCCATGCCGGGCAGCACCATGATGTAGACCGCCGGATGGGAATAAATCCAGAACAGATGCTGGAACATGATCGGATCGCCCCCCTGGGTCGGATCGAACAGGCCGGTGCCGATCACCCGTTCGGCAAACAGCAGGGCGACGGTAATGCCGATGACCGGTGTGGCCAGGATCTGGACCCAGGCAGTGGAGTAGAGCGCCCAGGTGAACAGTGGCAGTCGGAACCAGCCCATGCCCTCGGCGCGCAGACGGTGGACCGTTGTGACAAAGTTGAGTCCGGTCAGAATCGACGAGAAACCGAGAATGAAGACAGCGGTTGCCGCCAGCGACACGTTGGTGCTGGTCTGGGCACTGAACGGTACGTAGAAGGTCCAGCCGGTATCCGGAGGTCCGCCACCGGTAAACAGCGAGGTTACAGCGAGAGCCGCGCCGGTGATGTAGAGCCACCAGGAGAATAAATTCAGCTTGGGGAAGGCCACGTCACGGGCGCCGATCTGAATTGGCAGGATCAGGTTGCCGAATGCGGCCGGGATCCCGGGGATGATGAACAAAAAAATCATGATCACGCCGTGCAGTGTGAACACAGCGTTGTAGGTCTGTGCGCCCATGATGGTTTCGCCGGGGGCGAACAGTTCAAGGCGGATCAGCAGTCCGAGCAACACCCCGACGCAGAAGAAGAAGAAGATGCACCAGAAGTAGAGCAGTCCGATGCGCTTGTGGTCTGTGGAGAATATCCAGCCGAAGATGCCGGGATATTTGGCTTCATCGAAAAAACCGCGATCTCCGGTTGCCGGGGCAGTCATTTCACTCATAAATTCTTATCCTTCTTGGACTTCTTGCCACCAAAGATCAGGAAAGCAGCAAAAATTACCAGCGTTGCCAAGATGACCGTAGCAGAAACGCGTAAGATATTAAAGACATAGGTTTTCTGCTCCGGATCAAAGCTGAAGCAGTATTGGATCATTTTACGGATGGTCGTGCCGACGTGTCCTGTCTTGGCTTCATAGAGAGCCAAAGCCAGGTCCTTGGGCACGATATGCGTGCCGTGCAGGTAGCGTACGATCTTGCCGTCCGGTGAAACGACGAAGAAAGCGACCGGATGGAGAAATTCGGTACCGACCCGCTGGAACTGGTAGCCGGCAGCATCGGTCAGCTTGCGAATCGCCTCAGAGTCTCCGGTCAGAAAACGCCAGGCCTGTTCGGGATATTGATTCTTCATTGCTGCGTAGTAGGTATTGCGGCTGCGCAGCGCCAGTTCCGGTTGCTCGGTTTCATCAAAGCTGAATGAAATCACCTGGTAGTCTTCACCGGCTTTGAGCTTGAGCTTGGGAAGCACCCGGGCGAGGTCGCCCTGCAGGAAATGACAGACATTCGGACAACGGTAATAGACCGGCGCAATGATCGTCGGTTTGGTCACCAGGTCGGCCAGCTTGACAGGATTGCCCTGTTCGTCACGAAACACCAGATCGAGCGGGATCCGGTCACCAAGCTTTTCCTCAAGACCGACTTTGCCGGTACTCACTGTTGTCTCGACAGGATGAACATGCTCAGCGGCATTTTGCATGGCGCCGTTGTGCCCTTCGTGATCCATTTCGGAGGGCTCATGAAGGCGATGCTCGGGGACCGAGGCTGTCGCCTGAGTAGCGATCAGCATCAAGCTGCAGAACAGGCAGCAGAGAGCCAGTCGATGTATCGGCCAGCTCGGGCGTTGTTGCAAACGATTAGTTTTAATCATGAGTTCCATAAAGAGAAAGAGAAATGTAACTATACAGTACATAAGCAAGGCATGTGGGCTACAGCCATTGCCTGCGTCCAACGTTGTCACTTAACTTCCCGCACGCAACCGCTGCAGCCCACATGCTGTGCCGTTGAGTCAGGGAACTGAATAGTTACAGAGAAACGTTGATAATCCCGGTAATCATATCAATTTTATGAGAATTTGCAATGGGTTCCGCACTCTTGAGTCGATTGCGCAGCTTCTCTTCTTCTGATAGCATATGGCCTTCAGGAACCTTTCATGATTAGTAACGATTCAGCACATAGGCGAGTGCATGTGGTCTGCAGCCATTGCCTGCGTCCAATGTTGTCACTTAACTTCCCGCAAGCAACAGCAGCAGCCCATATGCTGTGCCGTTGAGCAAGGGAGCTGAATAGTTACCATGACTAAGCCATTTACTGTAGGTTCTTGTGAAGTTCGAAAGTCTGTAACAGGAGGTTGTCATGGATGAACTGACGGCACGCATCGTTGAGCTGGAGATCCGCTACACTCACCAACTCAGCCTGGTCGAAGAACTGAATGTGGAACTGACGAGAGCGAATGCCCGAGTTGATCGGCTCGAACGCGAAGTCAGGGCCATGCATGACATGCTTGGTAGCCTGGGCCCGGAACTTACCCAGTCTCCAGACGAGTAGTATATGTTCAGTGACCTGAAACGCATTGGCCTGGAAGCCTGCGTACTGCTTGCCTTCGGTGTGCTGATCGGCCTGAGTCTGAACCACAAGTTGCTTCTGGATGCCTTCTCCGGTCATCTGGTTTCCCAGCCACGGCAAACGGCACAGGAGAGCGTTCCAATCGCTCTGCCGATGCCTGCTCTGATTGATGACGTGCAGCAGGTGGCGGCTACCGGCGGGTTGATCGTTGATGCTCGCAATCCCGAGCTGTACGCCGCGGGCCATATCGACGGTGCTGTGTCGCTGCCGCTGGTTGAGATCGATGCCGCATTGCCGGACTTCGTCGCCCGTATCGACAAAGACCGGACCCTTGTCATTTACTGCAGCGGTTTCGGCTGTCCGGACTCCTTCGATCTGGCCGTACTCCTGATCGAATCGGGCTACAAGGATGTGCGGGTTTTCGAAGGCGGCTTTCCGGAATGGCGAGACGCCGGCTTGCCGGTTGCGGGTGACGTGCAATGAAACGCTTCTTTTATCATCTGGCCCGCTTGACTCTGGCGTTGGTCTTTGTTTATGCCGGCGCAGTCAAAATGCAGGATGTGGTCGCCTTTGCCGGTCATGTTGCCGCCTACCAGATTCTCCCCTATGCCATGAACTACCTGGTTGCCTCAACTTTGCCGTATGTGGAGTTCCTCGCCGGGGTCATGCTGCTGCTCAATGCCCGGGTGCGGCCGGCCTTGCTGGTAATCGGCGCCATGACTCTGGTCTTCATGGCTGCCCTGGTCTCGGTGCTGCTGCGCGGAATGGAGATTGACTGCGGCTGTTTCGATCCGGGCGGCGGCCAGGACGTTACTGCCGGCGTCGCCCTGCTGCGCGATATAGCCCTGATGGCCCTGGTTGTGCTGGTCTGGTGGCTGCGCAGTCGTTTAACTGCACGCGAGGAATGAGGGGATTGCCCCGATTTGATCTGCTGTACCCATCCCGAGAGATTATAAAGTATCATGACCTGGAAAACACAGCTCGGCAACAGCCTGATTGCGCCGGAGCAACTGGCCGCGCGTTTCGGCATCGACCCTGCGCCGCTGCGGGCAGTGGCGGCGCGCTATCCGCTGCGCATCACACCGCACTATCTTGGCCTGATTCAAAAACCGGGCGATCCGATCTGGCGGCAGTGCGTTCCTGATCCGAGGGAGCTGGAGATAAGCGACTTGCCCGAGGATTCCCTGAATGAAAGGTCGTTCTCACCAGTACCGGCGGTGGTGCATCGTTACCCGGATCGGGCTCTGTTGCTGGTCTCGGGGAGTTGTGGTGTCTATTGCCGCTTCTGCACCCGCAAGAACCGCGTCGGCACCGCCGCCCTGGCATTTTCTGCAGAACAGATTGCCGCAGGGATTGCTTATATTGCGGCCACACCCGCCATTCGTGATGTCATACTGACCGGCGGTGATCCGCTGCTGCTTGATGACGACCGGCTCGAAGAGATCCTGGCGCAGCTACATAACATCCCCCACGTAGAGATGATCCGTATCGGCAGCCGGGTGCCGGTTACCCTTCCGGAGCGCATCACCCCGCAGCTCTGCAGCCTGCTGGCTCGTTTTCAACCGCTTTATCTCAATACCCACTTCAATCATCCCCGCGAACTGGCTGCCGCCAGCATCGGAGCCTGTGCGCGTCTGGCGGATGTCGGCATCCCTCTGGGCAATCAGACGGTTTTGCTGCGCGGCGTCAATGACGACCCCGGTGTGATGCTTGAACTCTGCCGCGGTCTGCTGCGGATGCGCGTTCGCCCCTACTACCTGCACCATCTCGACCATGCCAAAGGAACGGGACACTTCCGGGTGTCGGTCGCCACCGGACTCAGTATCGTCAGCAGCTTGAGTGGCCGGATCTCCGGGATGGCGATTCCGCAGTATGTCAAGGATCCGCCGGATGGCAGTGGCAAGGTGCCGCTCGGCGATGCCGGAGCCTAGTCATAATAGCTGTCATGTCTTCCATCGGAAGTTGTGGAGCTTGTGTGCGTCTGGCTGGGGGCGGCATCCCCCTGAAAATGTGTGTGCGCCCCTGATCCTTGCGTCCTTTCTTCCTGATCGGAACAAATGGTTTTCGACTGACCAACTGAAATAACACTACTTTTCGACAGGCGGGAATGATTTTCGACTTATGGCGCTTGAAATAGCTCGACCGGTTCAGATCGAGGTGACTTAAAGCCTCAGTTTTTCCGATGATCATTGGAGAAAAAACGGAACAGGCCAAAAAACAGTTGACAACTTTAATGTCAATAATTAGTCTATAAAAAAGATAGGATTAATAGACATGATTTCTAAAAAAACCAAATACGGTCTGCAAGCACTTTTGGCATTGGCCAGGAATCACGGAGCAGGCCCCGTTTTGATTGCCGATCTTGCGGAACAGGAACAGATTCCAAAAAAGTTTCTGGAACTGATCCTGTTGCAACTCAAGAACGCAGGCATTCTTGGCAGCCGCAAGGGCAAGGGCGGCGGCTATTTCCTGGCCAAAAACCCGGCGCAGATCACCATGGGCAGCGCGGTTCGGGTTCTGGACGGAACCTTGGCTCCGGTCCCTTGTGTCAGTGAAACGGCCTATCAGAAGTGCACCGAGTGTGCCGATGAAGAGAGTTGCGGCATCCGCCTGGTGATGAAGGACGTGCGCGACGCGGTCGCCGATATTCTCGACAATACGACCCTGAAAGAAGTTCTCGTGCGCTCAAGCGATGCAAGCAAAAGAGCAAATAAAGTGATTGATTACAGCATATAAATTTTTTTAGCAATTAGTCTATAAATTCGATAGGCTAATTGTGTAAATTGAAAACAGCAATCTGATATATTTCAGGCCAAAGCAGAAGACATGAGCCAGAAATTTACCGACAATTCCCTCAGCATCGGCGGTACCCGCTGGTCAAACTGAACCGCATGACCCCTGGTGGAACCGAAGTTTACGCCAAGATCGAGGGGATCGATGCCGGATTCATTCCGGAGACGCTTGACCTGTCGATCGTCGACCAGGTCGAGCAGGTCAGCAACGACGAGGCAATCGACTTCGCCCGTCGCTTGGCCAAAGAAGAGGGCATCCTGGCCGGAATCTCTTGCGCAGCGGCGGTGGCCGTAGCCGCGCGTCTGGCGGCACAGCCTCAATATGCCGGCAAAAAAATCGTGGTGATTCTGCCCGACTCCGGCGAACGCTACCTTTCGAGCGTGCTGTATGAAGGGATCGTCTGAACTCCTTTCGCCAAACGGCTTTCATCGAAGCTCACCGGAGGACCCGGAGGCCCAAAACATTACCGAAATGCGAAGCTCACCGGACAACTGGAAGCGACGAACAACCTTTGAGGAGAATGAAAAATGCGAACGGTCAACTTTAAATCAATAATGACTCTGGTGTTTGCAGCCCTGCTTTTGATTACAGGAGCGGCTTCCGCCAAGGAGATCAAGCTGCTCAACGTTTCCTACGACCCGACCCGTGAACTCTACAAGGAGTACAACGAGGCCTTCGCCAAACATTGGCAGGAAAAAACCGGCGACACGGTGAAGGTGAATCAGTCTCATGGCGGCGCCGGCAAACAGGCCCGTGCGGTCATCGACGGCCTGGAAGCCGACGTGGTCACCCT
>JAVVDT010000072.1:0-10538 GCA_032250875.1 Desulfuromonadales bacterium | reverse complement strand
GGGTAGATGTGGCAGAAGACGGCGTCAGTCGCGTCGAAATGACGGACAATTTCGAGCAGGCTTTTTTCGGCGCCGCCGACAAGGAGGCCGTCGATGAGGAAGAGGACTTTGGGTCTTGCTGCCAGTGTGTTCATTCTCGCTGCTTTTCTGAGACCGGTCGTTCAAGTTCCGAGAGCGCTGCGCCAAGCCGCGTAACCACTGCCGCCACCACGACGCCACAGAGCACCCCCAGCGCGTTGGCGAGCAGATCGGACCATTCGCCATAACGGTTCACATACGGCTGGATCAGCTCGATCGCGCCGCTCCAGGCGACAAAAAAAAGACCGATCAGCCACCAGCGTGGCGGCTTGCGCAGCGCAACCGGGAGCATCAGCACGGCGTAGGCGACCAGGTGGTGCAACTTGTCGCCCCCGGGAACAGACGGCAGTTCCGACAGAGGCCAGAGAGAAAGCAGGGTGATCGCGGCCAGAGTCACCAGGGTCAATCCTGCCCAGTGCTCCTGGATGAAGGCTATCGGCAGGCTGATTATGGGCTGTCGCTTGTGTCTGTTCACATTGAAATCGCTATCGGTCTTGTCCCTCAGAGGGTCGAGACCCCTCTTATTGATTGGCGTGCGTTTCGTACGTCATCCCGAACATGGTATCGGTCAGCCAGTGGCGGAACGACTCGTTATCCTGGAACTGCTTGAAGAGCTGCGCGTCATCGGCGAATAGCGCGGTCCGTCGAGTCAAAATGTCGGACGATTTCGAGCAGGCTCTTTTCAACGCCGCCGACGAGGAGGCCGTCGATGAGGAAGAGGACTTTCAATTCCCGCAAGAGTTCCCCGTGAATGGTACTGTCAAAAAAAACCCTCGCTTTTCAGCCATACCAGCCTGGCAAGAGGCGGTACGCTCGCAAAGAACAAGCGCATATAGTTTTTTGCGGAAAGTGGTTTGATGCGTACATTGCACGCAAATAATTTTCGCGCTTCAGCATACAAACCCAACCTGGCGGCGTTGACGCCGGCAACGGCATTGTAATTGAAGTGCTCGGCAGGGTCTTTCCTAAAAAGGTCCTGATGTTTGTCGAGAATGTAGCGCACAGCGTCAAGGGTATTACGATAGTAGAGGGGACTGGCGGCACGGACGTTAAACGGCTGTTTGTTGTAGATGGTCAAGGGGAGGTCAATCTTGCCGATAGCCAGCCTCTTTTCAAGACAACAGGTGACAACCCGCAGCAGCAATTCAGTGTTTTCGGAATAACGGAGGTTTTCGGCATAGCCACCGGCGATACTGAGTAGATCTTTGCGAAGAGCAAAGGTTCCAGCCAAAACCTTAACCGGCGCATTGTCGAAAAGAGGTCCGGCTGGTTTAGGCAGGATGATCTTGCTTTTAACCCGGTTTCCGTCGAAATAACGCACTTCATGCCCGCAGAAAACAATTCCGGCTTTTTTGATGGACCGGATGCAGCGAGCAATCTCTTCCAGCCATTTCGCTTTCGCCTCGTCATCACTGTCGAGAAAAGTCATCCACTCGCCCCGTGCCGCCGCGAGCCCCGCATTGCGGGCGGCAGACACCCCCCGGTTCTCCTGATGAATCACACGCATGCGCTCATCATCGATGGCTGCCAGCAAATCAACTGTGTTGTCGGTGGAACCATCATTGACGACGATCAGTTCGAAATCAGCATGGGTCTGATTGAGAACACTGTTGACGGCGCTCATAATGCAGTGAGCGCGGTTATAGGTGGGGATGATGACAGAGAATGGTCGACTTTCTTCAGCCTGCCCTGCCCTATGTAACATCAGACTCGCTCCTCAAGCCGTTCCAGCACGCCTTCGAGACGCGAAAAGATCGTGTCTTCACAAAACTCAGGGAGCATCGATCGCGAAGACAGTTTCTGAGACAAAGCCCCTTCTTTCCACATCAACCAGATCCTCTCGATCGCCGCGGCGATATCGTCAGGCCTGGCCACGTCAACGGCCAGGCCACCACCATATTTTTGGATCAGATCAGAAATGGTTCCGGTTTTCGGCACAATGGCCAAAACCGGCAAACCGCATTGAACCAGATCGATCATCTTGCTGGGCAAAAAGATCCCCTCCTCCATGTCTGCTTCGATAAGCAACCCAACATCCGACTGCACCGCGAACTCGTTAACTTTCTGATAGTCGAGCAAACCGAGGGATCTGACACAATCAAGGCCGATTTCCCGAGCCCTGTTGAACACTTCGTCAGCTCCCTGCCCCGCGAAACTAACTTCAATGTTTTGAGCAGCCATCGGAGTCTTTCTCAAAAATTTCGACAGCCCCTCGAGAAATGTTTCCGCAGAACGTGGCGGCCTGATGTCCCCAGCATAAAAAAATCTCAGACCATCATGCTGCTGCAATGAAAGCATCCAGTCGCTAAGGGCGACATGCGGAATGACTGACGACTTGCTGAGAATGTCAACGGGCAGGTAGCTGGCAATGAATTTGCGTAATCTTTCGCAGGGGAAGGTGTGCCAGTCAGCATGAATTGAGATCTGTTTCAATGTGTGGCCGTCTCCCCAAGCAGGGTCAACACCATAATTCTCCCGGTATGGGGAGGGCATCAAATAAAGCGGAGCGGGATCGTTCCAGTTTGCAATCCACGGTAGGCCCGATTTTTTTTTGAGCCACAGACCAGCAATATGACCGTCCAGAGGGAGACTGCGGCTGACGACTGCGTCGTAGCGGTTTTTTATTATGAGCTCTGATGCCAGACGACAGGCAGGATACACCCAGGACCAGCCTCGTCTCCAGATTTTGCTGCCAGCCAAGCCCGCCAAGTTGTCTCGCAGCTTGAGAAAAAAATGATCGTCCGGTTTGACTTGAAAAACACGACCTCTAAACTCGGGGCTATTATCCGCAAACAGAACCGGATATCGACCTTCGCCACGTGAGTCACGGGCAATCACGTCAATCTGCCACCCCTGCTCAGTAGCGCCTCTCCAGAACTTGTAGCCGGTCAATGCTTCTGCACCCACTGGTGGCCAGAAGGCTGGGGCGAGGAGAAGTATTCTGGGCTTTTCGGCGGCGACCCTAGACAAAACCAAACCCGCTTGGAATATGTTCCATAAGCCGATTGACAATGCGCACGGCGGCTTGACCATCACCATAAGGGTTCTTCGACTTCAGGGCCGTCAACTTTGGCGGATTTTCGATTATCTGCAACGTTTCAGCAACAATCCTTGCGGCATCGGTGCCCACCAGTCGCGATGTTCCGGCAGATATAGCTTCTGGCCTTTCTGTCGTGTCACGCATAACCAGAACCAGCTTGCCAAGAGACGGGGCCTCTTCCTGAATCCCCCCGGAATCGGTAATGATTAAAGTCGAGCAACCCATCAAAAAAACGAACGGCAGGTAATCAAGGGGCTCTATCAAATGGATATTGGGAATCCTGCCCAGCATCCGCAGGACGGGTTCCTGCACGTTGGGGTTCAGATGCACAGGGTAGACGATTTCAATGTCATTGCGGCTTGTTGCGATTGTTTTGAGTGCCTGGCAAATACTTTCAAAGCCCGAACCAAAATTTTCGCGGCGATGGCCTGTGACCAGCAACATCTTTTTCGACAAAAGTGGTGCATTATCACCAAAAACCCTTCTGAGTGAAGAGTAATGGGCCAGCAACTCATCGACAATTCTTGATTCCAGCCGCTCCTTTTTAATTTTTTCAGTGGCTAGCAACAAAGCATCGATCACTGTATTGCCGGTCACTTGAATCGACTCTTCCGTAATGCCTTCATGCAACAGATTCTGCTTTGCCGTTTGAGTGGGTGCAAAATGCAAATCGGCTAGGACTGAGGTCAACCGGCGATTGACCTCTTCAGGGAAAGGGGCGTATTTGGAACCGGTGCGCAGACCCGCCTCCACATGCCCGACCGGTACTCGGCAATAGTAGGCAGCAAGCGAGGCTGTCATCGTGGACACGGTGTCACCATGCACCAGAACAAGGTCGGGGTTAATCGATGAAATGACCGGTTTCAAGCCCAGCAACACATCGGCGGTGATAGAATAAAGATCCTGTCCCGGCTGCATCAGATCAAGATCAAAGTCGGGGCGAATCGAAAACAAGTCAAGGACCTGATCAAGCATCTTCCGATGTTGGGCAGTGACACAGACAATAGACCGGAAGCAGTCACTGCGACCATCCAGTGCCTTCAGAACCGGTACCATTTTTATGGCTTCGGGCCGGGTACCGAATATGGAAAGAATCGTTTTCATCTTTTGAGCAGACACTTGGCAAAGAACCTCACCCGGCTTTTCAGAGATGCCTTTGCGTACCGCTTCGTCCGATAAAGCCGAAAAACCTTCATCCCGTTCCGGCTGCACCGGTAAGCACGACTGAACCAAATACGACCGAGGCACCCAAGCAAAGCAGTCCGGTCGAAGTGCCGGCCTTGTTCGTTCGTACTTAAAATTTTATCGAACCACCTACCAACTTCAGTCAAGTATTCGAAATCCCGTATTGCTTCGCGCGTGAAAAAAGTGCGGTGCAACCCCATCTCCGTTGCGGAGGGCTCAAATCCGAGGCGGCGTAGCATGGTCTGCTGAACTCGCAGTGAGTTGTCGACTTGAGCCTGTGAGTGAACATAACTAACCTGGCTGGAGTGCATACGGTACCTGTAAAGGACTTCCGGCAGATTGGCCAGGCGATATTTGAGGCCAAGACGTGTCCAAAACTCGTAATCCTCTGCATGGGCATAGTCGGGGTCAAAACGATAGCCTTCCCCATTTACCATTTCCATATCAAACATGATGGCCGCATGGGCCAGGGTTGGTGTAAACAGGAGACCACAGTAGATTTCTTCGTGGCTTTCAGGGAATGACAGGACATGGTTCTGTGCACCGAACTTCTGATAAGCCGTTCCGCAGGCAATGATATTGCTTTCCGCCTGTATGGCCTGCAACTGCTTCTCGAAACGCTGCGGAAGGGATATATCGTCGGCATCCATGCGCGCCAGGTAGCGAGTGTTCACCAGATCGAGCCCCTTGTTAAGGGTCGCGATCAGTCCCAGATTGCGCTCGTTGTGCACCAGCCGAATGCGTGGATCGTCAAAGGATTTGATGATCTCCACGCTATCGTCCGTAGAGCCATCGTTGATGATCAGGAACTCAAAATTCTGAAAAGTCTGACCGAGAATACTGTCGATGGCCTCACGCAGAAAGGGGCCGGCGTTGTAGACCGGCATCAGGACTGTCAGAATCGATTCTTTCACTGACAACTCCGGAGGCAGTTCCGGTAAAATTCTTCAAGTTGTTCACAAATCAACTCTGGAGTCAGCCGCTGAATCGTCGCGGCTGCCCTGCTACCCATGGTGGCTCTGGACTTTTCATCCATATTCAACAGCTTTTCCATGGCGGACAGCAACTGCCCGGAACTATCGATATCAACCAGAAAACCGTTTTCTCCGTCAACAATCAATTGTTCAAAACTCGCACCTCGCGTGCCAATGACAACTTTTCCGCAGGCCATGGCTTCGATGCAGGTGTTTGGCAAATTGTCGATCCTCGAAGGTAGCACCACTCCGGTTGCATTGCGCACAACAGGCATCAATTCCTGATGTGGCAGCCGGCCGAGAAAGAGCAACTGTTCCTGATGCCGGCCAGCTGCATTTCTCAAATAGTCATCAAAAGCGTCGCCTTGAAAGTTATCGATCTTCCCGGCAAAAACAAAAATCAGGTCAGGATATCTGCTCAGCAAGGGCACCAGGGTTTCGGCAATCGTCAACATCCCCTTGAGAACATTTATCGACCCGAAGAAAAGCAGATAGCGTTTTGCTTGAAGAGATCCAGGAATTGGCGACTGACCAACCTGTAGCCCAATGGAGACAACCGGACTTTCTATGACCGAGACATTTTTCCCAACCAGGGATTGAACTTTAGACGCGATCACATGGCTCGGGCCATACAACGAATCGGCCTTTCGGAAGGCGGAGAGTTCCAGAAAGTTTTCAAAACGGCTAACAGCATCGCTTTGCTGTTTATTAAATTGGCGCCAAAGAGACTGGAGGCTGGAAATTCGCACTATGGTGGGAATATCTTGCTGGCGAAAAAAACCCGGCGCCCGATAGCTGGCATACTGAACGATATCGAAAGATTTTTTTATGTGTTCCCGCCGCAGAGCCTGCCGCAAAGACCAGCTTTCACAAAGCCATTTGCACGGCTGACTGAACTTGTGCCAAGGGCTCCGGTATACAAACCACAAGGGCTTGAGATTCACCCTGACCCTGATGACGTGCGCGCCTGCATGCTCAAAAGAACCGTCTTCGCGACTCGCGACAAAAACAACCGGCTGATGCCCTCTTTCCTTCAACGAAACGACAATCCGGTAGAGATAGTTGGCCAATCCACCATCAAAGTTTTGCTCCGTGATGTATTCCGATGTCACAAATGCGATGCGCATCAACCCTGTTCCAGACGGATCAAAAAGTCCTCAACATGGGCTTCTTCCGGCCACATCTGCCCCTCATGCCAGTTCAGATCGGCATCCCAATGTCCGGGACAGTCATGCACGGCCCAACTGGCATAGGTGTAGCTGACCTCACCGACAACCGCTTCGCTACCTCGCCAGAGTCCGTCAATTGCACAACTTTGCGTGTTGAGTTTTTGAGCTGCCTCAAAAGCCAGTCGTAAAAAATCTCGTGAGATCAGGTCTGGATCGTAATCAATCTTCCCGCTGCCACTGGCCCGGAAATCGCCCTCGCGATTAAACCGACGAAAACCGAAGGCCCGATTGCCGATCACCGTGATGCGCGTATCGAACGCATTGTCTGGCAGAAACTCCTGAAACAGCACATAGTTTTTGTGCAGTTCCCAAGGCGGCGGACTCCCCTCTCCTCGCAGTAAAATTTTAGCCGCTTCCTTGATGCGGGCTTTCAGGTTCATGGAGACACCTGCCAGTGTAGCGACTCCTCTATCGAAAATCCGGCAAATCCAATCACGCGCTTCGTCCTGTGATTTAACCAGACTGACATTCTGCGAACCGGCGCCGGCCCAAAGCTTGAGAACCAGCGGGTAATCCGCGGTCTCGGCAAATTCAAGCGCCCGGATCCTGTCAAACCATATCCATGTTTTAGGTGTCGGGATATTCAGAGCCTCAAACAGGTAGGCCTGGGCAATCTTGTCATCATAATGCCAGCAGGTCCTCTGGTCGGGATAGACAACCATGCCGAGCTCGTTTTCCAGAACCGGCAGCAGCCGTCTGGCAATCTGCCGCATGGCTGGCATATGAGCATGTCGCCACATGAAACCCTTACAACCCTTAAGCTGATCAAGAATGTCGGCACGATAGACATCGACCTCGACCACCTCGTGCCCGGCGTCTTTGAGGAGACGGGACCAAAGGGGTGAAGAGGTATCGTCGGGGCCATAGCTGTCGGGCTGGATTGCGATCCGCATCGTTCAGCACTCACCACGCAGTTCGACATGGCCCTGCCACCCGTCTGCGGCACGGAAGTCCTGGCAAAACGTCGAATCAATGTCCTGGAGGTTCATTTGGCGTCCGTTGGCAAAGATTGTACACGATCGGGCAGGAAGCTCAGCCAGAGGATAACGGTAGGTGCCGAACGCTTCATGTACCAGACTGATTCGATCGGGTTTGAAACGCATGAGGGTTGCGTGCACCAGGTCTGCAAAAGCCGAGGAGGAGGCAAAACTGACGACTCCCAATGATTTGGGCGAGGGAGCGAGGGGGCCGTTTCTCTCTCCGGCAATAATCGCATCGGTGATGGAGTAAACCCTGCGCAACGGAGTTTCCGACAGGCTGCCATCAGGGCGACCATAAAGTAAAAGTCTGTTGAGATCGAGAGCCATTCTCCAAACCGTGTCGTTGCCGTGCCAACCGCCTTCGATTTCTGTATCACCGAAGTGACGATGTTTGACAACAAGTTTCCTGGCTCGCCGGTACCAAACACTAGCATCCGGAGTACCAAGGCAGCGATTACCCTGATCGAGACAATACTCGGCAAGTCTCTTCAATGGAGCCAGCCCGGAGTAACAGTCGCCGCCAAGAGCCGTCCCACCCAATCGGTGATGCGGAAGAAATTCCTTGTTTCCGTTGAGGCCGACCAAATTTTTCAATGCCGCTGTCAAACCAGCTTTTTTATGTGTTTTTAGTTTAGGCAGGTTGAGAATGACATCTGCTTCGAAAGGCTCACGGCACAAAAGGTACTGATGCCGGCCGGGCTGGTGGCGTCTGGCGAGAAACTCCGGATCATAATTAGTGATTCTAAATCGGCCAGCCGGGTAGGAAACCGGCTCCAGCAGACTGTCCTTGCCCAGATCAAACAGCACATAATGATCTTCGCTGCGAACATCCTGGTCCTGTCCGGCGCCCACACCTCCTTTACGCAAGACTGTTCGCCGGAAATCGATAATATCCACGGGGCAGTTGGCTCGCGCTGCCACTTCTTTTTTCCAGTCTTCCGTCACCAGAAGATCAAAGTCACACCCCTGAATCGGGGCGTCGCCAACAATGACTCGACCAGGGTTCGTCTTGAACACTTCCTGGAGCACGGCCAGAATGAATGCGGGATGCGTGACCAGGCAATCCATGCCCAGACCAGAATGGCTTTCATGGTAAACCCAGTTAGGCTTGACCAGCACGGACATCCCGGGGCGGATAATGTCTGCCAGAGGCACCGCAGGATCGGCTTGCCCCAACCCGCCCGCGATCATGGCTTCACGAACAAGGCGGGCGACCAGATCCCTGTCCGTGTAGGAGTTGTTTTCTCGATGCCGACAACTTGCCAGGCCGACGACATTTTCCATCATTGTCAAAACCGCCGCCTTGCGTCGTCAGGGAGCTTGCCCACCGCACAGATGAACGGTGAAAAGAGAAAATTTCCATTGTAGGAGCGTGAACTTTTCAGAAGACGCTCGGTTCTGTTCGAGAGTTTTTTGGTGAAAGGGAGAAGCCAGCGATCGAAGCCGGGCATTCTTTGACTATGGCCCCAGGCAACAACATTGAGACTGAAAGCTCCGAGAAAGCTGACATTTACCTCCAGAAACCTCGACAACTTGTAACTTTTTTCCAGATGAGCCCTACTGAGCAGATAATGCTTTGCCAAGAGTTCAGGCTGATATAACCAGGCCATTAATCCGTGCATTGAGCGCAGGTTTGGAATGACAGTCAAAAGACAGCCCCCCGGCTTGACGAATCGGCTCAGACTTCTGACAATCTCGGTTGTGTCGGAGAAGTGCTCAACCACACCGATCGAGTAGACCAGATCGTGCAATCCGACAGTTTCGGTGGAAATTTTGAACATGTCGCCACAATGAATTGACACCTCGCACCCCTGAGCTTTGGTGCGCAACCGCGCCATATCACAACCAAGTTCGGAATAGTCGACCCCGGACACGCTCCTGTTTTGCCTGGCAAACCATGCCAGCCACTGTGAATTGCCACAGCCGATCTCGAGAACAGTTGAAATCTCGGGTGTCAACTGCCGTGAGAAGACAGCTTCCAGACAGCGCATGTCATAGTGCTTGGGTGTCCATGGCTCTGAAGTAAAATCCCGGGAGCGACTTTGATAAACAGCATCCCAATGCTCTTTTGATGCCAGGTCTTTGGTTTCAGTCATATCAAGTCGTGTTCTGCTGGCCTACGGGTTGATACTCCACTGGCAGCGGACAGCCAAAACCCCGGCTCGCCCTCCAGGTGCCATATTGGACAGTGACGCTGTTTCTAAAGGTATGAACTTAACCGCCTCAACCGAATCAAGAATCCCTTCCTGTGGAGTCCAAAGAATGACCTTGATGCCGTATTGCTTGGGAAGCAGAACCCCTTGCGGAAAAACCACTTGAATTGCATAGCGGCCAGGGTCGCTGGGTGGCGCCAGACCGTCATCTTGCGGGGCAGAACCGAAAATCTGGTTGCCGAATTCATCGAGCAGACAAACCCCCAGTTGCAGGTTATTATGAATCCGCCTGATAACGATCTCTGAAAAAATCCGAAGTGAATCCCCGGTCACAATAGCCTGATGGGGCTCTGGATCGCTGCCGGCAACTCTGACTTTTTCGATATAGACATCTTTAACAGAATCTTTTTGCAATTCCCACGCATTGCTGCAATCACCAAACAAGCTTGAGTACTGAGACACGATGTCCGCAACAGGTGCCATCGAAAGAAGAGAGCCTTTATCGACAAGGGCCCCTTTATTGCAAATCTTTTGAACTGCAGCCATATTATGGCTCACAAACAACACCGTCCGACCTTCCCTCCCCACCTCCTCCATCTTCCCCAGACACTTCTTCTGAAACTGCGCATCCCCCACCGCCAGCACCTCATCGACAATGAGAATCTCCGGTTCCAGGTGCGCGGCCACGGCGAAGGCCAATCTGACGTACATCCCCGAGGAGTAGCGCTTGACCGGGGTGTCGAGGAATTTCTCGATCTCGGCAAAGGCGACGATCTCATCGAACTTGCGTTTGATCTCCGTGCGGGTCATGCCGAGGATCGCGCCGTTGAGGAAGATGTTCTCCCGGCCGGTCAACTCCGGATGAAAACCGGTGCCGACTTCCAGCAGGCTCGCCACCC
>JAVVDT010000071.1:8588-10556 GCA_032250875.1 Desulfuromonadales bacterium | reverse complement strand
CACTGACCGGCGCTTTGTCGCGATCGAGCTCGAGGAAAATCTCGCCGAGGGAGGTTTCGATCTGGATCAGGGGTTTGTCACTCATGGGTTCTCCTTGAAACATGTGTGTCTGCAGCCGCTGGTCATCGTCTTTTGCCCTATGAGCTCTTGCTCATCAAACACATGATCGTCGCGACAGCAAACGGAATGCAAAGTTGAACTGGAAGGTCTACATCATCCTCTGTGCGGATGGCTCTCTCTATACTGGCATTAGCACCGATGTTGAGCGACGATTTGCCCAGCATCTTGCCGGTACCGGGGCCAGGTATTTTCGCGGCCGCTCACCGCTTCGGCTTGTCTACCTAGAAGGTGGTCATGATCGCGCCAGCGCCAGTCGGCGCGAAGCAGAGATCAAGAAATTGCGTCCGGTCGACAAGCACCGGTTGATCGCATCGTCGGCCAACCAGCTAGAAGTTCTCAGCGGCAAAGCGATTGTTCTGAATGAAAATCAATCGTGAATTGACAAAACGCTGCTATTCTCACCGGTCATGCAGCATTACTTAGGCTTCTTGAGTCGGTCAGCGAGGGCTGCGAAAGGGGAGTGGGCGAGCGCGGGACCACTCGGACGATCGGCAGTACCGCCTGTTTTGCGCTGCTCCTGCACCCCGCGGGTATGCTCGTGGTCATGACAGTAGAGACACAGCAGCTCCCAGTTGCTGCCGTCGGGCGGGTTGTAATCGTGGTTGTGGTCCCTGTGGTGTACGGTCAGCTCGCGCAGTTTTTTGCCCTCGAATTCGCGGCTGCACCGGCCGCAGACGTGCGGAAAGAGCTTAAGTGCCTGCTCCCGGTAGCCATTCTGACGGAGCTGCTCTTCCTTGCGCATCTCGGCCACGATGTTGTCAATCTGTTTTGAATCGGTCATGAAAACCTCCTAAAGCGGGTGCCCGTGCAGAAGCTCACCGGCACGCTGCACATCTTCAGTGCTGCCAAGCAACATCAAGGTGTCGCCCGGCTCGATGCAAAAAGATCCCGCTGGGTTGTAAATGGTACGTTCCTGACGAATGACTCCGACCACGGTGACGCCGGTTAGATTGCGCAGATCAATCTCGGCAAGGCTGGCACCGAGGTATGGCGAATCATCCGGAACCGCCTGATAGTCAAGGCGGCCCCCTTCGAGAATTGACAGGCCATGGCTCGGAACGCCTTTATGCATCATCGAGGTGTAGTGCTTCTGGCGCAATTCGGAGAGCACATGCAAGATGTGCCCTTCACTGCGGTTAAAGCGACGCATCAGGTTGGCGCCGAGCTGCAGACTGGCTTCGAATTCGTCGGGAATGACTTCGTCGGCTCCGAGTTGACAAAGGTGTTCAAGCTCGGCGACGTAGCGAGTCCGGGCCAGGATGTAGAGATCAGGATTGCTCTGGCGGGCGATGCTGATGGTCCGCGCCAGGGCGGCAGGATCATTGATCGCCAGGACCAGGGCCTTGGCGCGCATGACGCCGAGTTCTTGCAGCACCTCGGCCGAGGCGATGTCGCCATAAACGATGAATTCACCTTCGCGACGGCCTTTGCTGACATTCTCGGCATTCAGCTCCACATACAGGTGGGGGATGTCAAAGTGTCGCAGAACTTGTCCGACGTTGCGTCCCGAGAGACCGTAGCCGGCGATCAGGACGTGGCCGGAAAGATTGGCGGTGCGCTCCTGCATCTCCGGGTGTATCTGTGTCAACGACCTGCCGAACAGCGCGGCGATTCCTGCAGACCAGCGTTCTGCCTGGGTGGCAAGCAGCGGTGTGGTGATCATGGTCAGAGCGATGACCGCCAGGATCACCTGGTAGGAATTTTCGGGGATCAGTGACAGGTCGGTAGCGGCCTTGAGGAACACAAACGAAAATTCACCTGCCTGAAACAGCAGCATGCCACTCAACAGGGCGATGCGAAGTGGATAGCGACACAGAATGGTGGCAAGTGCCGCAGCCGTGAATTTCA
>JAVVDT010000071.1:0-8578 GCA_032250875.1 Desulfuromonadales bacterium | reverse complement strand
GCCGATAATTAAGGTTGCAGTCAGCACCAGCTGCCACTGGGCGATCACCAGGTCGAGATTGACCAGTATGCCGATGGAGACAAAGAAGATTGCCAGGAACGTGTCGCGAAAAGGCAGGATGTCTGACAGCGCCTGATGGGCGTAAGGGGACTCGGACAGCGCCAGTCCTGCCAGGAACGCGCCCAGCTCTAACGAAAGCCCGACCTCCGCGGTCAGCCAGGCAGTCACCAGGATCAGCGCCAGGATGGTGATGCGAAACAGTTCCTGAGAGCGTGACTTGAGAATACTCAGCAGCATCGGTTGCAGCAGGTAACGGGAGAAAACCAGCAGTCCGCCAAGCAGCAGTGCAACCTTAGCGATTTTCCAGAGGGAGAATGTCAAGTCCTGTCCGGCCAGCAGCGGCAGCATGACGAGGAAAAACACCACCGCCAGGTCTTGCGCCAACAGGATGCCCAGCGACATGCGTCCATGTGCGGTATCAATCTCACCACGTTCACTGAGCAGTTTGAGGACGATTGCCGTGGAAGAGAGCACCAATGCCATGGCAATCGGAATCGCGGTCTTGATGTCGAGGCCATATAAACTGCCCAGGCCGATGAAGGCTGCGCCGCTGAGCAGCATCTGCGCAAGTCCGCCTCTTACCAACAGGCGCTTGAGACGCAACAGGCGCGACACCGAGAATTCCAGGCCGATGGTGAAGAGCAGCAGGATCACACCGAACTCGGCGATCACCTTGACCTGCTCAATGTTCCTGATCAGGTGCAGGCCGTAGGGGCCGGCGATCATGCCGGAGACCAGATAGCCGATGATCGGTGACAGCCGCAGGCGGGCGAAGACCAGGCCGCTGGTCAAGGCCAGGGTGAGCAGAATCAGCAGTTCGATGAGAAATTGGTGGTCGGACATCAGTACAGCTTTCGGAAAAATAGTTGCCAGATGAAAATCTCTGGTCACCAGTCTACACCATGCCTTAAAATTCATACACGATATATTGAGTTTCAGCAAGCTCCTGTAGATTTAACCATGCAATCATGTTAAGCAGCTGATATTGTTGAAACTTAAAGCCAGCGCTGCAAAACCCGTCAAGGGTTGAGCGTTACTCGTAAAAAGTCGGACACGCCAGAGTCCGGGAGACTGTCGACAGACTCCTGGTTTCGGGAATTAAGTCTTGCAGATCAAGGAATATGCGGAGTATCGTCACAGTAAGTAAATTTGGCCAGTCATAGACTTTTTGACTTCAATAAAGGCTCATCCAGTACCATGAGTGAACAACAAACCAATGACCCACTGCACGGTGTGACCCTCGAGCAGATCGTAAATAACCTGGTTGAATTTTATGGCTGGGACGAGCTGGGCAAGCGCATCGACATCAACTGCTTCAACAGCAATCCCTCGATGAAATCCAGCCTCAAATTCCTGCGCAAGTCGCCCTGGGCAAGACAGAAGGTTGAAGTTTTGTACATCGCCACAAAAAACCGCACGCCTTAACTGCCGACTTCGATTCGGCAGGCTTGCCGCTATACTTGACAGGGCATGCAAAGCCGATTAGATTGCGCCTCATCGACACGGGCCGAGTTGTGAAATTGACGATGCAAGCCATTAATTCTCAAGGACTTCCCAAATGATCGAACCTTTCAAAATGGGTTATACCGCCATCGGCGGACTCGGGATTTTTATTCTCGGCATGAAGTACCTCTCCGACAGTCTGCAGTCGCTTTCGGGAGGCCTGATCCGCAAGGCCATCTCTTCAGTGACCAGCAACCGCTTCCTGGCGGTCGTGGTCGGTTTGTTCGTCACCACCTTCGTGCAGTCTTCATCGATCACAACGGTCATGGTGGTCGGCTTGACCAACGCCGGTCTGATGCAATTGACCCAGGCGATCGGCGTGATTCTCGGCGCCAACATCGGCACTACGATCACCGGCTGGATTCTGGCCGTCAAGGTCGGTAAGTACGGTCTGTTGCTGATCGCTCTCGGCGTCTTTCCGATGCTCTTTTCCAAGAACGATCGGCTTTCGGCGAGTTCCAAGGTTCTGGTTTCCCTGGGTTTGATCTTTTTCGGTCTGGAAATCATGAGTGACGCCTTTAAACCGCTACGCAGCGACGAAGGCTTCATGAACCTGATGTTGGTTCTCGATGCCCAGTCGCTGCTGAGTATCCTCGGCTGCGTCGCCATCGGTTGTATGATGACCATGATCATTCAGAGCAGCTCGGCGATGCTCGGCATTACCATCGCCCTGGCGGTAACCGGAGCCATCCCGCTGCATACCGCTATCGCCCTGGTCATGGGTGAAAACATCGGCACCACCATCACCGCCCAGTTCGCCGCGATCGGCGGCACCATTGTCTCACGGCGCGCGGCGATGGCCCACAGCGTGTTTAACCTGCTCGGGGTCTTCTTTATCCTCTCCATCTTCGCCCCCTATGTCAGCATGATCGAGAGGTTCGTCCCGGGTGTTTCAGGTTTTGTCGATGCCGAAGGCAACCATCCCTACGTTGCCGCCCACATCGCCATGGCGCATACCTTTTTCAACGTGACCGCCACCCTGGTGATGCTGCCGTTTCTCAATCATCTGGCCAGGCTGGTCACCAGAATGGTGCCGGAGAAAGAGGGGGCTGTCAAAGGATCCTTCAAGTATATCGGCACTCCCGGCAGCATGCCGGTAGCGATGGGCATTTCCATGGTTTTCGAAGAACTCAAGCGGATGCAGGGGCGAGTTCACAAGGCCCTGCGCCATGCCGGCAGCTTTCTGCAGCGCGACCTCAAAGGTCGTGAGCGTTTTTATCAGAAGGTGAAGGCACTGGAGGACGAAACCGATGTCATGCAACATGAGATTACGACCTTCACCGTCACCCTGATGCAGGCCGGCAATGCCAGCAAAGAACAGTCGGATCGGGCTTACAGCTATATACGTGCAGCTGACGAACTGGAGTCGATCGCCGACTATGCCGCCTCCCTCTGCTCGTACATGAGACGACTGGAAAAGAACGAGCTCGATTTCAGTGAGGATGGCTGGAAAGATTTGCTCAACTTTCATCGTGAGGTGTTTGCTTTCTTCACCCAGGTCTGTCGTGCCTTCAACAACGAAGATGTCAGCAGTACGCGCAAGATCTACGATGAAGCCAACCGGCTCAACGATCTGGCTGATGAGGTGCGTAAAGCGCACCTCGATCGGATGAAAGAAGGCTCGTGCGGCGCTCTGCCCGCCCTGACTTTCAGTGATATGGCTGTTGCCCTGCGACGGGTCAAAAACCATACAGTCAACCTGCATGAAGCGCTCTTCCACGAAATCTCCGCAGACGCCTGATTTCGTCTTCCGCCGCGACCCTGCTTTAGCGCTGCAGGCGTTAGCATCCCGCCCTTTTTATCCTTCAATTTTCGTGGAGGCATAAGGTATGCTGTCTGTATCCGCCAACCCGCAACCGAGTCGTTATGCCGAACCCAAAAACAGCAAAAGTTTATCCGGTTTATATGACGCCGGCCTGTGCCTTGAGGCTGCGGGCCGAACTCAAAGAAATTCTCTACAAACTGCGGCCCGAGATGGCCAACACCGCAGCCTGGGCTGCAAGCAATGGTGACCGTAGCGAGAATGCCGATTATCATTACGCCAAAAAGAAACTCAGGCAATATGACGGACGCATCCGTTTTCTGAGCAAACGCCTGGAAAACGCAACTATCATTGACCCGCTTGAACAGCAGAAAATCGCCCACAGCAAGGTGTTCTTCGGCGCTACAGTCACGGTTGAAACCGAGGAGGGCGAAGAGAAGGTGTTCAGCATTGTCGGTGCCGACGAATTGGATATCGCGCGCGGCTACGTGAGCTGGGTCTCCCCCATCGGCCGGGCCCTGCTCGGCTCGGCAGAAGGGGACATGGTTTTCTTTGCAACCCCCGGCGGACGCACAGAACTCGAAATTATCAAGGTTGAGTACAAGGCTCTTGACTAAGGATGGTACGCAATCCGGCAATGTAAAAAGCACAGAGTACATGTGGAGAAACACGATGGACATCGATCTGGAACAATTAAGAACCCTGATATACAGACGAACCGATGAAATTGAAAAGATTGTTGCCGGAACCGGCTATCTGCCCAGAACCGTCATCGGTGTCGGCACCTTTCTGCTCGACAACCATGGCGATCTCGATCTGCTGACCTCCAAGCAGCAAACCACTTTTGAGAAGTTTATCAAGCCGCTGCTGCAAACCTCTGCGCGGCGGCAGGCAAGCGGTGACTGACTCCTGAGTCGATTTAAAGATTTATCCCTGCTTATGCGGCCGTCGGTTGTCCCTTGTAAAAACAACCTGGGAGCAAGTTATGAACAATCAGGATCCGGTTATGTCCCGACCGTTAAGTGGTGATCTTGACAGCATCCTCGGTATCAAATTCCCGGTACTGGATGACGGCTTCGTTCGTGTTATCGATTATATGGGGACCGATGCTTCGATCGTACAGGCCGCGCGCGTCTCTTATGGGGTTGGCACCAAAAAAGTCAGTGAAGATCGCAGCCTGATCCGCTACCTGCTGCGCCACAGGCATACAACCCCCTTTGAAATGTGTGAACTCAAGCTGCATGTGCGGGTGCCGATGGATTGCTGGCGGCAATGGATCCGCCACAGAACGGCCAGCGTTAATGAATACTCGACCCGTTATTCCGTGGCCGTTGACGCCTGTCGCACCACCCGGCCGGAAGAGTGGCGCACGCAATCGGAGGTCAACAAACAAGGCAGCGGCGAGGCGATCAGTCGCGAACTCGGCGAAAAGCTGAGTGCAACGGAAGCGGAACTGCACGCCCTTAGCAAGCAGGTCTATGCAGACCGCCTTGACTGCGGCGTCGCCAGGGAACAGGCCCGCAAGGATTTGCCCCTGTCAACCTACACAGAAGCCTACTGGAAGGTTGACCTGCACAACCTGCTGCATTTCCTGGCGTTGCGCATGGATGCGCATGCCCAGTATGAGATCCGCGAGTATGCCCACACTATCGGCAGGGAGATTGTCAGTAAATGGGTTCCCTACACATGGGAAGCGTTTCTCGAATACCGGATTAATGGACTTTGCCTGTCGGACTCTGAAGCCAGGCTGCTCTCCCTGCTCAGCCAGGGGAAACAAGCAGAAGCCAGAAAATTGCTCTATGAGCTAAACTGGCTGGATGATAAGCAGACCATCATCAAAGAATCGCGGGAAGCCACCGAGTTCAAAGAGAAACTGCAAAAGCTCGGAATTCCCGTGCCGTGGTAGTCCTATGACAATCAACAGTTTTGAAACCGGACCGATTCGTCCACCCAGTGAGGCAGGGAGTTATCTCATCCGCCTGACGCGTGGCTGTCCCTGGAACAAGTGCACGTTCTGCCGCACGTACCGCAGGCATTCCTTCGAGATTCGCGCTGTCGCCGACGTCTTGGAGGATATTGACGCCATGGCGGCAATCAGGGACGCTATCAAGAGCGGCCAGCCCGCACTCGACCAGAACAGCTGGCTGGTCGAGAACGCGCTGCGCAACGGTGGCACGACAGCATTCCTCCAGGATGGCGACTCTCTCGCCATGAAAGCCGATGCCGTCCGCGAGATCCTCGGTCACTTGCAAAAACGCTTCCCCGAGATCACCAGGATAACCAGTTATGCGCGCTCCAGGACGATGGCGAGCCGCTCGGTCGACGATCTGATCTCTTACCGGGAGCTTGGCCTCACCCGCATCCACATCGGCATGGAGAGTGGTCACGATCCCCTGCTTGAGATCATCAAAAAAGGAGCGACCGCTGAGGTCCATATCCGAGGCGGCAGGCGCGTCGTTGAAGCGGGCATAGAACTCAGTGAGTATATCATGCCGGGGCTCGGTGGGCGCGAGCTCAGCGCGGGGCACGCCCTCGACTCCGCGCGCGTCCTCAATCAGATCGGTCCCGATTTTATCAGGCTCCGCACGGTTTGTCTGGGTCCCAAGCTGCCTCTCTGGGAGGAGTTCTCTTCAGGTCAAATGACCATGCTCACTGATATAGAGATCGTCAAGGAACTCCGCAACTTCATTGCAGCCCTTGACGTTGATGGTGCGAAGATTGCGAGCGACCACATTCTCAACCTGCTGGGCGAACTCGAGGGGCAACTGCCGACGGAGAAGGAGAAGCTCCTTGGCATCATCGACACCTTCCTCACCCTGCCAAAAGCTGAGCAAGAGCTCTTTCAGGTCGCGCGCCGGGCCGGGATGCTGGAGAAACTCTCGGACCTGGACCATCCGGGGATACGTGGCAAAGCCGAAAAAGTACTGGCGGAGATTTATCGCCACTACGGCCGGGACGGTGTCGATGAGGCGACCCGGGAAATGATGGGACGCTATCTATAATCTGAATCCGTGAGGAGTGAGGAGTGAGCAGAAAAACCAAAGTCCCGGTTCTCGCCTGAAGATTTACGCCTCACCCCTCATCTGCTGGGGTCTGCAAAATGGCTTGAAGTCGGCAGGGTCAAATCAAACTCATGGATAGTCCGACAGGCTGCTGTTGACAGGCAAGCGGAGTCGCGGAGCGTGGCGAGAGGAGAGTCGCTGAAGAATCAAACGGATCACATCAATTATCCTCCCGCGCGCCTTTCCTGGAACATCTGGGGGCTTGGCGCGGCCCTTTACCTCATCGGATTTTACCAGAGAGTCGCTCCCGCGGTGATAACCGAGGAGTTAAGCAGGGATTTTCACCTCGGTGCGGCAGCGCTTGGCAACCTCTCGGCATTTTACTTTTACAGCTATGTCGCCATGCAGATCCCCACGGGTATCCTCGCCGACAGGTGGGGACCAAGAAAGCTGCTCGCAACGGGAGCTTTCGTTGCCGCCCTCGGTTCGCTTGTCTTCGCTCTTTCCGGTGGCATGGCACTGGCAGGAATCGGCAGGCTCCTCATCGGCGGTTCCGTCGCTGTGGCCTTTGTCGGCATGCTCAAGATCGCCAGTGTCTGGTTCGCACCGCGGCAGTTCGCCCTTGCCACCGGGCTGGCCTTGTTTGTCGGCATCTCCGGGGCGGTTTTCGCCGGAGTGCCCTTACACCTTCTGGTCACCGCCTTTGGCTGGCGGCCCGTCATGGCGGTCTCTGCGGCGCTGACTTTCTGTGTTGGCGTTGCCATCTGGAGCGTTGTCCGCGATGATCCCCGTGAAAAGGGCTACAAAAGCCACGGCCACGGTCACGGCGCAGATGATATCAGCGCGCCCGGGGTGGGTATCGTTGCAGGGATGAAGGAGGTCCTCAAATACCGCAACACCTGGCTCTTAATCCTGGCACCGGGCGGGATTGTCGGCTGCATCCTGACATTCTCCGGTCTCTGGGGGATACCCTTTCTGACAACCCATTACGGCATGACAACGACCAGCGCCGCGTCCCTCACCTCGGTTCCTCTTGTGGCATGGGCGCTGAGCAGCCCCCTGTTCGGCGCTCTTTCCGACAAATTCGGCAAGCGCAAACCCTTGTATCTCATCGGCGCCTTCTTCGTTGTGCTTTGCTGGGGGCTCATCATCCTCATCCCTGGCCTGCCGACGCCAATCCTTATCGCCGCCCTGGTTGTTGCGGGGGCGGCCTCCGGCGGGATGATCATCGGCTTCGCCTATGGCAAGGAGTCGGTCCCAATCCACCTTGCAGGCACCGTCTCGGGGATGATCAACATGGGTGTGATGGTGGGACCGATGATCCTCCAGCCCCTGGTCGGATGGTTTCTCGACCTCGGTTACCAGGGCGGGGTCGTTGATGGTGCGAGAGTTTACGAATGGACCGCCTATCGCACCGGTTTCTCATTCATGCTCGGCTGGGCCGTACTCGCCTTCCTTCTTCTTCTGTTTACCAAGGAAACCCACTGTCGTCAGCGCTCGCACTAATATCATGAAAACGGCGGCACCATATCAACAGACACCGACCTGCCACGTTGACTTCCCCTGTAAAATCTTTTGTTTGTTACCAGGCTTTAGCAAACAGGCACTTGAGATAGCGGCTTTCGGCGAAGTCGAGAGGGTGGTCAAGGGCGTGACCGGTTTCCACGATTTGCGACAGGGGGCGGCCGGCACGGCTGGCTGCAGCGCACATGGTCTGACGGAAGACTTCGGGGCTCACCGGGTTCGAACAGGAAGCGAGCACAATGTCGCCGCCGGGGATGAGCAAGCTGACGCCGAGGTGGGCGAGGCGACCGTAGGAGGCCAGCGCTTCCTTGACCTGGGCGCGGCGCACGGCGAAAGCCGGCGGGTCGATGATCACCATGTCGTACTGCTTGCCCTGCTTCAGCAACTCTGCCATAGCCTTGAAGGCGTCGTCTTCGATCATCAGATGGCGTGCCGCAGCGATCGCGGGCAGCTTTTCATTGAGGATGAAGTTGCGCTGCGCCGATGCGAGCGCGGGGCCGCTTTGATCGAGGCTGGTGACTTCCAAAGCGCCACCACGCGCGGCAGCGAGTGAGAAGCCGCCGTTGTAAGAGAAGACGTTGAGCACCCGCTTCCCCGCCGCGAGTTGTTCCACGCGGGCGCGATTGTCACGCTGGTCGAGAAAGAAACCGGTCTTCTGGCCGCGCACCGGGTCGACCTCGAAGCGCAAACCGTTTTCGATGAAGGTGAGGGTTTCGCTGGTCGGTTC
>JAVVDT010000070.1:0-10652 GCA_032250875.1 Desulfuromonadales bacterium | reverse complement strand
CTCCTCCTGGTCAAGGCGTCGCAAAAAATCATTGCCGCCGTGACAGAGGATGACCAACGTTGGCTTATGGCTGTCGAGTATGCCGGGAAGTCGTTTCAGGCCGGTAGCGGAAACCTCGCCGGGAATGCCGGCATTGATAACAGGTCTGCCGAGCAGCTCTGCCAGGACATCGGGATAGGATTGCCCAGTAGAGGATCCGGTGCCGTATGTGAGGCTGTCACCGAAGGCCAGGACCACGGCGTCCTGTTCGAGCGGGGCGATTCTTGGGCCGGATTCGCAGCCAGGCAAGCAGATAAAGCAAAAAAACAGGGCAAAGATGACGAAAGTGTTTCGACGCATGACGACCTCGTGCAAAGATATCAGAACCATCATCGCATAGATGGCGGCCCTAAAGGAATACCCTGTTGGAATACTGGTTGCTCGAATACGGCTATCCGGCCCTCTTTCTGCTCAGCTTGCTGGCCTCCACCCTGGTGCCCCTCGGCAGCGAGTGGCTGCTGGCGGCACTGCTGATCAAGGGCTTCGATCCACCAAGCGTGGTTCTGGTGGCAACGGTCGGCAACAGTTGTGGCGCCCTGTTGACCTATGCCATCGGTTTATGGGGCGGACCTTTTCTGGTGCAGCGGATTTTGCGGATCAGTAAGGAGAGTCAAAAGCGTGCGGAGCGTTTTTTCAACCGTTATGGCAGCTGGTCACTGCTCTTCTCCTGGGTCCCCGTTCTCGGCGATCCACTCTGCCTGGTCGCTGGAATATTGCGAACCGGGTTCTGGAGGTTTCTGCTTTTGGTGACAACAGGTAAATTGCTCCGCTACATGGTGGTCGCGAAGCTGGTTCTTGAGGGGGCTGCACAGGTTTCGCCTTGATAGTTCCCGGGGTTTCCGCCGAAAAGTGCATTTGTGCCATCCGGAAACTCCGGATGGCACAATCTGAAAAAATCTTGCAGTGGTTGTTATTTTTTCTTTTGGGCGTTTTTGAACAGCTCAGCAAAGGAGCCCATCCCGCCCGTGGCTTTCTCTTCGTATGAGGTCTCTTCCGACTCATCCGTTTTGTCACGGACCGGCAACAGGGAGATGCGCTTCTCGTCGAGATCGAGTTTCTCCACCGTGACCTGCAGCTGCTGGCCGAGTTTGAATACATCCTGAGGATGCTTGATGCGTTGCTCGCCGCCGATTTTGGAAATATGCATCAGGCCATCGATACCTTCTTCCAGAGTGACGAAAGCGCCGAACTGGGCGAGACGCGAGACAGTGCCGGTATGAGTCGAGCCGACCGGGTAAGCGGTTGCGACCTTGGTCCATGGATTGGCCAGGGTGTCGCGCAGGCTGAAGGAAAACCGCTCTTTCTCCCAGTCACACTTTTTGACGGCGACTTCAAGCTGCTGGCCGATGTGCAAAACGTCTTCGATCTTGTCTACGCGGCCGTAGGAGATTTCGGAGATCGGCAGCAGGCCTTCCAGACCGCCGATATCAATAAATGCACCGAAATCGCGGATGTTGGTGATCGTGCCGGTGACCACCATGCCTTCCTTGAGGGTTTTCATCAATTCGGCACGCTGCTGGCGACGCTCTTCGTCAAGGATGACCCGATGTGATACGACGATGTTGCGGCCCTGCTCGCTGAACTGGGTGATGCGGAAGGAAAGGGTCGTTCCAGTGACGTCTTCCGAGTCGTCCTGACGACGCAGGCCAAGCTGGGAGAAGGGGCAGAAGGCGCGCACGTTGCCCGGCAGCTTGATCTCGTAGCCGCCCTTGATCTCTTTTTCGATGCGTCCCTCCACCGGGATCTCGCTGCGCCAGGCTTCTTCGAGCTGCGCAGTCCCGGAAGAGCCGCCGCCGAGACGGGTGGTGAAGCGTAACTCACCACCCTTGCGTGACAAAAAATAGGCGCTGATCTGGTCACCGACAGAGACGGTCAGGTTGCCCTCTTCGTCACGGAGTTCCCTGGAATCGAGGACCCCTTCACCCTTCTGGCCGACATCAAGGAAAATCCATTCGCTGCCGATCTGCAGCACTTTGGCATCGATCTTCTGTCCCGGCTCAAGTTTGGTCTTGCCGACCATGCTTTGCTCAAACATCTCGGCAAAACTGCCTTCTTCACTCATCTCCTGATCGTCGAATGTTTCGTCATTCATGGCTTGCCTCGTTTTAAATGTTGGATAAGGGCCGTTATTATAGGCATGTTTTGCACAACTGTCATGATTTAAGATGGATAGTTTCAAGAAATTTACGATTTCTTCCTGAAGCCTGCTATCCTGCCAGCAGATATAAAGGGAAAAGAATCCCGTCGTTTATTTGAGAATGGATAGAGCATGGAACGATTTGACGTTATCGTTATCGGTGGCGGCCCTGCGGGATTGTTCGCCGCCGGATTTGCCGCACGCCAGGGAGCCCGGGTTGTGCTTTTGGAGAAGAACGCGCACTGCGGCGCGAAGATCCTGATTACCGGCAAGGGTCGCTGCAACATTACCCATAGTGAGGATGATCCGCGTAAGTTCGTCGAACATTTCGGACGCAACGGTCGGGCCTTGCTGACGGCGCTCTATGCTTTTGGCGTTAAAGAAGTGGTGGCTTTTTTTGAAGAACAAGGAGTGCCACTGAAAATTGAAAGAGGCGGCCGCATCTTTCCTGAGAATGGTGAAGCGGCAGATGTTCAAAGGGCTCTGGAGACCTTTGTCCGTGATGCAGGCGTTACCGTGCATACTTTGTGCGAAGTGAAAAACCTGCTGTTCGATGATGGAGTGGTTAAAGAGGTTGAGACCTCGAGCGGAACGTATACCGCCGGCAATGTGATCCTCGCTACCGGCGGCCTGTCCTACCCGGAAACCGGATGTAGCGGAGATGGATATACCTGGGCCAAGGCCTGCGGCCATCGCCTGGTAACGCCAGAACCCGCCCTGATGCCGGTAAGGTTGAGCGACCCCTGGACTTCTGAGGTCAGTCATTTCAATCTCAAGAATGTCAGGATTACGCTTTGTGTCGATGGTAAAAAGATCGATGAACGTTTCGGTGAAGCCTTCTTTACCCGTTCTGGAATCGGTGGGCCGATTGTCCTCGATATGAGCAGTCGCATACGCGATGCTCTCAAGCAGGGAGAGGTGAAGTTGCTGCTGGACCTCAAACCGGCCGTTGCCTCTGATCTGTTCGACAAGCGCTTGCAGCGGGAACTGGCCGAGCACAGCAATCAGGATTTCGCCAATTCACTCGGCCAATTGCTGCCGCGTGATATGATTCCGGTCTTTGTGCGCCTTGTCGGCATTGACCCGAAGAAGAAGTGCCATTCGGTAACGCGGGTGGAACGGCAGCGACTGCTGAAACTGTTCAAGGAGTTCGAACTACAGGTTGACGGTTGTGAAGGCTTCCAGCGGGCCATCATCACCTCGGGAGGCGTTTCTCTTCAAGACATTGATATGCGCAGCATGCGATCGAAACGGGTGGCAAATCTTTTCTTCGCCGGCGAAATGATCGACCTTGACGGACCGACCGGTGGCTTTAACTTGCAGGAATGCTGGTCAACCGGCTACCTTGCGGGAGTCAATGCGGCCGGTCGCATTGAAAATCGTCACGATATCGCTGCAATATAGCCGCATATCCTTTAACTCGACGAGAAAAGCTGTTATAAATATCCAATCATGGCATCTGAACTGGTCGACAGACATCACAGTGTAAAGATGTGAATTTCCCATAAGCCAAAGGAGTCTAATAATGCAGGATTGGGGCAAGGGTCCCTCGAGCGAGGACCTGGAAAAGAAGGTCATCGAAATCAAGGATTATCTGAAGAACAAGTTCGGACCGCAAAAATCCATTTTGCCGATAGTGATTGTGATCATTCTGGTCATTTTCGGTGGTTACAGCAGCATGTACGAGGTGGACACCGAAGAGACCGGGGTGGTCTTGCGTTTTGGAGAGTTCTCCAAATTTGTCGATCCGGGGCTGCATTTCAAAGTTCCCTTCGGCGTTGACAAGATTTACCTGGTACCGACCGGACGCGTATTGAAAGAGGAGTTCGGCTTCCGCACCGTTACGCCTGACGTACGCACCACCTACACCAAGAAGGGGCTGGAGGATGAGTCCTTGACCCTGACCGGCGATCTCAACGTCAGTGACGTCGAGTGGATCGTGCAGTTTCAGGTCTCCGATCCCTATAAGTTCATCTTCCGCATCAAGGATCCGGTCCAAACCATTCGTGACATCTCCGAGGCGATGGTACGCAGGTCAATCGGCAATGCCAATGTTACCGAGGTCTTGACCACCGAACGCGCCAACCTGGCCAACGATATTCAGAGGAACCTGCAGGCGACCCTCAATCAGTATGATATCGGCGTACGCATCGTCACTGTCAAATTTCAGGATGTAACGCCGCCCGATCCGGTCAAGGCTGCCTATAACGAGGTCAACGAGTCTGAGCAGCAGAAGGAGAGTTTGATCTTCCAGGCGCGCGAACAGTACAACCGCGAGGTGCCGCGTGCCCGCGGCGAGGCCAAGAAAGTCTTGCAGGAAGCAGAAGGCTATGCCGTCGAGCGGGTCAACAAGGCCCGGGGCGAGACCAACCGTTTTCTGGCCCTGCTTACCGAATATCGCAAAGCCCCGTCGGTCACCCGGAGCAGGATTTATCTGGAGACCCTCGAAGAGGTTCTGCCCCGTTTGGATGAGATCTACGTCATGGACGATAAGAGTGGTGGACTTTTGCCGCTGCTTCCCCTGCGCAAGGCGCCGGAAGGAGGGGTAAAATAATGAAAGCACCCGTAATCCTGATTCTCATTGTTGCCGTGTTGTTTATCGGTATGGATGGCCTCTACGTGGTTAATGAAGCGGAGCAGGCGATTATCACGCAGTTCGGCAAGCCGGTAGGGGACGTTGCCCAACCTGGCCTGCATTTCAAGCTACCGTTCGTTCAGAAAGTCACCCGCTTCGAAAGACGTATCCTGAAATGGGACGGTGCGCCGAACCAGATTCCAACCAAGGACAAGCGATTCATCTGGATCGACACCACTGCACGCTGGCGCATCCAGGATCCACTGCTCTTCTACACGACGGTTGCCACCGAGCGCGGTGCTATGAGCCGCCTCGACGATATCCTTGATTCGGTGGTGCGCGATGCCGTCTCCGGACGTCTGCTGGTGGAGCTGGTACGCGGCAGCGATTACCAGCCACAGAATAAGGCCGAAGAGCAATTCGAGGTAGAGGGGGTGGTCGTCCCCACGGAGCAGCTGGTCGGTCGTGAAGAGATCATGGCGGGCATCCTCGACAAGGCGCGGGCCAATACCCCGGATTACGGCATCGAGTTGCTCGATGTGCAGATCAAGCGCATTAACTACGTTGAGCAGGTGCGCACCCGGGTCTACGAACGCATGATCAATGAGCGCAAGAAGGTCGCCGCCCAGTATCGCTCCGAGGGCGAAGGCGAGCAGGCTGAGATCCTCGGTCAGATGGAGCGCGAGCTTAAGACAATCAGCTCAGAGGCTTACCGCAAGGTACTCGAAGTGCGCGGTGGTGCTGATGCTGAAGCGGCTGCAATCTATGCTGATGCCTACAACAGGGATAAAGAGTTCTATGCCTTTCTGCGGACTCTGGAATCCTATAAGAAGTCGATCCAGAAAAACGGCCGGCTGGTGATCTCCACCGACTCCGATTATTATCGCTACCTGAAACAGGCGCAGTAAAACCTTCGGGACGCGCTTGTTCTGAACCATGTTCAACGAAGTGAGATACGGGGACAGTCATCACGGCTATCCCCGTTTTCTCATTTAGATGCTCTGGCTATGTACGTTAGTCTTGTTCAAAACATGCCCCAAACGTTCACCACAGGTTATAATCATGGCGAAACCCTGGAAAACCATTGACAGCATCGACACCGATGATGGTGTTCTCGAACTGCGGCAGCGCGATGCGCGCGATTTCCTGATCACCCTCGGTGGCCTGGTGCTGATGAACAGCATGGCTAACCGTTCCGAGGTTATCCTCGGCCAGCTTGGCTGTAAGCATCTGCACAACCATCCTCGGCCAAGGGTTCTGGTTGGCGGACTGGGGATGGCCTGTACTCTGCGCGCGGTCCTCGATGCGCTGCCAGCGACAGCTGAGGTGGTGGTGGCTGAACTCAATCCGCTCGTGTTAACCTGGTGCCAGGGGCCGTTGGCGGACCTGACCGATGGTGCCGCAACCGATCCGCGGGTTGAGGTTGTGATTGCTGATGTGGCGGAGTTGGTGCGCAACACCGCCAGCAATGCAAGGGCCAAAAAATTTGATGCTATTGTTTTCGACCTCTACAAGGGGCCGCATTATCATACCGATAAATCTAATGATCCGCTCTACGGCAGCCGGGCGATCAACAATGCCCGCCTGGCCTTGAAGCCCGGTGGAGCGTTCACTGTCTGGGGCGAAAACTACGATGAAGGCTTCGACAAACGATTGTGCGCGGCCGGCTTTACCGTCAGGCACGAACGACCCGGCCGTGGCGGCCTCCGTCATGTGGTTTTCGTGGCAAGGTTAGCGGCAGCGCTTCAGCAAACCGCACGAAAAAAAGCATGACTTGATATTCCGGCACGAGTAAAATTATCTACTGATGAGCAGAACGACAGATTCTTAAAGCAGGGTCTCGATGAAAACCCGGTTAACTCCTCAAACATACGCAGAGCAACTCAGTCAGCTGGTGAAAGCTGACATCGGCACCTGGGTTTTCGATGCGCCTCTCGCCGAGCACACCAGCTGGCAGATCGGCGGTCCTGCTGATCTGCTGGTTGAACCCGGGACTATCGAACAGATCGCCGCCGTTGTCCGTTTTGCCAGCAGTCACCGCATCCCGTTGGTTGTCATCGGTCAGGGCACCAACCTGCTCTTCGATGATGCCGGCCTGCGCGGCATTGTCCTCAAGCTGGGCCATAAATTTTCCCGAATTACAATAAGCGGCAACCATATTACCGCCGAGGCAGGCGCCTGGGTGCCTGGCCTGGCACGTAAAGCGATGCAGGCCGGTCTGACAGGTCTTGAGCACACCATCGGTATTCCCGGAACCCTTGGTGGCCTGGTTTTGATGAACGGTGGCAGCCAACGCAAAGGCATTGGCGACAATGTGCGGCGGGTCTGGACCGTTGATCGCGAAGGCGAGCTGGTCGAGCTAAGGCGCGACGCCTGTGCCTTCTCCTATCGGCACAGTGCTCTGCAGGGCAGCGGCGCCGTCGTGGTCAAAGTGGAACTGGAGTGCGAGCGTCAACCGTCACAACGGATTCGCCAGCTGATGCTCGAGGATTTGCGAGAACGGCGCCGCAAATTCCCGCGCAAGCTTCCCAATTGCGGCTCGGTCTTCCTCAGTACCGGTGAGATGCATGCGAGCGTTGGCCCGCCCGGCAAACTCATTGAGGAGGCAGGGCTCAAAGGTCTGCGTATTGGCAACGCCGAAGTTTCCATGCAACATGCCAACTTTATCGTGAATCGCAACGGCGCCACCTCAAAGGATGTACTCAGTCTGGTTGCTCACATCCGCCGGACGGTACAGGAACGAATTGGTTTTGAACTCTGCTGCGAGGTCCGTTATGTGAACCCCTCTGGTGAGATCATGCCGGCACATCAGGCCGGTGTTTGAAGATGGCGATGGAAACGGACCGTAGCAAAACGAAACGGACTTATAACCAAAACAAAGGTTAGCCACCAAGGCACCAAGACACGAAGGAGATTTTTGAAATTTCTTCAAACAGTCATGTCGCGAGATAGAAAATATCGATCTTTATCCTGTAAAATGTACTGCTTGGTGCCTTGGTGTCTTGGTGGCAAAACAAAACCTTTTTTTGGGTTATAGAACCGAAACGAAAAGACTTAACAACAGAGTGGGAGGTGTGATGAGCGATCATGCTGAAGTCATCCTTGAGACCGAAAATGTCCGTGTCCGCATTATGACTCTCGATGCCGGGCAGGCAACCGCCTGGCATTATCATTCAGAAGTGACTGACAAGATGCTTTGTCTGCAGGGGCAGATTGCCATCGAGTATCAGGACCCGCAGGAACGCGTCGATCTCCACCCTGGTGGACGCTGTGAGGTAACAGTCGAACGAGTGCACAGAGTCGTCAACACGGGGCCTGACATTGCAAAATATCTTCTGGTGCAGGGTGTGGGACGCTACGATTTCAAGGTTGTGGAGTAACCGCTCAGCGCAAGGGATCTAGAAGTCCTTCAAGACCGTTGAGCTTGATCTCGTAGACAGCCCGCATCATCCTGCCCAACTTGCCTTCCGGGAAACCTTGGCCGGCAAACCAGACCAGATAATCTTCAGGCAGATCGATGAGCCGCTGTCCCTGGTATTTGCCAAAGGGCATGCGGGCCGTAACCAGTTCGAGAAATTCATTGTGATCAAAAACCGGAGTTTCACTCATAAATTCACTTGATGGCATCGATCAGAGCTGCCAGTGTTTCGATGTTCTTGGCTCTTTTCATTTTGCCGACCTGCTTGCTGAAGGCGGGGTTGACGATAAAATCCACCACGTTTTTGATTTTGTCGAGGATCTGCCGCTCGCCGCAAAACAGCTTGCTGTAGCGGACGAGAAGGTCTTGCAGATAACGATGCAGCATGTCAGTCGATTCAGCCGCTGTCGGTTCCTTTACGCTTCGATTCCGCAAGCGTTCAAAGAGTAACGGGTCTGCAATTGCGCCGCGGCCGAGCATCAGCCCGGCGGCACCGGTTTCTTCAAGGATGCGCAGTCCATCGCCGGCAGTGCGGATATCGCCGTTGGCAATCACCGGCAATGAGGTTTCTCGAATCACGCGTGCGGTGATGCTGTGGTCGGCAGATCCGGCATATCTTTCTGCGACCGTGCGCGGATGCAGAACCAGAAAATCAACCTCTGCTGCCTCAAAGAGCGGCAGGAGTGAAAAGATCTGCTCAGGATCGTCGTAGCCGGCCCGCAATTTGATCGAGAAGCTCCCGGATATGGCCTGGCGCATGGCAGGGATGACCTCAGCCAGCAGCTCAGGATGTTGCAACATGGCACCGCCGGTTGCGCCGGTGGTCATGCGGCCGTAAGGGCAACCCATGTTGAGGTTGATGTGGCGGGCCCCGGTCGCTTCAGCCTTGCGGGCCGCGGCCACCAGGGCCTTGCTGCTGCTACCGACCAGCTGCGCTACCAGAGGGACTGCTCCGCTGGTGCTGGCCGCTTCTTTCAGGTCGTTTCGCGCCAGGCGCTTGCGGCTGACATTACTGACCCGCATGAATTCGGTAAAAACCACATCAGGGTGCACCCAGTCAATAAAGAGGGCCCGCATGGCCCGGTTGGTCAATCCCTGTAACGGGGCCAGCATCAATGGGGTTGCGCCCTCTTCCCAGGGCAGTGTGCGCAGCGTGTCTGCATTGGCAGGTATGAATTGATTGGCAGGCATGTTGATTCGTCTGTTAACCCGGAGTTTGCTTGTCGCCTGACGGAGGTTCGGCCAGTGCACTCTGATTGCGGCCGGCCTGTTTGGCCCGATAAAGGGCTTCATCGGCCATGGCAACCACCTGCGAGGGAGAGAGACTCTGGTTCGGAATAACGCTGGCGATGCCAATGCTGATGGTAACGATTGGTGACACCGGCGATTCACTATGCGGTAATGCCAGCTCCTGAACACGGGCGTGAAAGGCTGCGGCCAGTTCAGCCGCCCCGTGCATATCGGTAGCGGGAAGAACGGCAACAAACTCCTCGCCCCCGTAACGGGCCAGTACATCACTGGCTCGACAGAGTCCACTTTGCAACGCCCAGGCAACTTTCTGTAAACAGACATCCCCTTCAAGATGGCCGTAGCGATCGTTGAAATTCTTGAAATGATCGATATCGATCATAAGCACGGAAAAGGGTTGCTGGTGGCGCTGCTCCCGTAACCACTCACGATTCAAAAATTCGTTAAAGAAGCGCCGGTTCGCCAGTCCGGTGAGGCTGTCGGTGACCGTGAGCCTTTCCAGTTCCCGATTCATCTCAGCAAGCCGTTCGTTGAGAACCAGCAGATCTTCTTCACGGGCTTTACGGCGGTTTATCTCGGTTTTCAGTCGCAGTGCGGAACGGACTCTGGCCAGCAGTTCCGTGTGGCTTGGCGGTTTGGCGATGTAGTCAGTGGCCCCGGCGGAGAAAGCGGCGTCTATGCCTTCAAGGTGATCAGCCCCGCTGATAATGATAATCGGAACATCACAGAAGACGTCGTCCCCGGAAAGTTCCCGGCAGGCGTCGATACCGCTTTTGCCCGGCAGGTTGATGTCCAGCAAGATCAGGTCCAGATCTGTTTCCATATTATCTGGTTTGTTGAATTCGATCGCCTGATAGGCCTCCTCAACGGAATTACAGAGAATCAAATCAGCGTAGCCCACCTCGTTAAGCAAGTCGGCAATAAAGGTACGGGAAACCACCGAGTCATCGACAATCAATATGCGCATCGTGTCACCTCCTCGCTTCGGCCCGTAGCGTTCGACAGCTTCCCAGCCATCTGCCTGAGTGTCTTTTCTCTCGCTACAAGGATAGCGCAATCAATAAAAAGTGAAAGCCACAGGTAACTTCTTCAGCAAACAGGCGAGAGCATTTGGTCTGCAGCCATTGCCTGCGTCCAACGGTGTCACTTAACTTCCCGCTAGCAGCCTGTCGGACTATCCATGAGCCGGCTGCAAATCCGGCTGTTTGGCCCATATTTCAGCTCCTTTTTGGTCC
>JAVVDT010000006.1:0-39151 GCA_032250875.1 Desulfuromonadales bacterium | reverse complement strand
CCGGTTTTACCGTTCATTTGTTGCCTGAAGTGAATCAGGGCGACGTTGGCAGATAGTTTAAGGTAGCGCTAAAGAAGGTTATGTCAAATGCCTTGACCGACTTGTTTGATGCGTTCCCGGGTCGATATCGCTGGACGGTTGCTCTCTCTCAGCAATAACATCAAACGATGTTATGAAACTTAAATATAAAGCATATTCCAAGCCAGACTCGTAAAGGGAGCCCATTTAACTGTACGCAGGGTAAAAAGTCTCAATAAGTCAGGCACTTCAAGCGTCAGTCAATAAAAGTTCAAAGCCACTGCAGAAGATGACGACGGACTTGCTACAGGCTTATGTGTATTCACTTGACTACACATTGACGGCGCGCTAGGTTTAATCCGAATCTGAATTGCCTTAAAGAAGAATAGCGGCATGTCTGCAAAATCAGAATAAAAGCAGACCTGAATCAGCAGCTTAGCAACCAAAGAATTCTTAGACTGAACTGACGTAGAGACGAACGGAGTTAAACTGACCATAATTGGCTACATGTAGTTAAACAAAGACAGTGTGAAGGAGCCACGCATGAAGCGACGCGATCCGCAATCTCAACAGGCAACTCAAGCAGCGACTGTGCACCTTGAAGAATCACACGAAGAGACAAGTCGTCGGCTGAAACTTGCCAACCTGATTTTTGACCACATCGAGAATGGTGCAGTGGTCACGGACAAGCAAGGCAATATCCTTTATTTCAATCGTCCTTATGCTCGTTTTCTTGGTCTCGAAGACGAGCAGATAATCGGTAAACATGTCACTGAGGTTCTCGAAGGCAGCCGCATGCATATCGTTGCCAGAACCGGCAAGGCCGAACTCAACCAGATTTTTACCTCCCGTGGACGGGACATGGTCGTTCAGCGTATCCCCATTTTTGAAGATGGCAAGGTCGTTGCCGTCTTCGGCCAGATCATGTTCAAGCAGATCAGCGATGTGGGTCGGCTTGCCAATAATTTAAGCCTGCTGAAATCAAAGCTGAAACTGTATGAAAAGGAGCTGACCTCACTTCGTGCAACACGGTACAATTTTGACAGTATCCACGGTACCAGTTTCCCGATTGTTGCTCTGAAAGAGGAGGCGCGGAAAGCAGCGCTTACTGATTTGCCGATTCTGCTTACCGGGGAATCGGGCACCGGCAAGGAACTGTTTGCCCAGGCGATTCATCAGGCTAGCTCACGCTATAAAAATCCCTCTATCCATATCAATTGCGCCGCGATTCCCAAGGAGCTGTTCGAGGCGGAACTTTTCGGCTATGCCGAGGGGGCTTTTACCGGGGCCAACCTCGGTGGCAAGCCGGGTAAGTTAGAGCTGGCCGATGGCGGCACCCTGTTTTTGGATGAGATCGGTGAAATGCCGCTTGAACTGCAGCCCAAGTTGTTACGTGTTCTGGAAGACAAACTTTTCGAGCGCGTGGGAGGGAACCAGGTGCTCAAAAGCGATTTTCGGATTATCGCCGCCACCAACCGGGATCTGGAGGCGATGGTCAAGCAGAAGCTATTTCGAGAAGATCTTTTCTATCGCTTGAATGTTGTCTCGCTCGAGGTCCCGCCACTGCGGGAGCGTCAGGGAGATATCATCCCTTTGGCCAGGCACCTGCTGGAGAAGATCGCGGAAAGTTATCCAGGCTCCCGTTATCAATTGACCCCGGCGGCAGAAAAGGTGCTGGATGGCTATCATTGGCCAGGCAACATCCGTGAGCTGATCAATGTTCTGGAGCGCACCGCTTTTACCATCGAAGGCCATTGCATTGACGCCTGCGACCTTCCTTTCTACCTGAGTCGGCCTACCCTTACCTCCTTGAAAAGCGGACAATGGGATCTTGGTGCAGTGGTTGCCGAAGCCGAACGGGAGGCTTTGCGCAAGGCTCTGGACTTAACCGGCAACAACAAGGCCAAAGCCGCCAAGCTGCTTGGCATCCATCGGACCGTGCTCTATAAAAAAATGACGAAATATCTGATTCCGCTGAACGGATAACTGAACAACCGGTAATCATAAGCCTTTGCCATAGATTTTGCGCGTGAACCGTTTCAGTCGCTTGTTGATCTCGGACTTGACACAGCCCAGGGGCTTGAGGTAATAAATTGGTAAGACCAATTATAGGTATTACAAGGTGGTGCTATGTTGAATCAATTTGTCGAGGCCTTGAAAAAGGTGGGTGGCCAGGTTGCCGAGGTTGCGACCGCGCGTGAGGCTGCGGCCTATATCGCCGGGCTTATAAAGGGAACGGTGCTGCTGCCGCAACAGTCGAGTCTGGAGCGGGCCGGTCTTGCGGCGGCTCTGGAAGCCGAAGGGCTGACGGTGATCAAAGACTCCTGGCGTGAGCATGCCCCAACCGCTGGCGCCGGTGTGACCGGTGTCAACTTCGCCCTGGCTGACACGGGCAGCCTGGTGCTTGACAGTACCGCCGAGCCGCTGCGGCTGGCGACGACCCTGCCGGAGCGGCACTTCGCACTGCTCGATCCGCGCAAGATCGTGGCAGACAGCCTGGCTGCGATTCCTTACCTGCGCGGCTTTCATGAACGCACCCCGCGCAACTACCTTGCCTATATCACCGGACCGAGCCGTACCGCCGATATCGAACGGGTGCTGACCATTGGCGTCCACGGCCCACGCGAGCTGCATGTGCTGCTGCTGCCGGGGCTGAGCGACGATTTTTACGAACTTTAAAGCTGAACGTTTAAGCGATGGCAGTCAAAAATCGTAAGTAACTATTCACCTGTAAGCCAAAGGTCGTCATCCCCGAGTGGTTTTATCGGGGATCCAGGCCTTGAACTCTGCAAAATCTGGATTCCGGCTAAAATCATGCCGGAATGACGCTGTAGGAGTCGCCTTCAGGCGCGATTGTTCGCGGCTAAAGCCGCTCCTACAAAAGTGGTGAATAGTTACAATCGTAAAAGAGTAGTAACTGTTCAGCTTCCTTGCTCTCAACGACACAGCATGTGGGCTGCAGCCGTTGCTTGCGGGAAGTTAAGTGACAACGTTGGACACAGGCAATGGATGTAGACCACATGCACTCGCTTATGTGCTGAATAGTTACAAAGAGTTACGACGCAAAGCTGAAAGCAAGGTAGGAAGGAATGATGAATGAGCGCAGCCAACAGGTGTTAAGCATTCATGCCCCTTGCCGTATGAATCCTTTAGCGCTGGCAGCCAAAAAAGACAAAAGGTGATATTGATGAGTCGAGAACGCAATCGCAACTACCGCCAACGGGTCGACGAGGCACTTGCCACACCGCGCCTCCAGGAGGCACTGCACACTTTCGGCGACGCCTATGTGGTCGCGCGCCAGAACGCCTTTGCCGGCCTGGACTTCGAGGCGATGCGTACTGAAATTGCCGAAATGAAAGATCACGTGCGTGAGCAGCGCCAGGAGCTGGTCGCTGAGTTCACCCGCAACGCCGAGGCGGCCGGGGCCAAGGTCTATCTGGCACGTACCGCCGAGGATGCCAACCGCTATATTGCCGAGCTGGCGGCGGAGCATGGTGTGAAGAAGGTGGTCAAGAGCAAGAGCATGGCCAGCGAAGAGACGCATCTCAACCGTGCTCTTGAGACAGCCGGTGTGGAAGCTTTGGAAACCGATCTCGGCGAATGGATTATCCAGTTGGCCGGGCAGCGCCCGAGTCATATGGTCATGCCGGCGATTCACATGTTCCGCGATGAAGTGGCCGACCTGTTCGGCAAGGTGACCGGTCAGGTCGAATCCGACGACATTCCGCATCTGGTCCAGGTCGCCCGCGAGCAGTTGCGTCAGGGCTACTTTGATGCCGACATGGGGATCAGCGGCGCCAACATGGCCATCGCCGAGACCGGCGGCATCGCGCTGATCACCAACGAAGGCAATGCCCGCCTGGCGACCACCCTGCCAAAGATACATGTCGCCCTGGTCGGCCTGGAGAAGCTGGTGCCGACCCTGGAGGATGCCACCAAAATCATACGCGTTCTGCCGCGCAATGCCACGGGACAGCTGTTGACCTCCTACGTCACCTGGATCCGTGGCGCCGTACCTTGCGGTGACGGCGACAAAGAGCTGCATATTGTGCTGCTCGACAACGGTCGCAGCGCCCTGGCCGAATCGCCGCAGTGCCGTGACGCCCTGCGCTGTATCAAGTGCGGCGCCTGCGCGAACGTCTGCCCGGTTTACCAGACCGTCGGCGGCCACGTCTTCGGGCATATCTACATCAGCGCCATCGGCGTCATTCTGACAGCCTTCTACCACGGCCTGGAGAATGCTGCCGATCTGGTAAAGGCCTGCATTGGCTGCCGCGCCTGCGTTGCGGTCTGCCCGAGCGCTATCGATCTCGAAGGAATTATCCTGCATCTGCGCGAAGTGCTCGGCGATGAGGAAGGGATCGGTACCGGCAAGGCACTGGTGTTCAAGCACATCATGCGCAACCGCAAGCTGTTCCACTCCATGATCCGTGCCGCCAGCCTGCTGCAGAAGCCGGTGACTCGCGGCGAACGCAGCATTCGTCATCTGCCGCTGTTTTTCTCCTCACTCACCGAGTGGCGAACCCTGCCGGCCATTGCCGAGAAGCCGTTGCGGGACACTTGGCAAACCATGCCGCAGCGGCTGGATAAGCCCCGTTACCGGGTGGCGTTTTTTGCCGGCTGTCTCAATGATTTCGTTTACCCGGAGATGGGAGTCGACCTGGTCAAGGTGCTCAACCATCTCAACGTTGAAGTCTTCTTTCCCAAAGAGCAGAACTGCTGCGGCGTGCCGGCGCTCTATTCGGGCGATCGCGAAACGGCGGTGGCTTTGGCCGAGCAGAATATCGCGGCGATGCTGGCCGATCAGCCTGATTTCGTGGTCACCACATGTCCGACCTGTACCATGTCGCTGCAACGTGATTTTCTTGAACTGCTCAAGGATAACCCGGTGTGGGCTGAAAAGGCCCGTCAGCTGGCCGATATCACCATCGACATTTCGCGTTTTATCATCGACAAGCTCGACGGCAAAGTGGTCTTTGCCGAGTCTCCCGGGCAGGAGAAGGTCACTTACCACGATTCCTGTCATCTTAAGCGCGGCGCCGGTGTCTGGGAGCAGCCGCGGCAGCTGCTGTCCGGATCCGGTCGCGAGGTGGTTGAAATGGCCCACAGCGATCGTTGCTGCGGCTTCGGCGGTTCCTACTCATTCACCAGTCATCCGGATATCGCCAAGCATATCCTCAACGACAAGGTCAAGGATATCGAAGCAACCGGCGCGACCTGCGTGGCCATGGATTGCCCCGGCTGCATCATGCAGATTCGCGGCGGGCTGGAGAAACAGGAAAAGTCGGTCAGGGCCAAGCACACCATCGAACTGCTGGCGGAAACCTTGCCATAACCTCAACAGGGGCACTTCTCCTTTCAGCTCAAACGGGAAGTGCCCCTGAGTAGATCTCCTCTTTGTCTCAAGTTCAGACTGTGGCACAATCAGGTTAGTGTTTGTCTCTCTGATAAAGGATGTGCCATGTCATCCCTGCACGAAAACCTCAGCCTTGCCGTTGTCGAACTTCATGCTGCTGCCTTGCGGCGCATGCTCGAGCTGCTGCGACTGCTCGACCGGTTGAGCCGCTGCCCCAAGTATCGCGCGGAAGTTTATCCGCAAGTGCCCGAGGTGGCCCGTTTTGACCCGGGACACGATGCGGTCATGATGTGCTATGACTTCCATCTCGCCGCAGAGATGCCGCGTCTGATCGAAGTCAACACCAACGCCGGCGGCGGCCTGCTCGCCTACCTGGCACACAATCCCGCTTCGCCGATCGAACCGGAATCACTCAAAGCCAGTCTCAAAAAACGCCTGTTGCAGACATTTGCCGACGAAATTCAGCGCTTTTCCGACGGCAGCAAAACCAGACCGGAGCACATCGTGATCATCGATGATGAGCCGACCCAGCAGTTCCTCTACCCGGAAATGCTTGCTTTTTCTGAGCTTTTTAAGGCCTGGGGGGTTGCCGCTGACATTGCCGATCCGCGGCAGCTTGAGGCTTCTGCTGATGGCGTGTGGCTTGATGGTCAGCCGGTCGATATGGTTTACAATCGGCACTGTGATTTTTACCTGGAGAGTGAAGTCATGGCCGGTTTGCGTGCCGCTTACCTGGCGCGCAAGGTTTGTCTTTCACCCAACCCGCATGCCTATGGACTGCTCGCCGACAAACGCCGTCTGCTGCTCTGGTCTGATCCGCGGCAAAGAACCACCTTCGGCCTCACTGCCGGCGAACAAGCGCTTCTAGACAAAACCCTTCCGGCCTGTTCCCTGCTTGCCGATCTCGATCTGCAGCAGGTCTGGTCTGAAAGAAAACAGCGCGTCTTTAAACCCGTTGACAGTTTCGGCAGTCGAGGCGTTTTGCTCGGTGAAAAGATCAGCCGCAAGCGGTTTGATGAGCTGCCCGCTGCAACAACTCTTGTCCAGGAGCTGGTCCCCCCCTCGTTCACTGCAGTTCCCGACACTGATCCGATGAAGACCGATCTGCGTCTGTATGCCTACCGTGATCGGGCGCTTGGTGTCTCCGCCCGCGTTTATCGTGGCCAGGTCACCAATATGCGTACTCCGGGTGGCGGTTTTGCCCGAGTCAAGGTGGTTTGACAAAAGCCTTCGTCGCACAAGCAACCTTAATCTCTGAGCCTGTCACACTAACCCTCAGCCGGCACAAAAATGTTGACCTTCCCTCTCGGTACGATTAATGTTCTCTGATTAGTCAGGGTAAATATGTGAGGAAACTATGGTCTTCGATCTCGATTGCAATGCCGGATTTCGCCCGAAGTTGATTTTGTCGCTTTCGGGGTTCGGCCTGTTCAGCCTTTTGCTTTGCAGCTATACCATCGGTTCCAGCTATTTATCGGTTTCAGGCTACGGCGACTGGGGGCTTCCTGGTCAGGAGCTGGTCGTCTGGCTCTGCCTGTTCGGTATGGTGTTTACGGCTGTATCCGTACTGGGACTGTTTTTTAAAAAGATCAGATGTGCTTCGCTGGCGGCTGTCATCGGCGCCGGAATGCTGGTGACGTTCAGTGTTATTGCACTGAAATCGGCGGACCAGATTCGCTTGCAGGGATTTGAGCGGCTGTCCCGGGAAGCGGCACCCCTGGTAGCAGCGATTCATGCTTATCATGAGGAATTCGGCCATCCGCCGAAAAGCCTTGACGGATTGCAAGTGAACGAGCCGCCTGGCCATACGATCAAGGGCGGACAACTTCCTGAGTTTGCCTATCTCCAAGGTGATCGGGCGCGGGAACGTTATCATGGCAATCCCTGGATTCTGATGCTGGAGACGCCGACGGGGCCACTGCGTTGGGATCAATTTCTCTATTATCCGCTGCAGAATTACCCTTCAATGGGGCATGGGGGTTGGCTTGAAACGGTGGGAGCTTGGGTATACGTACACGATTAAAATACGTGAGTGGTAAGCAACGGCACATCGTGGTTACTTCTCAGGGGGCATAGCAGGGGATTTTTTTTGGTTATCTCCTTTACTCAAGTGAGACTCTGATTGGCTGCGGAGAAGCAGAAAAGCAAAAGACATTGGCCGCTGATCAAATCTGATAAAATCGGATAAACCTTTGAATCAAACTCTAAGGTTTTGATTCTGACTGAAAGCCTTTAACCATAAGTCTATGGCTTTTGACCTATCAGCCCTGATCAGATTGTATCTGCGGCCGATTAAGCTTTTGCTGTTTTTTGCGACTTGAGTTCTCTCCTATAGATGTTTACAGGAGTTTTGTAGATAACCAAGAAGTTTTGTTGTAATCATTGTTTCGCAGTCCGACTGTGCATTTCTTCCGGAAGTCATCGGAACATCCGCTTGAAAAGACCCCGTTTTTGTTGTTCTTGCTGCTCCTGAAGGGTTCGCAGTCCTCTGCGAGCCATAGACTGGCGTGCATCCTGTTTCAGCGCTTTATTAAACTCCGCTTCAGCCATTGATTCCTGTCCTGCTTCGAGAAGCATCCAGCCTTTGTAGGCAAAAGCCTGTGCCGTGCGCTCCATGGAAATTGCCTTGTTGAGCATTTGCTTGGCTTTATTCATCATGGCCGAACTGTTGGCGTAATCGGGGTTGCGGTAGATCGCCCAGGCCAGGCTGGCCAGATAGTCGCCGTTGTTCGGCTCTGCGTTAACCGCCTCCTGCAAAGCCTTTTCGGCATTGTCCCACTCCTCCATCTCCAGGAACACTTTGCCTGATTCAGCCTGAACCTGTGCCTGGAAACGGTCATCCCCCTCGTAACCTAGACCTATCCTGTCTGCACCGAACATTTCATCATAACGTTCTTTTTTGACGACATCGGAAAGGGTGTCGTAGGCAGTAGCGACTTTCGCAAGGATGTCTTCAACCAATCGCGCATCATCGCCGCCAAGCTGCATGAGCACTTCCGGTCCAAACTTGCGCGTGAAGGCAAAGTAGCGTTCCTTGAGCAATGTGATGGAGAATTTGGCCTGTTTGATGCCGAACACTTCATAGTGGCTTTTGCCTTCCAGGCTTTTGGTGATCAGACGCACCTCCTGAGGGAGATCGTCGGCTTTGCCAGGCTTCAGCGCCGCTGGGGCTGCCGAACGTATGCCGGTTTGCGCTGCGGTCGCCAAAGAAACGGAGTCGGCACGATCATCGCTGTCGTCAACCAGGTCGGTGAAGCTCTCCAGGATTTCGACAACTTCAACTTCTTCTTCGACGGCATTAAAGAGGGTTCGCAGCGGCAGGTTTCCAGAATCGGCGGAAGGGCTCGGCTCTACAGCAAAGCGTGCCATGTTAAGGTTGGTCAGGGTCAAGAGCAGGGGCCCAACGTCAAAATTATCGTCGAACAATTCGCCCAGAGTGCATTGCCCGTTTATCTTTTGAATAAAGCGCTTTTCAGCTTCGTCGAGACGCAGGAAATTGATGTGCCGATAATAGCTGCAATCCAGCAGAAGGTACTTGCCGTGGAAGGTCTTTACCAGCTGTGCGGCGGTCTTGCCGGCGTGCTTGTGAAAGCCTTCGTAGAAAAGTTGCGGAACGTTCAGGGTCATCAACTGCAGCCCTTGCGGAGCAGGTATCGCCTTCCAGTTCGCCTGGGCCGGTCCGCTGTTGAAAGCGCAGAGCAGTTCCTGACTCAGGTAATCCATTTCAGCCTGCAGGAGATCATTGTATTGCAGACAGCCGATCTGCACCAGGCTGTCATGGCGAAAAGCCGCCGTAGTTGTAAAGTAATCGTATTCGGCAGCGGTGATCTGGCCCCGCCTGCAGAGGAAATCCCCAAAATCGCGGCTTATGAAGCCGGGGCGCAACGCAACCGGAGCGCCATTGATAAATGTCAGCAGACGTGATGTGTCCGGATACTTCAAGGTCAGCAGCCCGGAAAAATGCTTCAAAAAAGCCGTGCGCAAGTGTTGAGGAAAAGGCCTGGCCTCGTCGGTCGATGCCGCCGTTGGTGAGGAGGTCAAGTTGAGTGCCTGGTGGATCGCGGCCATGAGATCGACGGTCTTAAGAGGCTTCTCCAGATAATGGCGAATTCCAAGTGCCCTGGCGGCAGCCTGAAATTTTTCACCCTTGTAGAAACCGGTCAGAACAATCACCGGCAGATTACTGGTGCGTGGGCTTTGTCGTAATTTCTTGATCAGCTCAATGCCGTGCAGGCCAGGCAGCTTGAGCTCAAGCAGCAGCAGTTCCGGCGGTTGTGCCGCAATCGCACGCAGGGCGGCAATGCCGTCGCTTACCTGCAGGACATCGAACCCTTGCTGTTTGAGCCGTTCGACAATCGCCGCGGCCAGTTGCTGATTGTCTTCAGCCAGCAGGATGCGTTTTGCCATGGCTGTTATCATCCCTGGTGAGGTTTAAATTATGCTGATGATGCACTGATTAAAACATTTATGCCGAAGAGGATTCTTTCCTTTGACCTTTGCCGTCTCTTATCGGCGTCTCTGGTAACGCTGCACCGCGCGATTGTGATCTTTCAGGGTGGCACTGAACACATGGGTACCGTCACCCCGCGACACAAAATACAGATCCTTGCTTGCCGCCGGATTTGCCGCGGCTTGCAGTGCGAAAAGTCCCGGGCTGGCAATTGGCCCTGGCGGCAGCCCCCTTGTCCTGTAAGTGTTGTAAGGGGTCGGCGTCTCAAGGTGCTTGCGAGTAAGATTGCCGTCGAAATCAGCAATACCATAAATCACGGTCGGGTCCGCCTGCAAAGGGATTCCGCGTTTCAAGCGATTATGGAATACGGCTGAGATCAAGGGCATTTCCGTGACATTGCCCGCTTCTTTCTGGATGATTGACGCCAGGGTGAGCAGTTGATGACGGTTGAGATTCAGGGCTGCGGCACTTGCCAGTAATTCCGGGGTTAATTGCCTGCGCAGCTGCGCCACCATCGCCGTCAGAATTTGTTTTGGTGTCGTTGACGACGAGTACGTATAGGTTTCCGGAAACAGGTAACCTTCCAGGGAAGCGGTGTTGAGGCTAAGTTCGCTCAAGAAATCAGCATTGTGGCACAGGGCCAGGAACTCCTCGGTGGAACCGATAGCGGTCTTGTCGAGTCGTGTCGCGATCTCCTGCAGATTAAAACCCTCCGGGATGGTGACCTGCAGCATGCGGATATCGCCGGCGACCAGACGAGCGAGAATGTCGTCCGGTTTGGCAGCGGTTTCAAAGAGGTATTCACCGGCGTGGATCTGCCCTGTGGCATTACGCCAGCGGGCCAGGAGTGTAAAGCGTCTGGCGTCTTTAATGACGCCGGATTGTTCGAGCTGGCTGGCGACGCGCGAAAATGAGCTGCCGGATTTAATTTCAACCAATTGTGGTGCGGCCGGAGCGACCGTTGTCGAAATGAAACTTTGCAGCCAAAGAGCGAGGCACAGTAGAGGGACGCCGATCAGGACCAAGAGGATCAGAAACAGTTTCCCGGCGGGCAAAGTCATCAAGAACGCTCCGGACAAAGAATCGTTGAGATATCAAGTTATTGTTGGGGTGTTCTCGGGAAAAGTCAAGAAACTGAGCCTGTCACACTTTGAAGCGGCCTTCAGTGCCATCCAGCAGACGTCGTATGTTGCTGCGGTGGCGCCAGATCACCAGTGTGGCAATAAAGAGGGTTGCCAGAAAAATCGCTTGTGGCTGGTTCAGCATCAGAATCAACAATGGCGCAGCCATGGCCGCAAAGACTGAACCGAGGGAGATGTAGCGGGTTATGCCTACCGTCAGTAAAAAGACAACCAGGGCACCGAGGACTGCAGGCGGTGAGATCACCAGGAAGATGCCGAGGGCGGTGGCGACGCCTTTGCCGCCCCTGAATTTCAGGTAGACCGGATAGCAATGACCAATGATGGCGATAGAGCAGGCAACGCCGAGCTGGGTCGGCGTTGGTGCCAGCCAGCTCTTGCAAGCCAACAGCGGCAAAAAACCCTTCATGGTGTCACCGACCAGCGTCAGGATGCCTGCCAGCTTGCCGACCACCCGGTAGACATTGGTTGCGCCGATATTGCCGCTGCCTTTCTGACGGACATCCTCGCTGCCCATGAGGCGGGACAGGATAACACCGGTAGGGGTGGCGGCAATCAGGTAAATGATAAACAGAATAAAGATAAAAAGCAGGTCGTCCATAACGATCTCAAAGAAAAAAGCGTCCACTTCTGGCCGCTTTATGCATGGCAGCAAAAATTGGTCGGGAAAACCTGATAAAAGCCGGCCAAACTTGCGGCTGGCTCATGAGTTCTCCGACAGATTCCTATCACAACACCGTGTAAATCACAAGTGCATTCCCCCCTCAATGGGGGGCTTGAGGCGTGCGTTGCCGACAAAACCGCTCGGAATGGCCAACTGCTGTCATGATAACGTTTTCCCCCAATAGTTGTAAAAGGCGATTTCAGTAAGGGCTTTACGCGGTCTGGCTTTCGGTCCCTGGTCCGGATAGCCAAGAGGCGTGACCCCGACAACCTTTATGTGGTCAGGTATGTCTAGCGCTTTTTTGAGGCTGGTTTCGTCAAACCAGCCCATCCAGCAGGTGCCGAGACCGAGGGCATGGGCAGCCAGGCAGAGGTGCTCGAAGGCGATGGCGGCATCGGCGATGTAGTACTCGATGCCATTTGCTGCCTCAGATTCCGCCGGGTCGGCACAGACGACGATTGCCACGGGTGCTGCAGCGATTGCCTTACTGCCGGGGTTGCCTTCGGGAAAGGCTGCGAGGATGGACGTCTTGCGGCTGTGATCGTCGAGTACCAGGAATCGCCAGCACTGTAAATTTTTCCACGAAGGGGCCAGTCGGGCAGCGTCTAAAACCTGTGCAATCTTGTCAGCCTCGACCGGTCTGTCCTGATATTTGCGGATACTGCGACGATCCCTGAAGACCTGGAAAATGTCCAAAACCATCTCCTCTCTGCTAATGACCAGAATCCGTGAGGAGTGAAGGGTGAAGAGTGAGGAGAGAAACCAAAAGCCCGGTTTCCACCTGAAGATTTACGCTTCACCCCTTACGCCTCACCTGACGTAGTCTGCAAAATGGCTTGAAAACGGCAGAGTCAAACAAAACTCGCGGATTCAGCAATGAGTTCGTGTCCATCCGAAACACCAGGTTGCGCGACCACAGTTTTCGCCTAGAAACGAGTTACATGTTGCGACGATACTGACCGCCGACCTCGTAGAGCGCAGCGCTGATCTGCCCCAGTGAAGCGACTGTGACCGCTTCCATTAATTCGGCGAAGATGTTGCCGCCGTCCTCGGCGGCCTTCTGCAGTCGCTTGAGCGCTGCAGGAGCTTCCGTGGCGTGCTCCGCCTGAAAGACGCGCAGATTGGTGATCTGATGACGTTTCTCCTCTTCGGTTGAACGGGCCAGTTCACCGGGGATGGCATATCCCTCACCTTCGGTTTTCGGATTCAGATAGGTATTGACGCCGATAATAGGCAGTTCGCCGGTGTGCTTCTTGTGTTCGTAGAGCATCGACTCTTCCTGAATCCTGGTGCGCTGGTAGAGAGTCTCCATCGCCCCGAGTACGCCGCCGCGCTGGCTGATCTGTTCGAACTGTTCCAGCACCGCTTCTTCGACCAGGTCGGTGAGCTCTTCGATAATGAAAGCCCCCTGCAGAGGATTTTCGTTTTTGGCCAGGCCAAGCTCCTTGTTGATGATCATCTGGATCGCCATCGCCCGACGTACGGATTCCTCGGTAGGGGTGGTGATCGCTTCATCATAGGCATTAGTGTGCAGTGAGTTGCAGTTGTCATAAATCGCCATCAGCGCCTGCAGGGTGGTACGAATGTCGTTGAAATTCATCTCCTGGGCGTGCAGTGAACGGCCGGAGGTCTGGATGTGATATTTGAGCATCTGGCTCTTGGTGTTGGCACCATAGCGGTCGCGCATCACCACCGACCAGATGCGCCGGGCGACCCGACCGATAACCGTGTATTCAGGGTCGAGGCCGTTGCTGAAGAAGAATGACAGGTTGCCGGCAAATTCATCGATATGCATACCGCGCGACAGGTAGTATTCGACAAAGGTGAAGCCGTTGGAGAGGGTAAAGGCCAACTGGCTGATCGGGTTGGCTCCCGCTTCGGCGATATGGTAGCCGCTGATCGAGACCGAATAGTAGTTGCGCACCTTCTGATCAATGAAATACTGCTGGATGTCACCCATCATGCGCAGGGCAAACTCGGTTGTGAAGATGCAGGTATTCTGCCCCTGATCTTCTTTGAGGATGTCGGCCTGCACTGTGCCGCGCACGGTCTGCAGTGTACAGCTCTGGATTTCGGCCCGCTCCTCTTCCGATGGTTCACGACCGTTTTCGCCACGAAACTTTTCCAGCTGCTGACGCACGGCGGTGTTCATGAACATGGCCAGCAGCATTGGCGCCGGACCGTTGATGGTCAGCGAGACGGAGGTCATCGGGTCGCAGAGGTCGAAGCCGGCAAACAGCTTGTCCATGTCGTTCTGCGTGCAGATCGATACGCCGCTCATCCCGACCTTGCCGTAAATGTCCGGGCGTTCGTCCGGATCCTCGCCGTAAAGGGTGACACTGTCAAATGCAGTCGAAAGCCGTTTGGCGTTATCGTCGCGGGTCAAATAGTGAAAGCGGCGGTTGGTGCGCTCCGGAGTTCCCTCCCCGGCAAACTGGCGTTTGGGGTCTTCGGCAGTGCGCTTGAACGGGAAAAGACCGGCAGTATAAGGAAAGAAACCCGGGGCGTTTTCTTTCATGCACCAGCGGATGATTTCGCCGTAGTCGGCGAAATCCGGCAGGCAGACCTTGGGGATGCGCGTTCCGGAGAGGGTTGTGCCGGTCAATTCGGTACGGATCTCCTTGTCGCGCACCCTGGTGATCATCACCTCCTGGCTGTAGGCCTTTTTTATTTCCGGCCATTTCTGCAGCAGCTTGCGGTTCTCTTCACTGAGAGCGCTTTCGGTCTGCTCAAGCAACGCTTCAAGATCCGCGACCTGACAATCGCATTTTTGCGCCAACAGTTCGCGGGCGCCGGAAAGCTGATAAAGTTGCCGCCCGACCTGCATCTGCTCCCGGGTGTGTTTGCGATAAGCCTTGGCGGTATGCGCGATTTCGGACAGGTAGCTGACCTGCTCCGGCGGGATGATCAGCTGGGCGATGCTCTGTCCCTCGCCCACCTCCAGCTGCGACTGCCAGCCAAGCTGGCATTTGTCATTCAATCTGTCGATCAGAGCCCGGTAAAGCCGGTTGACGCCGATATCGTTGAACTGGCTGGCGATGGTGCCGTAAACCGGCAACTCCTCGTCAATCGCTTCAAACAAATGACGGTTGCGCCGGTACTGCTTGCGCACGTTGCGCAAGGCATCTTCGGCACCGCGTTTCTCCATCTTGTTGAGGGCGATCAAATCGGCGAAGTCGAGCATGTCGATTTTTTCCAGCTGGGTTGGTGCACCGAACTCACTGGTCATCACGTAGAGAGAGACATCGCAGACTTCGACAATCCCGGCGTTGCCCTGGCCGATGCCGCTGGTCTCGACGATGATCAGATCAAAAGCTGCCGCCTTGAGGACCTCGACCGCCTCGTGAATGGCAGCGGAGAGTTCCGTGCGTGAGTCGCGGGTCGCCAGCGAACGCATGAACACCCTCGGCGTGTCGATGGCATTCATGCGGATGCGGTCGCCGAGCAATGCTCCGCCGGTCCGTTTGCGGGTCGGGTCGACCGAAAGGATCGCCACGGTCTTACCGTCGAAATCTCTCAGGAAGCGGCGCACCAACTCGTCGGTCAGAGAACTTTTGCCCGCACCGCCAGTACCGGTAATGCCGAGCACCGGCACCTGTCCGGCCAGTTCACGGACCTGCTTTTGCGTTGACTGCAGCAGTTCGTCAGGTTGCTGAACCAGCAGTTCGGCAGCGGTTATCAGTCGTGCTACCGCCTGCGGGTCGTGCTGCGGCAACCTCTCCAGATCCTGATCAAGCTGATGCGGTGGTGCGAAGTCACACTGTTTCAGCTGGTAGTTGATCATGCCCTGCAACCCCATGCGGCGACCGTCTTCGGGAGAAAAGATTTTGCAGATGCCATATTCTTCAAGTTGTTTGATCTCATCAGGCAGGATTACGCCACCACCGCCACCAAAGATCCGGATATGTCCAGCGTCCTTTTGCTGCAGCAAGTCGTGCATGAATTTGAAATATTCCATGTGTCCACCCTGGTAAGAGCTGACGGCAATTCCCTGAGCATCCTCCTGAATTGCTGCGTCAACCACTTCGTGTACCGAGCGGTTATGACCAAGATGGATCACTTCGGCACCTGAATCCTGCATGATCCTGCGCATGATGTTGATTGACACATCATGTCCATCATAAAGGCTGGTTGCCGTTACAAAACGAATCGGGTGTTGAGGTCGGTAGACAGGTGCTTCCATATTTCTCTCCCCACAGACATTTCGTGCTGTGTTTGAATGCGGAATTTAGATGAACGATGTTTTAACAGTCAAACATTCAGCAAGTGTCATGCCATGCAGGGAGAAAGCGCAGAATCCGCGGAAAACGTTGTCTATATGGATTAACCAGGTTTTTCTCCCGAGTTGAGTGAGCATAATGGTGACGCTTGCCCGACTTGAATGTCTACCTTTGTTTACATTTTCTCGTGGCCCTGAATTGCTGCCGTCTGTATCGGGCTTCTGTTGATATCCTCTAAAGATAAGGATCTTTCCATCGCCTGCAGCGCGTCCACTTCCTGATTAGCGACTCTTGCCGGTTCTTTGCCAAAGTCTAGTGTAAACGGGAAAGCAACGACTGCCGCGGTTTAAGTTTGTTTATGCCAAGACGAAACAATCTTGTATTAATTTAGCCGCTTTAGCTTTTCAAAAGCGATAAAACAATGTTATTATTATCTTCGGGCATAGACAAATTGATAAAGTAACGTTGGACTTCGTTCATCAGAAAAGCACTCCTGCCTGGGAGGCTGTTGGACTATCCATGGATCGGCTGGAAATTCGGTTCATGGATAGTCCGACAGTTTCCTAAAGGTTACTCAGGGATATGAAGGATATTTTTTAAATGAAATCAACTTCGTTGCGTCGTTTGGATTCCGTCAAAACACCAAATGAGAATGCGTTTCAGTGGGTTCTTGGTCTTGATCGGCACCAGAAAGTGGTCTCGGCCAGCGATAACAACCCCTTTGCCGGCCAGGAACAAACAGCTTTGATCGGCAGAAATCTCGAGCAGATTGGTGCCTTGCGTCACTTTCATGCGCTTCTGGCCAAAGGCTTCGGTTTTAAATCCGTGCCGGTTCCGATAGATGACCGCTGGTATCTAGCGAAATACCTGCCGGGCGGTGCCGATTGTTCCCTGCTCGGAGGAGAGCTGGTTTTGACCGCCCTTGATCGTGGTAATGAAGCGGCTTTGATCCTTCATGATTTTGTGCAGTCTATCGATCCCTTTTCTCTGGATGCAGGCGGTGGCATTCTGCTGGTTGATCGTGGTGGATTTGTGCTGATGGTCAACCGGGAGTTTGCCGAAATCCTCGGCTTGCAGGTCGTCGAAATGGTTGGACGTCATGTCAATGAAGCGTACCCGGATTCAACCCTGTCGCGCCTGCCCAAGGTCATGGATTCAGGCAAGGCTGAAATTGGCGAACCGCATTTGTTGAACGGACGGCAAATTATTGCCAGCCGCTGGCCGCTGATAAAAAATGGCAAGACCTTCGGAGCCTACGGCAAGATCCAGCTAAGAGAGGGGCCGGGCATCTCCCGTCTGGCCGACAGCCTGCCGCCATTGGAAGGCAAGTCCACTCGCCGCACGATTGCCGGTCATAAGCCGACGGCTCTCTACAATGTCGAGCAGATTGTCTGTCATGGCCAAACCATGCGGGATCTGAAAGAACGCCTGCTGAGAATTGCCGGGCGCTCGTCAACGGTACTTCTGACCGGCGAGAGCGGCACCGGCAAGGAACTGTTTGCGCACGCAATTCACTCGGCCAGTCGACGTTGTGACGGTCCCTTTGTCAGGGTCAATTGTGCGGCCATCCCGGAGAACCTTTTGGAGGCCGAGCTTTTCGGCTACGTTGAGGGAGCCTTCTCGGGAGCAAGACGCGGCGGTCAAATAGGCAAATTCGAGCAAGCCCATGGCGGCACGCTTTTCCTTGATGAAATCAGCGAGATGCCTCTCGCCATGCAAGCCAAGTTGCTGCGTGTTTTGCAGGAACGCGAGGTTGCTCCGCTCGGCAGCCAGGAGATTCGTTTTGTCGATGTGCGCTTTATTACGGCAACCAATTGTGACGCTCTGGCCCTGGTCAAGGAGAGGCGTCTGCGTTCTGATCTTTATTACCGCATAAACGTCGTGTCGCTGCCGATTCCGCCGTTGCGTGAACGACCGGAGGATGTTTTCTATCTTGCCAGGCACTTTGTCGAGTTGTTCAATATTGAATTCGATTTAAATGTTCAGGGCCTCAGCTCCCGTGCCTGGGCAGCGTTGAAGGCTTACTCCTTTCCGGGGAACGTCCGTGAATTACGCAGTGCGATCGAGAGCGCTTTCAATATGGTCAATGGACCGTTTATCCGACTGTATGATCTCCCCGCACCGATTGCCGAGCTCCATCATGCCGATGAGCCGGCGGTTTTCGGTAGCGGCGTCTTCAGCCTGGACGCTGTCAAAGACCTGGGGAAGCGTTCCCTGCAGGACATTATGGAAGAGATCGAAAAGGACCTGATTCTTGGCGCCATGGAAAAGGTTGGCGGCAATAAGCTGGTTGCGGCCAATCTGCTCGGAATTTCCCGACCCGGACTTTACAAAAAGCTGCAGAAGTACCATCTGCACTAAAAACTGCCTTGTTAGATGCCATCGCAAATATTCATGGAATTTTTGCGACGCCATCTTCTTTCATTGTTTGCCGGACCGGGGTGCTGATTGCATCCGGGTCCGCTTCGTTTTGGCCGACCCAGGTGGCTGCCGTTGTACAGATACTTTTCGAATTATGTTTTTTGCCGATGTCAGCCCCTGATGTCAGCGCTTTTAACAGCTGTTGTGACGATGTTAACGATTGGTGACATGTTTGTTTGCGCAAAACTTGCTGAGGTACTTTTAATCTGCGAGAATTTCTCATTAAGATCGTTATCTTAGCTTTATGATGAGACAAATCTGATTTTGTAAAACGTTGTTTGGTACTTGTTTTGCACCGTTGCAATCCTGTCATAACAGGCCGTTTAGTGTCACCGAAATGTTGACTTGATCAACTCTGGAAGGAAGGCGTCATGAGTGAGAACCAGCCTCTGCTGAAAGTTGATAATATTTTTCTGTCGTTCGGCGGCGTGCATGCGTTACGCGAAGTTTCTTTTGAGGTCCGCACGGGGGAGCTCTTCTCGATTATCGGCCCGAACGGCGCAGGCAAGACGTCGATGCTCAACTGCATTTCCGGCCGCTATCAACCCAACAAAGGGCAGATCAGCTTCAAAGGGCAGAGTCTTATTGGCTTGAAGCCCAATGACCGCTGCAAGCTCGGCATTGGCCGCACCTTTCAGAACCTGGCGTTGTTTAACCACATGTCTGTGCTCGACAATATCCTGGTTGGTCGCCATCACCTGTTGAAGAACAACTTTCTGACCGGTTCGCTGTACTGGTTGTCCGGCGCCCGCAAAGAGGAGCTGGTGCATCGCCGTGAAGTTGAGGACATTATCGATTTCCTGGAGATTGCCCATATCCGCAAGGAGATTGCCGGAACACTTTCCTACGGACTGCGCAAACGGGTCGAGCTGGCACGGGCGGTGGCGTTGCGCCCCGACTTGATCCTGCTTGACGAACCGATGGCGGGCATGAACCTGGAAGAGAAAGAGGACATGGCCCGCTACATCATTGATCTCAATGAAGAATGGGGCATGACGATCATTATGATTGAGCACGACATGGGCGTGGTCATGGACATCTCCCACCGGGTGATGGTGCTTGATTTCGGCAAAAAGATCTGTGCCGGCCTGCCTGATGAAGTCATGCAGAACGAGCAGGTCAAAAGCGCCTATCTCGGCGTCGGTTTCGATGACGAACTCCAGGCAGCAGACGAGGAGGTGGTTTGATGACTCTGCAGCCTGCGGCATATACCGATGTCAAAACCTTCGACACCTTTCCCAAGCTGCTTGCTCACAATGCTGCCAACTGGCCTGATGAGGTCGCGCTGCGGGAAAAGGACTACGGCATCTGGAACGCCTACACCTGGGCTGATTACAACCGGCATGTCAAGCTGTTCGCCCTCGGTATGCACAAGCTGGGGATCGCTCACAACGACTCGGTCGGCATTATCGGTGACAACCGGCCCGAGTGGGTCTATGGCGAAGTCGCCTCACATGCCCTGCGGGCCATGATCTTCGGCATCTACCAGGATTCTCTCAATGAAGAGGTCGCCTACCTGATCAACTACGCCGGTGCCAGGATCATCATTGCCGAGGACGAAGAACAGGTCGACAAGGTCCTCGAGATCACCGCGGAATGCCCCTGTGTCGAGCATATTATTTATTGCGACCCGCGCGGCATGCGTAAATATGACGATCCCAGGCTGATGAGTCATCTAGATCTGATGGCCAGTGGCCAGAAGCTCGATGATGAACAGCCCGAACTTTATATGCAGCTGGTCAATCAGGGCAAAGCCGAGGACGTGGCCATCCTCTGCCCGACCTCGGGAACAACCTCCAATCCGAAGCTGGCCATGCTGCAGGCCGGACCCATGCTGGAACACTGTGTCGCTTACCTGGAGGCCGATCCCAAGTATCCGAGCGATAACTATGTTTCGGTGCTGCCGCTGCCCTGGATCATGGAACAGGTGTATGCCGTGGCCCAGGCTCTGATCAGCAGGATCATCGTGAATTTTGTCGAAGAACCGGAGACCATGATGTCGGATCTGCGTGAAATCGGACCGACCTTTGTGCTTCTGGCACCGCGCGTCTGGGAATCGGTCGCCGCCGATGTCAAGGCAAAGATGATGGATGCGACCCGATTCAAGCAGGCGATGTACCGGTTCGCCATGAAGCTTGCGGGCAAGGCCTCTGCCAGGGGGCAGGGCAACCAGTCAAAGCTCGCGCACTGGCTGCTGTTCAGACCCTTGAAGGATCGGCTCGGCTTTACTTACCTGCGCTCCGCGGCGACCGGCGGCGCCGCTCTTGGACCCGACACCTTCAAATTCTTTCTGGCCATGGGGGTGCCTTTGCGCCAGCTCTACGGCCAAACCGAGTTGGCCGGAGCCTATACCATCCATGAAGCCGATGATGTCGATTTTGACAGTGTCGGCATCCCGTTCCGCAATGCCCAGGTGCGCATTAACAATCCTGATCATAACGGCGTCGGTGAAGTGGTGGCCAAAACCTGCGGCATGTTCCTCGGCTATTACAAGAACCAGGCAGAGACAGACAAGGCCCTTGAAGACGGCTGGATGCATACCGGTGACGCCGGTTACTTCAAGAAAGAGAACAACCATCTGGTGGTCATCGACCGCATCAGCGACCTCTCGGAAACCTCGAACGGCGACAAGTTCTCTCCCCAGTTCATCGAGAACAAACTCAAATTTTCGCCGTTCATCGCCGAGGCGGTTGTCCAGGGGGATGGCCGCGACTACCTGTCGGCGATCATCTGCATCCGCTTCGAAATCGTCGCCAAGTGGGCCGAACAGCGCAACATCGCTTTCACCAACTACATCAACCTTTCCGCCCAGGAGATGGTCTACGACCTGATAAAAAAAGAGGTGGAGACGGTCAATGAAACTCTGCCCGTTGCGCAGAAGATCCGCAAATTCCTGCTGCTCTACAAACAGCTCGACGCCGATGACGGCGAGCTGACCAGGACCAGAAAAGTGCGTCGCGGTGTCATCAAGGAGAAATATGCCGAGATCATCGACACCATCTATTCCGATCTGGATGTCGTGCATATCGACACGGTGATTACTTTTCAGGATGGCAACAAATCGCGGGTGCAGACCGATGTGCGGATTGTGGATCTGCAGTCTGCGAGTGACCAGGCTGCAAAAGGGCCTGTGAAAAAAGCTCTGTAACCGGTGTCGGGAGAACAACCATGAATTTTGAATTGTTGACTCAGATGATTGTCAACGGCCTGATTGTCGGGACTCTTTACGGGGTCGTGGCCATGTGTTTTGTATTGATCTACAAATCGACCCGGGTGGTTAACTTTGCCCAGGGTGAGTTCCTGCTTATCGGTGCCTGGACCTGCTGGGCCATGCTGGTCAAGTTTGAGCTGCCCTTTTATGTGGGCTTCCCGTTGACGCTGGTTTTCATGATGATCTTCGGCGTGGTCCTGCAGGTTGTGGTGCTGCGGCCGATGATCGGTGAGCCGATTATTTCCGTGATCATGGTTACCATTGGCTTGTCGATGTTCTTCCAGGCGCTGGTCTCGTGGATTTTCGGCGGCTACACCAAGGCCTTCCCCAAGGTCTTCGATACCGAGTCGATCAACATTGGCGGCTTGCAGGTGGAAACCGCCTACATCATGAGCGTGAGCGTTTCCCTGGTCATCATGATCGCCTTTTATTTCTTCTTCAAGTATTCGCGCATGGGCCTGGCAATGCGCGCCACAGCATTCAATCAGCAGATTGCGCAAAGCCTCGGGATTTCGGTCAAGCATGTATTTGCCGCGGCCTGGGCGATCTCTGCCGTGGTCTCGGCGCTGGCCGGAGTGGTCATCGGCATGGTCAATGGTGTCTCGTCGGCACTCTCCTTTATCGGCATCAAGGTTTTTCCGGTGGTGATCCTCGGCGGCCTCGATTCGATCGTCGGTGCGATCGTCGGCGGCCTGCTGATCGGCGTGCTCGAAAACCTGGCCGAATTTTTTGACAGTCAGTGGCTGCATTTAGGCAACATGTACAACATTGCACCCTTTTATGCCCTGGTTATCATTCTCATGATCAAGCCTTACGGCCTGTTCGGCACCAAAGATATCGAGAGGATTTAATAGATGGCATCTGCTCACTCGCGCATGCGTTGCGGAGAATTCCGCACCACCTACCAGGCGGACATGACCATCTTTCCGACCCCTCTGGCACGACGGGTCGCGGTCGTTTCCGTGCTGCTGTTGCTTCTGGCGCCGCTCTGTCTGGATGCCTACTATCTGAATCTGCTGATTCAGATCGGCTACTACGGAATTGCCGCCCTGGGTTTGAACATTGTCGTCGGTTTTACCGGCCAGATTTCTCTCGGCCATGCCGCGTTCTTCGGCCTGGGTGCCTTTGCTTCGGCATGGATCAGCAACAATTCCGGAATCCCGGTGTTTTTCGCTATTCCGCTGGCCGGGCTTCTGACCATGGCTGTCGGCCTGATGGTCGGCATCCCGGCCGGTCGCATCAAGGGGCTCTACCTGGCCATAGCCACCCTGGCTTCACAGTACATCCTCGAAGATTTCTTTGCCCGCGCCGAATGGTTTACCGGTGGTTCCGCCGGCGCCATGGCCAGCCCCTTCTCGATTTTCGGTTATGAGATGAACAGTGACAAGTCGTTCTTTTTCGTGGTGCTCTTTTACGTGGTCGTCATGTTCATGGCCGGCGCCAACCTGATGCGCAGCCGTGACGGACGGGCCTTCATCGCAGTGCGCGATCACTATCTGTCAGCCGAAATCATGGGTATCAACCTGAACAAGTACCGCATCCTTTCATTTGGCATCTCTTCATTTTATGCGGGGATCGGCGGGGCTTTGTTTGGTCATTACCTGGGTTTTGTCTCCGCCGAAGGTTTTACCTTGATTCTCTCCATTCAGTTCCTCGGCATGGTGATCATCGGTGGCCTGGGATCCGTCATGGGGAGCATGCTGGGGACGATTTTCATGGTCCTGCTGCCGGAAGTCATGGAGTTCGGCGTCCATCTGGTCGGCAGTGAAAGTACCGCCCTGACCCAGGCCCTGGCCTATATCAAAGAAATGGCCATTGGTCTGGCCATCATTCTGTTCCTCATCTTTGAGCCGGACGGTCTGGCTCACCGCTGGCGGATGATCAAGAACTACTGGAAGCTTTACCCCTTTTCATACTAAACCGATATGCCCCGGACATGGCTGTCCGGGGTCGCGAATTTTTCGAACGGGGAGATGCCTCCCCAGTAGCCCGACAAACATCATCAACGATGAGAAGGAGGAAAACGTCATGCGCAAAACGTTACTCTGTGGAACAGCTCTACTGGCAATTTTGGGTTTTTCAACCATGGCAACGGCTGCAGACAAGATCCCGGTGGGACACCTGGCCTGCTACACCGGACCGACTTCGGATGTCGGCGTCCCCTATGGCAACGGCGTCGCCGACGCCATGAGCTACATCAACGCGAATGGCGGGATCAACGGCAAGCTGCTTGACTATGAAACCGTTGACTACTCCTACAAGGCACCACAGGCTATCGCCACCTATAAGAAGTGGCTCTCCGGCCTCGAACCGGTAGCGATTCAGGGTTGGGGAACCGCCGACACGGAAGCTCTCGTTCAGTTTGTCGCCAAAGATGAGGTTCCCTATTTCTCGGCCTCCTATTCCGGCCATCTTACCGATCCGACCGGCAAGTCACCCAAGACCAAGTCCCCGGCGCCCTACAACTTCTTCTACGGAGCCTCCTACTCCGACACCTGTCGCGGCCTGGTGCAGTGGGCTGCCGATGACTGGAAAGCCAAGGGCAAGCAAGGCACACCGAAATTTATCCACATGGGCGCCAACCATCCTTATCCGAACGCCCCCAAGGAAGCCTGTGCTGAGTATGCCAAGGAACTCGGCTTCGAAGTTCTCAACCCGATCGTCTATGATCTCAAGCCGGGCGATGCCAAGGCCCAGTGCCTGACCCTTAAGGACTCCGGAGCCGACTACGCCTATATGGGCAACACCGCTGGCTCCAACATCTCGCTGCTGAACTCCTGCGGCACGGTTGGCGCCAATCCGCAGTTCATGGCGAATGTCTGGGGTTGGGATGAGAACTCCATCAAGGCGGCCCAGGAATCCGGCGATGGCGTAGCCGTGCCTCTGTTTGCGCCCTCATGGAAGAGCGATGCGCCGGGGATGACCCTGGTGCGTGCCATTTCCAAGCACTCTGCGGGCAGCGACGAAACCTACCGCAACCTGCATTACATGCGCGGTGTTTGTGTCGTCTACTTCATGAAAGACGCCATGACGGCAGCTGAGAAGATGGAAGGCGGCATTACCGGGCCGAACATCAAGAAAGGTATGGAGCAGATGCGCGATCACGTACCTGCCGGACTGGAAGGGGTTTGTCAGCCGTCCACCTGGACCAGTGAAGACCACCGTGGCACGACCGAGGTTTCGATCTACACCACCACGTACAACGGCGGTGATTTCAAGTTCAACAAAGAAGCTACCGTGAATGTCCCACGCCGTCCCGATTGGCTTGGTTGGTAATATGAACAGGCGGAGGGACGGTGTTGGCAACCGTTCCTCCGTACTCTAAGCGTTTTAGATTCAAGCTTGTCGGTTCGTCTGGATCGTATCGGACCGACAAGCTGGAACCTTGAGCCCTTCGAAGAGGAGCTAGAACTATGGCAGAACCCGCAGAGAAAGTCGAGATCAAGGAATCGATCCTGTCGATCAACAACATCGAGGTGGTTTACGACGACGTTATCCTGGTGCTGCGGGGGATCAGCCTGGAAGTCCCCAAGGGAGAGATCGTCACCCTGCTCGGGCCGAACGGTGCCGGCAAATCGACGACTCTCAAAGCCGTGTCCGGACTGCTCAAGACCGAGGACGGCGAAGTAACCAAGGGCTCCATTCATTTCAAGGGAGAATCGATCAGCAACCGCGATCCGGACGATATCGTGCGTCGCGGGATCTTCCAGGTCATGGAAGGCCGCCGCATTATCGAAGACATGACTGTGATCGAGAACCTGCGCCTCGGCGCCTACACCCGCCGCGACAAGTTTATCAAAGACGATATCGATAAAGTCTTTCACTATTTCCCGCGGCTGCGGGAGCGCACAGGTCTGGCCGGCTATCTCTCCGGCGGTGAGCAACAGATGCTGGCTATCGGCCGCGCGGTCATGGCCCGTCCGGAAATGATCCTGCTCGATGAACCTTCCATGGGGCTGTCGCCGCTTCTGGTCAAAGAGGTGTTCGGCATCATCCGCAACATCAACCAGGAGCAGGGAATCACCATGCTGCTGGTTGAACAGAATGCCAACATGGCGCTGCGCTGCGCTTCCTACGGCTACGTCATGGAGTCCGGCAAGATTGCCCTCGACGGTACCGGCGAGGAGTTGCTGAATAACGAGGATATGAAGGAGTTTTACCTGTCCGGCGGTGACAAGGACCGTAAATCCTTCAAGAACCTCAAGTCGTATAAGCGCCGCAAACGTTGGATGTAGGTTCGGTGGCCGCTAAAGGCTCGTCTGCGGCGTTATGCTTGGGGTTCGGGCTTCGACGTAGCTCCGCTACGCCTGCAGGCCTCACCCCTGCGCAAGCCTTGCATCCGAACCTTTATCGGCCACCTCAAATGTGCACCTTAGTCTGAGATACCCTGCGGCATAGGAAATCTGAGAGGAGTGAGGAGAAATAATCGATCCCTTCCGCCTTTACTCCTCGCCTCTCACCGATCAGCTGATTGGAGCAGCCATGAGTGACTTTTACGATTCTCTCGAAACCCGCCCGCCAGAGCAGCGCGAGGCGGAATTGTTCACCCAGCTTGCGGCACAAATTGCTCATGCCCAGCAGCAGGCCCCGGCCATCGCTGAGCTGCTTGCCGGTGTCGATGCTGCCACCATGGTTCGGCGCAGCGTCCTTGAGTCGTTGCCGTTGCTGCGCAAGTCGGAGCTGATCGAGCTTCAAAAGCAGCAGCCGATCTTTGGTGGCCTGACCTGTCTGGCACCACCGGCGCTGACCCAGATCTTCGCCTCGCCCGGACCGATCTTCGAGCCGGGTGCGCGGCGTCCCGATTTCTGGCGCTTCGCCCGAGCTCTGCATGCCGCGGGCTTCCGGGCCGGTGAGATCGTGCACAACTGTTTTTCGTACCATTTCACCCCGGCGGGGATGATGCTCGAAGCGGGAGCCCAGGAGCTTGGCTGCGCGGTCGTGCCGGCCGGAGGTGGGCAGACAGAGCTGCAGGTCCAGGTCATGGCACACGTCCGGCCCCAGGGTTATGTCGGCACGCCATCGTTTCTCAAAATCATTCTTGATAAGGCCGATGAGCTCGGCGTCGATCTCTCCAGCCTGAGTAAGGCCCTGGTCACTGGCGAATACCTGCCGCCAAGCCTGCGGGACACCCTGGCCGGACGAGGCATTGCGGTGTTGCAGTGTTACGCGACCGCCGACCTCGGGCTGATCGCTTATGAATCATCGGCTCGCGAGGGGATGATCGTCGACGAGGGAATCATCCTCGAAATCGTGCGCCCAGGCACCGGCGATCCGGTAGCCGACGGCGAGGTCGGTGAAGTGATCGTGACCAGTCTGTCTCCCGAATATCCTCTGATCCGTTTTGCCACGGGCGATCTCTCCGCAATCCTGCCCGGAGTGAGCCCCTGCGGGCGCACCAATCGCCGCATCAAGGGCTGGATGGGCCGTGCCGATCAGACCGCCAAGGTGCGTGGCATGTTCGTGCGCCCCTCGCAGGTGGCCGAGGTGCTGCGCCGGCACCCGCAGGTGCTCAAGGGGCGGCTGGTCGTCGGGCGAATCAACGATATGGACTCAATGACGCTGCATTGCGAGATCGCCCACGACATTCCGCAAGGTCTGGAAGCTGCTGTAGTGGACACACTGCGTCAGGTCTGCAACCTGCGCGGCGAGGTGGTCTTTGTACCTGCCGGTGGTCTCGCTAACGACGGCAGGGTCATTGATGACCTTAGGCCAATCGATGCTTGACGAGGCCTTGCAGGGCTGCCGGGTCCTCGATCTCAGCCAGTATCTTCCCGGGCCTTACGCCACGCGCCTGCTCGCGGATCTCGGTGCGGATGTGATCAAGATCGAGCCGCCCGGCGGCGACCCGATGCGAACTTTCATCTTTCTCGATAATGACGGCCTCTCACCACTCTATAAGCAAGTCAATGCCGGCAAAACCGTGGTGCGCCTCGATTTGAAAAGCGAGAGCGGCCGCAGCCGCTTTGCCGATCTGGTGAAAGTTGCCGATGTGCTGCTTGAGTCGTATCGGCCAGGCGTGATGGAGCGTCTTGGCTTCAGTCCCGCTCACCTGCAAGCCCTCAATCCTCGCCTGGTACACTGTGCGCTCTCCGGGTTCGGTCAGGATGGCCCTGCAAGTCAGCGGGCCGGTCATGACCTGACGTACATGGCTTTGAGTGGCATGCTGCATCATACCGGCACGCTGGAAACTCCGGTTATCCCCTTTCCACCGGTCTCCGATTACGCCAGCGGCCAACAGGCAGTCAATCTGATCCTGGCGGCCTTGTTGCGCAGGGAGCGTCAGGGAGAAGGCTGCACTATCGATACCAGCATCTTTGAGACCGTCCTCTCCTGGCAATCGTTTGGCCAGGCGGGGGTGGGTCGCGCTGGAGGCAGCCTTGAGCCGGGCCGCGGCCTGATTACCGGCGGCGTGGCCTGCTACCAGATTTACCGCACCGCTGACGAAAAATTCGTGGTGCTTGGAGCTCTCGAAGTCAAGTTCTGGCAGGCATTCTGCACCGCGGTCAATCGACCGCAATGGATTGCCAGGCAGCATGAACCGATGCCGCAGACCGCACTGATCGGTGAACTGCGGGCACTTTTCGCCACAGCGCCGCGCGATGCCTGGGTGCAACGGCTGGCCGAAACCGATTGTTGCTTTGAGCCGTTGCTTGATCCCGAGGAAGTCGCTGGTCATGCGCAGGTGATGTCACGGCAGCTACTGGAACCTGCGCATGGTGAAGCTCTGCCGGCCGAAATCCGCTTCCCGGCTAAGATTAATGGTCAAACGTCGCGAGCACGTCAGCCTTTGCGTGAAGTCTCTGCCGAGACGCTTGCCAATGACTGGCTGCCGGGGCGGGAGCCTCGCGGATTGTCCATCAACCGGCTGTAATTTGAGCCGTTCGGCCGCTGTAAACACCAGTAGAAAGTGTCACCATCGAAACACCTGTGACCCGGGTTTACGGGCCTTTTATTTTAAATCCGAGGTTCGCAGCCATTCTTCTGCAGCGCGGAAGTGGCTTTTTCAGGCGATTTTCAAGAAAAACAGTAAAATCTGCATGTCGTAATCGTCGAGAAAAGCTGTTTGGTACCTTCCTTGCTCTATAGTTCTCCAGTGTGGCAATAGGTTAACCTGTTGACTACGAATGCAACAGTTTCTGGCAGCTGCACCTCACTGAATAATCGCAAGCTCTGGAAAGGAGACCGAACCCATGCAGGACGTTTTTGTGATTGACGCTTTACGTACCCCTTTTGGCAGCTTCGGCGGGACTCTTGCCGATGTGCCGGCTCCCCGTCTGGCGGCCCCGGTCATCAAGCGTTTGCTCGAGGCCGGCAATCTCAAGGGTGAGGATATCGATCAGTTTATTGCCGGACAGGTCCTTTCCGGTGGCGCCGGTCAGGCGCCGGCACGCCAGGCGATGCGTTTCGCCGAGCTGCCTGATTCGGTGCCGGCCATGACGATCAACAAGGTCTGCGGCAGCGGCCTGAAGGCGGTTATGCTCGCTGCCGACGCCATTCGTCTTGGAGACTCCGGGATTGTCATCGCCGGCGGCATGGAAAACATGTCACTGGCTCCTTATGCGCTTCCTGCTCTTCGCAACGGACAGCGCATGGGACATGCTCAGGCCCTCGACCTGATGGTGTATGACGGTCTCACCGATCCATTCAGCGGTCGGCACATGGGTGAGATTGCCGAAGTGCGGGTTGATGTCCATGAGTTTTCACGTGAAGAGCAGGACGCTTATGCTCTGCGTTCTTACCAGCGGGCCCAGCGGGCTATTCGGGAGGGTGTGCTTGCCGAAGAGATTGTGCCGGTGGTCAAGCCTTCGCGCAAAGGCGATGTGACCGTCAGCGAGGATGAAGAACCGTTCCGGGTTGACTTCGACAGGATGACCAGCTTGCGGCCGGTCTTTAAAAAGGATGGCACGATTACGGCCGCCAATGCATCGACGATCAACGATGGTGCGGCCTTCCTGCTGCTGGCCGGAGCCGACGCAGTCAAAAGACATGGTCTGAAGCCGCGTGCCAAGATCATCGGCATGTCCACCCACAGCCTGCATCCCGACCATTACCCGGATGCGCCGGTCGGTGCTATAGAAAAAGCCTGTGCCCATGCCGGTCTGCGTCCTGAAGACATCGGTCTGTTTGAAATCAATGAAGCCTTTGCCCTGGTGACCATGATCGCCATCAAGGATCTTGGCCTCGATGTCGAGCGGGTCAATGTCAATGGTGGCGCGGTGGCCATCGGCCATCCAATCGGCGCCAGCGGCGCACGTCTTGCGGCAACCCTGATTCATGAAATGGCTCGGCGTGGCGAACGCTACGGCCTGGCGACTCTCTGCATCGGCGGCGGCGAAGCCGTGGCGGTGGTTTTCGAGCGTGTGGATCAGCTTTAAGGTCAAGAGTCAGGATGAAAGGCTAAAGCTCAGCGAACGGGCGTTGAAAAGGTTTTTGTCAACCATGAGGATAGAAAAATCATGGTGGTCGGTGCCGGCCTGATTAGCGGCAAGATTGCCCGGAAGAGCGGCAAAGGCTTTTACACTTACTGATTAATGGAGGAGATCCAAATGAATTTCACCAACCTGTTGATCGATATTGCTGATGCGACTGCGGTCGTTACTATTAACCGCCCGGCGGCGCTCAATGCGCTGAATGCCCAGGTTCTCGATGAGCTCGCCGCTGCATTTACCGACTTGCAGCACAATGACGCGGTGGCCTGCGTGATTCTGACCGGCAGCGGCGCCAAGGCCTTTGTCGCCGGTGCCGATATTGCTGCGATGCAACCCCTCGACGCGATGTCGGCAGCACATTTCGCCCGGCTTGGTCATACCGTGCTCAACGTTATCGAAAAGTTTCCCAAGCCGGTCATCGCCGCTGTCAATGGCTTTGCCCTCGGTGGCGGCTGTGAACTGGCGATGGCCTGCGACATCAGAATTGTCGCAGACAATGCCCGTTTCGGTCAGCCTGAAGTCAACCTCGGCGTCATACCCGGTTTCGGCGGCACCCTGCGTCTGGCCAGGCTGGTCGGCAAGGGTCGCGCCAAGGAGCTGATCTTTACCGGAGACATGATCGATGCCCAGGAGGCTTACCGCATCGGCCTCGCCAACAAAGTGGTTGCGGCCGATGCGCTGCTTGCCGCCGCGCGCAGCCTGGCAGCCAAGATTGCCTCCAAGGGCCCGGTCGCCGTACGTTTCGCCAAAGAATCCATTGATAATGGCCTGGAGATGGATCTCGATCGTGCCGGGCGATTCGAAGCCGACCTGTTCGGTCTGTGCTTTGCCACGGCCGATCAGAAAGAGGGCATGCAGGCGTTTCTGGAAAAGCGCCCGGCAACCTTTACCGGCAAATAAATAAAGGGCAGGCATCTGATGTTTCTTGACCTCAACGAAGAGCAGAACCTGATTCGCGCCACCGCGCGCCAGTTCGCTGAAACCGAACTGGCTCCGCTTGCCGCGGCACTCGATCGCGGTGAGCAGCAGGAACTGTTCCTCGACAATCTGAAGAAGTTGGCGCAACTCGGCTTCATGGGGTTGAACGTCAAGGCTGATTACGGCGGTTGTGAAGCCGGCGTGATCGCCTTCAGCGTCGCCTTGACGGAAATCGCACGCGCCTGTGCCTCGACGGCGGTGACCGTGTCGGTCAACAACATGGTCTGCGAGGTGATTCAGGCGGTCGGCAGTGAAGAGCAGCGATTGCGTTATATTCCCAAGATCTGCAGCGGCGAGTTTCTGGCCGGAGCCTTTGCCCTGACCGAAACCGGCGCCGGTTCCGATCCGGCGGCGATGACCACCCTTGCAATACGGGATGGTGACGATTGGATCCTTAACGGCAGCAAGATTTTTATTACCAGCGCACCCTATGCCGGCGTGTTTGTCGTCTGGGCGGTCACCGACCGCAGCGCGGCCAAGGGCAAAGGCATCAGTTGTTTTCTGGTGGAGGCCGGGACCCCCGGGTGCCTTGTCGGGCGCGCCGAAGAGAAGATGGGACAACATGCTTCAGCGACCAACGAACTGCTGCTGCAGGATTGCCGCATCCCCGGCAGTGCCTTAATGGGAAAGCTCAACGACGGTTTTCGGGTTGCGGTCGCTGAATTAGCCGGTGGCCGCATCGGTATCGGTTCACTGGGTCTTGGCATCGGTCAGGCAGCCATCGAAGCAGCGTCGCGCTATGCCTTGGAACGTAAGCAATTCGGTCAGTCCATCAGCAATTTTCAGGCAATTCAGTGGAAAATAGCTGACGCCGCGACCGATCTGGAAGCGGCCCGTCTGCTCTTGATGAATGCCGCGTTTCGCAAAGAACAGAACAAGTCTTACTCAAAAGAAGCGTCGATGGCCAAGCTGTTTGCTACCGAAGCGGCCAATCGCGTCTGTTACGAGGCCATGCAGATTTTCGGCGGCTACGGCTATACCTCTGAATTTCCGGTGGAGCGCTACAGTCGCGATGCGCGGATTACCACCATTTACGAAGGCACAAGCGAAATTCAGCGTCTGATCATCGCCCGCGAAGTATTGCGCAGCTATGCATAATGATAGGGGAACAAGCCATTTACTGGCAGTCACCAAGGAGGAGCCCATATGTATTTTCAGTTGACTGAAGAGCAGAACCTGATCCGTGAAACGGTTCGCAGCTTCGCCGAAAAAGAGCTGGCACCGTCGGCGGCCGAGCGCGATGAGAATGAACGCTTCGACCGGACTCTGATGTTTGACAAAGTCGCTGAACTGGGCCTTACCGGGATTGTCTTCCCCGAGGAGTACGGTGGCGCCGGTGCGGACTACATCAGCTACGCGATCGCCGTGGAAGAGCTTTCTAGGGTCTGTGCCTCGACCGGGGTCACCTTGTCGGCCCACCTGTCGCTGGGCGCCAACCCGGTCTGGCTGTTCGGCAGCGAAGAGCAGAAGCAAAGCTTTCTGACACCTATGGCCCTGGGAACCAGGCTTGGAGCTTTCGGCTTGACCGAGACCGGAGCCGGTTCCGACGCCGGCGGCACCAAGACCTTCGCTGTGCGCGACGGCGAGGAATGGGTTCTCAACGGCAGCAAGATATTCATCACCAATGGCGGCGATGCGGAAATTTACATCGTCTTTGCGCGGACCGACAAGAATGCCCAGAAACACCATGGCATCAGTGCATTCATTGTTGAAAAAGACACACCGGGTTTTGTTTTCGGCAAAAAGGAAAAGAAGATGGGCATCCGTTCATCGCCGACCTGTGAACTGGTTTTCGAGAATTGCCGCATCCCCGCAGACCGCCTGCTCGGCAAGGAGGGTGAAGGCTTTAAAATAGCCATGAAGACTCTCGATGGTGGCCGCATCGGGATTGCCGCCCAGGCCCTCGGTATCGCCCAGGGTGCTTACGAAGAGGCACTGAAATATGCTCGCGAACGGAAACAGTTCGAACAGCCGATCGCCAGCTTCCAGGGGGTGCAGTTTATTCTGGCGGATATGGCTGTGCGTATCGAAGCATCGCGCCTGCTGGTTTACCAGTCGGCCTGGCGGGCGAGTGCCGGTCTTTCCTATGGCAAGGAATCGGCCATGGCCAAGCTCAGTGCATCCGAGACCGCCATGTGGGTGACGACCAAGGCTGTTCAGGTGCATGGCGGCTACGGCTACACCCGCGACTTTCCTGTGGAAAGAATGATGCGTGATGCCAAAATCACTGAAATCTACGAAGGCACCAGCGAAGTGCAAAGGGTCGTAATCGGTACGGCTGTGATCCGAGGTTGAGTTGTGCGGGGTTTGGCATGGGCCATGTGACACAGATTGCGAGAGGGTGGGATGCTATGCAAACAAAGTTGAATGAAGGGGTTGCTCTGCTTCAGGGGTTAAACAAAGAGGAGTTGATTGCGATTATCGTCGATGATGCCAAGAACTGGCTGGCTCATGACGGGCTCTGGTTTCAGGCTGTCGAGCAGCGCTACGGGATTGAAACGGCGATCGAGATCGATCGGGCAGCCTGGGAGAAATTCACCGTTGTCGAAGCCAAGCGGATTATGGCGCGACTTGGCCTTGAACCTGGCGGCGGCATCCCGGCTCTGGTGGAATGCCTCAAACATCGCCTGTATGCGCGACTCAACCTGCAGGAAGCGATCGAAGTTACTGATACGCGAGCGGTTTTTCACATGGTTGACTGTCGGGTTCAGTCGACCCGCAAGCGCAAGGGATTGCCCGATTTTCCGTGTAAAACTGTTGGTGTGGTCGAATATGCCGGGTTTGCCCAGACCATTGATCCCCGTATCGAGACCCGCTGCATTGCTTGCCCCCCCGATCCGCATCCTGAAGAATACTGGTGTGCATGGGAATTTGTCCTGAGCCGTTGAGTGTATGGATTATGCTGCAGGGGGGTCACCGTATGCGCCGATGGCAAAGTACCGTTGCGGAAATTTCAGGAAATGAGACTATGGGTGTTGCCGCACTTTTAAGCGAAATCGATGAACATGGCCGGGCCACGATTACACTGAACCGGCCTGAGATGCACAATGCCTTTGACGATACCTTGATCAGTGCCCTGACTGACGAGCTCAAAAGGCTGGAGCGCGAGCGCAGTGTCAGGGTCATCATGCTTGGAGCCAGAGGCAAAAGTTTCTCATCAGGCGCGGACCTCAACTGGATGCGCCGCATGGCAGACTACTCCTTTGTCGAGAATCTGACCGATGCCACGGGGCTGGCAGAGCTGATGAAGACCCTGGCCAATCTTTCGAAACCGACCATTGCTCTGGTGCAGGGAGCGGCAATCGGTGGCGGAGTGGGACTGGTCGCCTGTTGTGATATCGCACTGGCTAGTGAAGCGGCTATCTTCTGTCTTCCCGAAGTTAAGCTCGGTCTGATTCCAGCCGTGATCTCGCCCTATCTTGCCGCGGCCATAGGTTCCCGGGCCACCCGTCGTTATTTCCTGACTGCGGAGTCTTTTGACGCTGCCGAGGCATACCGGCTTGGGCTGGTCCACGAAGTGGTCAAGGCGGAGGACCTGGTGGACGCTGCTGATCATCTCAGCCGGCGTCTGCTCAACAATGGCCCTCAGGCGATGTCCTCCGTCAAAGCATTGGTTTCCGAAGTTGCCCTGGGCTACCTGGACGATGACCTGGTTGCCGATACGGCCGAGCGGATTGCCGAGACCCGGGCTTCCGCCGAAGGGCGCGAGGGACTGTCCGCATACCTGGAGAAACGCAAGCCGAACTGGGTCAAAGGATGATGCCGGGTTTATCGGGAGCCTAGCAGCAGGATCGTTTTCGTATGGTCTGCCGACGGCGGCAACTCATGATGCGACAGATATTTGCGGTAAGGAGAGACTCGTTATGCTGAAAGATATTATGGTTCATCTGGACCAGGCGCTGTCTTGCCAAAGCAGGCTTGAAGCGGCAATCACACTGGCGAAGCAGCACGGTGCGAGCCTGACAGGCCTTTATGTCTATTCATCACCACATCTTGAACAGCCGGAGCGCCAGCTGACAGAAATCCGCGAAATGTTTCAGCAGCGCATTGACGAAAGCGGGGTTGCTTCGGACTGGTTGGCTGTCGACCTCGGCTTTTCACGTGCCGGTGTAGCGGAAATGATCGGCTACTATGCCAGTTTCACCGATCTGCTGGTGGTGAGCCAGCCTCTTGTTGCCGATAAGGATAAACAGCACTCTGCCATCACCAGCCCGGAGCGTCTGCTGCTCGGTTCCGGACGACCGGTGTTGATCGTCCCGGCTTTCGGCAGCTTTCCTCATCTCGGCGAACGCATCATGGTCGCCTGGAAGGCCGGTCCCAAGGCCTCCCGCGCGATGCACGATGCCATGCCCCTGTTGCTGTCTGCAAAGCAAGTCAACCTGGTTTCGGTCGGCAGAGCCACCTTCAGTCCGGACGAGAGTGAGCGCCTTTCCCGTTATCTGACGCTGCACAGGATAACGGCTGCGATCGAACTGATTCCTCCCGGCGATCTGAGTGTCGGTGACACGCTGCTCAACCTGGTCGCTGATGACAATATTGATCTTCTGGTTCTTGGCGTCCATATCTCGACCAAACGCGGCCAGCTTGATATGGGTGAGATCGGCAGTTACCTTCTCGGCCAGATGACCGTCCCGATGCTGTTGTCCCACTGACAGAGACAGCAGGATATCTGCAACAGCAAAGTAAAAAACCCGGCCAGAAAAGCCGGGTTTTTTTGTATGCAACATTCAACAATTATTGACCAAACGCGTTATTTGAATTTGTCGCGATAACCTGCCCAGCGCCGGTCGACTTGCGCCTGCAAGGCGTCGGCCTGCTCGTCGCCAAGCGCTTTGAAACGCGTTTGCAGCTGCAGGTACTCGCGTACCGGCCGCAAGGCGGGCTTGGCGAGCAGCTGTTGAGACGGTCCGCTCAACTGCATGCGGCCATTTTCGATTTCATAGAGGTCGAACAGGCCGGTTTCCACTGCCGCCCTGCCGAGGGCGACGGTCATGTGTTCGTCAATGCCCCAGCCGGGCGGGCAGGGCGTCTGCACATGCAGGTACTTCAGCCCCTTGATCTGTTTGGCTTTCAGCAGCTTGTCATGGAAATCGAGCGGGTAGCTGGCGGAGCAGGTTGCCAGGTAAGCCGGATTGTGTGCCGCGATGATGGCCGGCAAATCCTTGCCGACCTCGCTCTTCCCGGTAAACGGCGTCGTTGTGGTCAGCGAACCCCGCGGCGTCGTGCCGGAGCGCTGCACCCCGGTGTTCATATAGGCTTCGTTGTCGTAACAGATATAGATGATGTCCTCACCGCGTTCAAGCGCCCCGGAGAGGGCCTGAATGCCGATGTCCGAGGTGCCGCCGTCGCCGGCCCAGGCGACGACCTGGGTTTCGCGACCGAGACGTCTCATGGCGGCCTTGACACCGGTGGCGATCGCTGCGGTTGAGGCAAACGTGCCGTTTAGAACCGGCATCTGGGTGGCGGCAATCGGGTAGAGTCCCTGCATGACCGTCAGGCAGCTCGGTGGGACCACGAAGATGCAGTCACGGCCCAGGGCTTTGACGCCGACCCGGTAAAGGATGCTGAGGCCGCAGCCGGAGCAGGCGCGGTTGCCCGGATGAACAAACTCTTCCCCGGTCAGGTTGAGGACGGTGGTTCTGGCAGTGGTTTTCATAACTGTAATCCAATCCATTGCGGTGCATCAGCCTGCGCCGATAGCGTCGACAGATCCTGTTCGCAAGCCGTTTTCATCGTTTCATACAGGGATTCGGTCGGGATGGCGCGACCGCCCAGGCCGACAATGAAATTGTGCAGGCGCGGTCTTGCCGGATAGGGGTAGAGGGCCGATTTGATGTCGCCATAAAGAGCTCCCTGATTGCCGTAGCTCAGCCCTTTCTCATAGACCATGACGTGCCTGGCCGACTGCAGCGCCTCGGCAATGATAGCGCTCGGGAAAGGTCGATACATCTGCAGGGCCAGGATGCCGACCTTGAGGCCGTCGTTCTGGCGCAGACGATCCACCACCACGCGGAACTGGTTGGCCATGGAGCCCATGGCGACGATAATAACGTCGGCGTCCTCGCAGCGGTAGGGATCGATGACCGGATGTCCACCCCGGCCGAACAACGCCTGGTACTCCTGGTCAATCTCTTCCCAGACTTCGATGGACTTGCCCATCTCTTCGTGCAGGTTGTGGCGGATGTCCATGTAACCGCCGCGCTGGATGCCGTCCACATCGAGGCGGGCATCGGGCAGCGTCACCGTATTCAGGCTTTCCGGCCGTTCAGGAGTCAAGGCATGCTTGTACGCGTAAGCGGGGAGGAAGGCGTCGACGCGCTCGGCGTCCGGCGGCTCAAAGGGCATGTAGGTGTGCGAAAGATAGTAGCCGTCGTAATTGACCATGACCGGGATATGCACCAGTTCCGCGAGGCGGAAGGCTTTCAGGGTCATGTCGATGATTTCCTGGTGATCCTTGGCGAAGATCTGAATCCAGCCGGTATCACGCTGACTGATGGCATCCTGGTGGTCATTCCACACCGACCAGGGCGCCCCGATGGCACGATTGACGACGCACATGACGATCGGCAGACGTGCGCCGGCGGCCCAGTGCAGCTGCTCGCTCATGTACAGCAGGCCGTTGGAGGACGTCGCGGTGAAGGCACGCACGCCGGCACTGGCAGCGCCGATGCATACGCCCATGGCGCTGTGTTCGCTTTCCACGGCGACGTATTCGGCATCCATTGCGCCGGCGGCGATCAGCTCGGACAGCTTCTCCGTGACCGGTGTCTGTGGGGTGATCGGGTAAGCCGCAATAACTTCGGCACGCGCCAGCTGGACCGCCATGGCCGCGGCGACATTACCGGATTCGATGATGGGGTTACTCACTGGCTGCTCCTTCGAGAAAGTCCGCGTCCGCAACCATGGAAATCGCCTGGACCGGACACTCCTGGGCGCAGATGCCGCAGCCTTTGCAATATTCAAGGTCGATTGCCGGTTCGATCTCCTTGCTGACCACGTTGTCAGGGCAGAGAAGCCAGCAGAGGTGACAGGCGGGCTTGCCGGTTTTGGCCGGAATGCAGCGGCTCATGTCGATGACCGGCCGTTCAACGCGCCAGGAGCCGGTACGGCCGGCATCGCCAGGGCCGGAGGTGCTGGCGGAAGTAAGGATTTTAAATCTCGGATCAGGCATCAGTCGCTCCTCCTGTCGTGTTATCAAACATCAGGGTTGCATCATAGACCAGACGTGCCGCCAGGGCGTTGGCTTCCGGTTTACGCCCGGCGAATTCAACAGCAATATTGTCGGCAAGCACATCAATGTCGACCAGACCACTGGCGCGCCCCAGAGCACCGATGATGCCGGTGTTGACGATGCCTTTGCGCAGTCCGGCTTCGACTCCCAGTCGGGTTACATCGGCAACCGCTGTGCGATAACCCGGAAACTGATGTTCTTCTGGCGGGCGTGGCGAATTCAGGATAATCCAGCCGCCGGCTTTCAGCCCCGCGGTGACATCCACTTCGTGCATGATCATATGGTCAAGAACAACCACAATGTCCGGAGTTGAAATCGGCGAAAGATCGTAGATTTTTTTGTGGGCAATCTTCAGAGATGTCGTCACCGGAGCGCCGCGGCGCTCGGTACCGAATGTCGGCGCCATGACGGCTCCACCATAACCTGAGCGGAACGCGGCTTCGGCAACCACTTTTGCCGCGGTAATGGCCCCCTGGCCGCCGCGTCCGTGCCAGCGTATCTGAATCATCTGCTCTGTTGCACTCTGCATAAATTAATCTCTCCGTACAATGTCTTCGAAAACCATATTACAGAGGCGTCACAAACAAACCGAGGCCAAAATAATATGGCTTGAATTCTAAAGTCTGGTTGTCTGACGATTGTTTTTTTGAAGCCGGGCAGGGCAATTCGTCTGACATTAAGAATTGTTGAACAAAAACACGATAATTCTACCACTTTTAAGCGTCAACTTATATGGTTTTTATCGCTATAATTCAAGAAGATAAAGGTTCAGTGAGCCCATGTCTGTGGAGGTTTCAGCCTTTTGTGACTTAACGTGGGACAAGCTGCCGTGTTATTTTCTGCGAGAGACTCTGCCGCAAATTGACCGGCAGTATACCGGGGGCATAGCAATGGACGTCGCACAACTCTCAAAGCTGGTTGATGAATTCAATTACATCCTGGCAAGAATCAGCAAATACCTGAAGAATAATCAGTACGTCTATCTGCGTGCATTCGACAGCTGGAAGGACAGCTACAATAATCTGGCGGCACAG
>JAVVDT010000069.1:0-10726 GCA_032250875.1 Desulfuromonadales bacterium | reverse complement strand
GGGCAATTTTTCGAAATCAGTCTCCCGGGTGTCGGTAGCTTTCCCGTCTCATCCTGCGATCTTGTCCGCAATGACCGTATCCATTCCTGTATCCGCCGGACCGGGCGGGTGACTGAAGCTCTCTACCATCTTCAAAAGGGAGATTCGGTCGGCCTGCGCGGCCCGTTCGGCAACGGTTTCTCTCTCACAAAGTTTGCCGGGAAGGACGCCCTTTTGATTGCCGGTGGCCTCGGCATGGCGCCGCTGCGAGCTCTGCTGAAGGCGCTGCTCGATGACCGGCAGGCAGGTAAAATCATTTTACTCTACGGTTCACGTGAGCCTGGGAGCCTGCTTTTTCGCGATGAGCTTATCGAGTTATCCGCTCAGGGACGCGTCGATGTGCGTTTTTCTGTCGATTTTGCCGAAGCCCTGCCCGGACCCTACGATCGTGTCCTCTGCAAGATAGGCCTGGTCAGCGAATTGCTCAAAGATCTTGATTTTGTCCCGCATAATACCATTGCGGCTGTGTGCGGGCCGCCGGCCCTCTACCGTTGTGTCCTCGAAGAACTGGCATTAATGGGCCTGCCGCCGGCAAACATATTCGCAACCCTCGAACGACGCATGCGCTGCGGCATCGGCGAATGCTGCCACTGTGTGGTTGTGGGGCGCTATGTCTGCAAGGAAGGCCCGGTCTTCAGCCTTAAGGAGCTGCGTGACATGGCGGGGGCGATATGAAATTCAAGACTCCGATCAAACTTGCCTGGCTCCGTTTTACCTCCTGCAGCGGTTGTCAATTGATGTTCGTCAACTGCGAGTCGTCTTTGGCCGCTCTCGCCAAAATTGTTGTCCTTGACACGTTCCCTCTGGTTTCTTCTGCCAGCAGTATGAATGAACCTGTCGATATCACTCTGGTTGAAGGTTCTGTGTCGACGCCTTCGGAAATCGAGCGTCTCCTGTCGATACGTCGCAAGTCGCGTCTGTTGGTGGCCATCGGTGCCTGCGCCCTGACCGGCGGCGTTAATACTTTGGTAAAGGGAGAACGCAGCATGTCCCTGGCCGAGATCTACGGCGACCAGGGTGCTGATTGGGATACCTTCTCGCCGCAACCGGTGCACCATTTTGTCAAGGTGGATGGCCAGATCCCCGGCTGTCCGCCTGAACGTCACGAACTTCTCGAAAGCATCGGCGCGATCCTGCAAGGTGGCTGGCGCGGTCACCAGGTGATGCCGGTCTGTATGGAATGCCGCAGCAATGAAAACCGTTGTCTGCTGACAGAGGACCATGCCCCCTGTCTTGGCCCGGTGACTGCCGCCGGCTGTAACGCTTTGTGTCCGGGACTGGGTGTGCCCTGTGAAGGCTGCCGTGGCGAAGTGTCTGAGTCCAACCGGGACGAATTGCTGAATCTTTTAATCGAAGCCGGACTCTCAGAGCAGGAAATCCGTCATCGGCTGGAACGTTTTGGAGAAGCACCCTATGGCCAGGCTGATCGTTGATCCGTTAACGCGTGTCGAAGGGCACGGCCGGGTTGAGCTGCTGCTCGAGGGCGATCGCCTGCATGATGTCAAGGTGCGGCTGCTCGAATCGCCGCGACTTTTCGAGACACTGGTTGTCGGCCGCCGCTATGATGAGGTGCCTGACCTGATTTGCCGCATCTGCGCGATCTGCTCCGCGGTGCACAAGCTGACCTCTTTGCAGGCACTGGAAAAGGCGATGGATGTGGTTGTTCCACCAATGGCCGTAACCCTTCGTGAATTGCTGCTGCTGGGCGGGCATATCCAGAGCCATGCACTGCACCTGTTCTGCCTTATATTACCCGATTTGCGAGATTCCACGGATGTCGTTGACCTGCTGAGACAAGAGGATTCTCTGGCTAAGGGCGGACTCGGCTTAAAAGCTTTGGGCAACCGGATTCAGCAAGTCGCCGGTGGGAGGATTATCCATCCGATTAATCCGGTTTTCGGCGGAGTTGCCTATTCCCCAGAGCGGAGTGAACTTGAGGCCCTGGCTGCAGAGCTGAGCAATTGGCGGCGCGATTGGCCGGACTTTGCCAAAAGCTTTTTGCAGGCGGGCAACTATCCTGAATCCAGCCGGGTTCTCGGTAATGCTGTCGCCACGGGCCAGGCCGATGCTTTTACCTTGACCGGAGAGCACTTGTGGCATGAAAAAACGGCTGCAGTGCCTGCCTCGGATTATGCCAGCCTGCTCGGTGAACGATCCAGGGAGGATTCCCATGCCAAGGATGCTGCCGGTGAGGCCGGCCCTTTCCTGACCGGAGCCCTGGCAAGGGCCAGGCTCGCAGCGGGTAGGGGGTTGCCCATGACGATCTCTGAAGATAACCTGGGTATTCATGAGAACAATATCGCCCAGCTCAGGGAAATCGAGTGGGCTTTGCAAAGGGCAGGGCAGCTGCTTGATCTCTTGCTGGGTGCCGATCGCGCCGAGCCACTGCAAGCGCAGCACAAGGCCCCGCATGCTGGCGTTGGTACCGCGGCCGTGGAGGCGCCGCGCGGCTTGTTGGTGCATCACTATGTCGTCGATGAATGGGGGACTGTGGTGGCCGCGGATATCGTGACGCCGACCTCGATCAATCAGCGGGTGATGGCAGCTCAGATCATGGCGGATCTGGCTGATGAGCAGAATCATCAGCGTTTGATGGCTGTGGCGGAACGGATCGTGCGCGCTTATGATCCATGCATATCGTGTGCTGTGCATCTTGTGCCGGTCGCGGCTTCGTGAGCTTCATCCAGGATCCTGGACAATTGATGTAATTTTGTCGCACCTTGGTTTGACTCGCTTGCCGCAACGATGCGCTGAGTTCTGTTTTTATGAGATCACTTTTGTGACCCGGTCGGCAATATGCTCAGCAATGCTCAAGGATGCGGTCGCAGCCGGTGAAGGGGCATTGAGAACATGGATCATGCGCCCTTCAGTCAGAATGCAAAAATCATCAACCATTTTGCCCTCTCTGTCGACCGCCTGGGCACGTACTCCGCTACCGCCGGGGACCAGATCTTTCGGCTCGATCTCCGGAATGAGGCGCTGCAGACTTTTAACAAACAGCCTTTTCGAGAAGGAGCGGCCATGCTCCTCGAGGCCGACGCGCCAGAAGCGGGCCGACAGTTTCCAGAAACCGGCAAAGCTCAGCGTGTCGGCTATGTCACGCAGTGAGATGTCGCTGCGATGGTAGCCCTCGCGCTGCCACGCCAGCACGGCATTGGGTCCGGCTTCTACGGTGCCGTCGATCATGCGCGTGAAGTGTACGCCGAGAAACGGCATCTGCGGATTGGGGACCGGGTAAATCAGGTGTTTGACGAGGTGGCTGCGCTTCGGTTTGATCGCGTAGTATTCGCCGCGGAACGGAACGATGCGCAAATCAGGAAAGAGGCCGGCTGACCGGGCAACCCGGTCCGCATGCAGCCCGGCGCAATTGACCAGTGCGCGAGCCCGAAAGGTTCTGCTCCCTGCCTGAAGCAGGTAGTCGTCATGTTTTTGACTGATCTTCATGATCGGCGTGTGCAGATGAATAACACCGCCGCGTGCCTTAAAGATCTCGGCCATTGCCAGCGTGACGCGCACATAATCAACGATGCCGGTTTGCGGCACGTGCAAGCCGGCAACCCCACGCACATGCGGCTCACGTTCTTTCAACTCAGAGGCATTCAGCCGTTGCAGGCCCTTCAGTCCGTTCGTCTGACCTCGGCGTTCGAGTTCGTCCAGCGCCGGCAGCTCGGCTTCGTTGACCGCCATAACCACTTTGCCGCAGCGTTGGTGGGGGATGTCATGCTCGGCGCAGAAGCGATAGAGTGCCTCACGCCCGGAGGTACAGGTTGTTGCTTTAAGTGAACCTGGCAGATAGTAGAGGCCGGCGTGGATCACGCCGCTGTTGTGGCCGGTCTGATGGCTCGCCAGTTGTGTCTCCTTTTCGAAAAGGAGGATTTTCAGATCGGGATTGCGTGAGATGATTGCCAGGGCAGTGGCGCATCCAACGATCCCTCCTCCGATAATGGCCAGGTCTGCTGATGTGCACATGGCTTTGGCGTCTCTCAATTGAAGAGTTCATTTTCGAAGTTAACCACAAAATGAATGGAAAACAACTGAAACCAGGTACGATCACACGAGATTTGACCTGACTCTATAATCCATGTATGGTTATGGCCTAGGCGACATCCTGCCAGGGTGTTCCGACCTTGCCCCGCAAGGAGATCATTAAGGACATCGCCCCGCGTGATGTACCACAGATCTCCCTTTCTTACAGAGTGGCGCCGGTTCTGGTACATCTTCAGAATCTGGTCGCGGGTCGCTCTGACCATTAAACAATTAAATCAAGCACTTTTCAGGACACTGCTGGTCTCAGGCAATTATCGTATCCTTATGCTTTTGGCTGTGGATCTTGGTGCCATTGTGATTTGACAGTAATTTACCACCGGATACAATATATAAATGTTTCCGCAAAGAGTATGAAAAACAAGGGGAAAAATGGCGCAAAAAGTCAAAGTTGCAGTCAAAGGGTTGTTTAAAATTTTCGGACCTCATCCGAAAAAGGCCATGAGCTTGCTCAAACAAGGCCTGGATAAAGCCGAGATCTTTGAAAAAACCGAGACGACCATTGGTGTGCAGAATGCCAGCTTCGAGATTTATACCGGCGAGGTTTTCGTTATCATGGGACTTTCCGGGTCCGGGAAATCGACTATGGTGCGGATGCTTAACCGACTGATTGAGCCGACTGCCGGGCAGGTGTTTATCGACGACGAAGATATCATCAGCATGAATAATGACCAGTTGGTCAAGATGCGGCGCAAAAAAATGAGCATGGTTTTTCAATCCTTTGCCCTGATGCCGCACATGACAGTATTGCAGAACGCCGCCTTTGGTCTGGAGATGGACGGCATTGACAAGCCGACCCGCGAGGCCCGCGCATTGCAGGCCCTGGAGCAGGTCGGACTGGAAGCTTATGCGGCGAGCATGCCGAATGAATTGTCCGGTGGCATGCAGCAGCGGGTCGGACTGGCTCGCGGTTTGGCGGTTGACCCTGATATCCTGTTGATGGATGAAGCTTTCTCGGCGCTTGATCCGCTGATTCGGACCGAAATGCAGGATGAGTTACTCAAGTTGCAAGCCAAGGCAAAACGGACAATTGTATTCATCTCCCACGATCTCGATGAAGCGATGCGCATCGGCGACCGGATTGCCATTATGGAAGGGGGGAGCGTGGTGCAGGTTGGTACACCGGAAGAAATTCTGCAGAATCCGGCCGACGATTACGTACGGGCCTTTTTCCGCGGCGTCGATCCAACCAATATCCTCACCGCTGGCGACATTGCCAGCGATACCCAGGTCACGATCGTTGTTACCGAAGGCCAAAGCCCTCGTGCCGCACTGCAACGCTTGATCAAGAACGACCGCGACTTCGGCTATGTCATCGATAGCAACCGCAGGTTCCAGGGGATTGTTTCAACGGATTCCCTGCGTGAGGTTATCGACCTTGCGGAACAGCCGCAGTTGATTGCCAAAGCTTATCTCAAAGGCATCGTCCCCGCTCATGCCGGCGATTCAATGCAGGATATTCTCCCCGAAGTGGTCAGCCATCCCTGGGCTCTGCCGATTCTTAATGATGAGGGCGCTTTCTTGGGAGCCGTGTCCAAAAATCTCTTTTTGCGAACTCTGCAACGCAGCGATCCGCAAGAAGTTACAGACGTGACTGCCTGATCAAAAACCTGGAGCAAAGAATATACTAATGCGAATTTTCAATTTTGATGAACAATTTATTCCACTTGATGAATGGATACAGACCGGTGTCGACTGGCTGGTGCTCAACTATCGTGAGTTCTTTCAGGTCATCAAGGTGCCGGTCGAGGTCAGCCTGGAAAGTTTGGAATGGCTTTTCTCGACTCTGCCGCCGTTTGTGATCATTCTGCTTTTTGCTGTCGCCGCCTGGCGTTATGTCGGCAAGCGCATGACTTTATTTACTGTCCTGTCATTTCTTCTGGTCGGCTATCTTGGCTTGTGGGAAGAAACAATGACGACCCTGGCAATGGTAATCTGCTCGGTCGTCTTTTGTGCAATCGTCGGAATTCCTCTCGGCATTTTGGCGGGTCGCAGCGATCGTTTTGAAATGCTTCTGCGACCGTTTCTGGATGCCATGCAGACAACCCCGGCCTTTGTTTACCTGATCCCGGTGGTTATGCTGTTCAGTATCGGTACCGTCTCCGGCATTCTGGCAACCATCGTTTTTGCTCTGCCACCGATCATTCGCCTGACCAATCTCGGTATCCGCCAGGTTCACCCGGAGCTGATAGAGGCTGCGCTCGCTTTTGGTGCCACTCCGTGGCAGGTCTTGCGCAAGGTTCAGCTGCCGCTCGCCATGCCTTCAGTTATGGCCGGGCTCAACCAGACCATTATGATGGCCCTGTCGATGGTGGTCATCGCGGCTTTGATTGGTGCCGGCGGACTGGGTAACCCCGTGGTGCAGGGGTTGAATACCCTGGAAATCGGTCTGGCGACCATCGGTGGCCTGTCGATAGTCCTGCTGGCAATGGTTCTTGACCGGATCACTCAAGGAATTGCCCATAAATAGTGTCTATCCCGAATCGCCGGATGACACAGACTTAGTTTTTTGTTTCATTCACCCCATCAGTAAAAAGGAGAAATGCATGAAAAGAATACTACTGGTATTGCTAATGCTGTCGCTGGCCCTGCCGGCTTTCGCTGACCAACACTTGCCCGGTAAAGGGGTTAAGGTCCAGCCCGCTCGGGCTACCTGGAATACAGGTTACTTCCAGGAGGCACTGGTACGCAACGGCCTTGAGGAACTTGGCTATAATGTGAACAAGCCGAAGGAATTGCAGAATCCGCTTTTTTACCAGTCGCTGGCTTTGGGAGATGTCGATTACTGGGCCAACGGCTGGTTTCCCGTCCATGATGGTCAGTTGCCGAAAAATTTTTATGACAAGGGCGAAAAGGTTGGATATGTCGTCAAGTCCGGCGGCCTGCAAGGCTATCTGGTGTCAAAAAAAGACGCGGAAAAATTCAATATTAAATCGCTCGATGATTTCAAACGTCCTGAAGTCAAGGAAGCTTTCGATGCAAATGGCGACGGCAAAGCCGACCTGACTGCTTGTCCTGCGGGTTGGGGATGTGAGCAGACCATTGCACATCATCTGGATGTCTATAACCTCAGAGAGCATGTCAATCCGATCAAGGCGTCCTATTCGGCGAGCATGGCCGATGCTCTGGCACGCTACAATTCGGGCAAGCCGGTGTTCTTCTATACCTGGGCACCGAACTGGACCATCTTCAAGTTCAAGCCGGGCGAAGATGTCATTTGGATTAATGTCCCCGAGATCATGCCTACCGAGGCACAAAAAGATATGGTCGATCGCCTGACTGCCAGTGACATTGCCGGAGCGGTCAGCGATCCGATCAAGCTCGGCTTCGTGGTCGCCGACATCCAGATTGTCGCCAACAAAAAGTTCCTCGCCGAGAATCCGGCGGCAAAAGAATTCTTCAAACAATTCACTCTGCCACTAGAAGACATCAACGCCCAGAATACTCTCATGGAGGAGGGTGAAAAGTCCCAGAAGGATATCGAGCGACATGCACAGGAATGGATCAAGAAAAATCAGGAGTCCTGGAATTCATGGCTTGAAGCCGCTCGCAATGCGGCCAAATAGTTATTAAATCAGGTTGCATTTGTCTGGCCGGAGAAAATTTCTCCGGCCTTTTTTCGTTGTTGTCAGTTGATTTGTGGAATGTTTATTGTTTCTGTCCCTGCGGCAGAATCAGGTTGAGGAATACGCCGACGATACCAGCCAGGCCGATGCCGCCGAGTTTAACCACGGCCAGATCGAAGCTCATGCCGCCGATACCGAAGACCAGGATCACGGCCACGATCGTCAAATTGCGCGGCTGCATCAGATCGGTACCTGCCCGGACCAGGGTGTTGATGCCGATAACAGCAATCGCACCGAAGAGCAGCACCATAATACCGCCCATAACCGGTGTTGGAATGGTGTTGAGAAAACCGCCCAATTTGCCGACGAAGGCAAGCAGGATCGCGCTTATGGCTGCCCAGGTCATGACCATCGGATTGAAAGAGCGGGTCAGGGCAACGGCTCCGGAGACTTCGGAATAGGTCGTATTGGGAGGACCGCCGAGACATGCGGCCAAAGTGGTAGCAAGGCCATCGCCGAGAAGGGTCTTGTGAATGCCGGGATCTTCAACGTAATCTTTGCCGGTGATGCTGCCTATAGCCAGGACGTCGCCGAAATGTTCTATCGCTGGAGCAATGGCGACCGGTACGATGAAGAGGATCGCCTGCAGGTTCCAGACCGGCAGGCTGAAGTCTGGCATGGCCAGCCATGGAGCAGCAAAAACCGTTTGCATCGAGATCAGTGCCGGACCGGTCCAGTTCTGCAGGCTGCCGGGGTCAAACGCGGACTGAACCGAAGCAGAAATCCCTGCAGCGTCGAGTATCAGTGCGGTCAAATAACCGCTGGCAACACCACAGAGAATCGGAATCAGCCTGAACAGGCCTTTACCCAGCAGGGAAACCAGCACCGTGACCACCAGAGCGACGCCGGCAATCATATAGGCGGTCGGTTGCGGGACCAGCCAGGCGGAACCATCGCCGGTACGGCCGGAGGCCATGTGGACGGCAACCGGAGCCAGAACAAGTCCGATCACCATGATCACCGGCCCGGTGACAATCGGCGGCAGGACGCGATGCAGGATCTCCGATCCGAAGATGCGGATCGTGAAGCTGATGGCGACATAAAGGAGTCCCGCCGCTGCCAGGCCGCACATGGTCCCGGGTATCCCCCATTGCTGAACTCCGTATATGATCGGTGCGATAAAGGCGAAACTTGAAGCCAGGAAAACCGGCACCTTGCCGCGGGTAATGACCTGAAACAACAGGGTGCCGGCGCCGGCGGTAAAGAGTGCTACATTGGCGTTGAGTCCGGTCAATAATGGGACCAGAACCAGAGCGCCGAAAGCGACAAAGAGCATCTGCGCGCCGATGACTATCTGTTTCGGATTGAAGCTGAAGCTGTATTCCTGCTGTTTGTCAGACATCGAGATTCCTCCAGGCCTTAAATTATTTGGTGCCGAAAATTTTATCACCGGCGTCACCGAGACCGGGCAGGATATAGCCGACTTCGTTTAATCTCTCATCGACTGACGCGACGTAAATATCGACATCCGGATGTTTTGCCTGCAAGGCGGCAATCCCTTCGGGTGCCGCAACCAGAAACAGTCCCTTGATCTTGTTGCAGCCAGCTTCTTTGAGCATGTCGACCGCGGCGATGACGCTGCCGCCGGTCGCCAGCATCGGGTCGAGAATCATCGCAATCCGCTCGCTTATCTGGCTGGTAAACTTCTGAAAGTAGGCGATCGGTTCCAGCGTTTCTTCGTTGCGATACAGGCCGACAACGCTGACTCTGGCACTCGGGATCATGTCGAGAACGCCGTCCATCATGCCGAGTCCGGCGCGCAGGATCGGTACAATCGTAATCTTCTTGCCCTTGATGGTTTCAATGATAACGGGCCCGGCCCATCCTTCGATGGTTTCTTTCTCCGTCTCCAGGTCGCTGGTCGCTTCGTAGGTCAAAAGCCTGGCGACTTCCGAGGAGAGTTCGCGAAAGTCTTTGGTGCTGACCCCTTCCCTGCGCATCAGGCCCAATTTATGACGTACCAACGGGTGTTTTATTTCATGAACCGGCACAATTCTTCTCCTGAAGTTATCGAGTGGTATTAAATACATAAAAAAATCGTGACAAATTATCACGATCATTCTCTTGCGACAAGGAGTTGAATAAAAGAAAAGAGATGAAAGATGTCTTTAGGAGGATGTCGGCCTGTTCATGAACCGGCTGCAGATTCGGTTGTTCAGTCCATATAGTCCAGCAGCCTCCTGGCGAGAGAAACAGTGAATCCAACACCAATAGCTTTTATCTCGGCAGATCTGTTATCGTTGTCCTTATGTTAAACATGCAGACATTAAAGAGCACTGACATGCCATTACTTGTCACTGCTGCAGTTATCCTCGATGAAGGTCGAGTCCTTATAACCCGGCGTCCCGACAACAAACGTCACGCCGGGTTATGGGAGTTTCCCGGCGGCAAAGTTGATCCGGGAGAAGACCCGGAAGAAGCTTTGTACCGGGAGATCCGGGAAGAGCTTGATGCAGAGATCCGGGTTGCTGGTATTTTTGAAGTAGTTTTTTATCGTTACGACTGGGGTCCGGTACTGATACTTGCTTACAATTGTCATCTTCTCACCAATACTCTTCGTAATCTCGGAGTTGCCGAGCATCGCTGGGTTCATCCCAGTGAGCTGGCAGATTTCTCCATTCTTCCCGCCGATCAACCAATTATCAATCGCCTGATCAATCTGACCAATAACCCAGAACATTCTTTTTAAATAAAAAGTAATTATAAAACGGTATTTTTAAATATGAAATTTTGGTGTGGTAGTTCGCTTAAAATTGACATTTATGCGATATTTATGCGCATTTAAAAGTTAAATGCACAACATAGGGGATTTTCTGTAACGATTCATTTTGATTATTATTGACTTTGCTCCGCAAAAGGTTGACAACAATAAAACGCCGTATTATTTTATATGTCATTTGTTTTTATTTTTTTGTAACCATTCAACTCCCTTACTCAACGGCACAGCATGTGGGCTGCAGCTGTTGCTTGCGGGAAGCTAAGTGACAACGTTGGACGCAGGCAATGGCTGCAGACCA
>JAVVDT010000068.1:0-11032 GCA_032250875.1 Desulfuromonadales bacterium | reverse complement strand
TCCTCGATTTTTCAGGCCGGCCGTATCTGGTGTACAATGTGCCCTTACCCAAAGCCCAGGTGGGCAATTTCGAGCTGGAGCTGGTCGAGGAGTTTTTCACCGCATTCTGCAACCATGCCGGCGCCAACGTGCACGTTAACCTGGCTTACGGCGACAACCTGCATCATATTGTCGAAGCGGTTTTCAAGGCATTTGCCCGCGCACTGGACGAAGCAACCCAGCTCGACCCCAGGGTCGAAGGCGTCCTCTCCTCAAAAGGCACGCTCGAGTAGGAATTACGGATGATTACAATCATCGATTATGAAATGGGCAATCTGCGCAGCGTTGAGAAAGCGTTCGAAAAGCTCGGTCACACCGCCAGGGTCAGCAGCAACCCCGAGGATCTTCTGGCTACGGACAAGATCGTACTGCCCGGGGTCGGTGCTTTTCGCGACTGCATCAACAACCTGCGCGCCGGTGGCTTTGTCGAGCCCCTGCTGCAGCACGTCGCGTCCGGCAAGCTGCTGCTCGGTATCTGTGTCGGCATGCAGATGCTTTTTGACGAGAGCGAAGAATTCGGTCTGCATCAGGGGTTAGGCCTGGTGCCAGGAAAGGTTGTGCGCTTCCCGGTCGGCATGGAGGCAGGCGGCGAACGGCTCAAGGTCCCGCACATGGGCTGGAATAACCTCCAGATAAAAAAACCGGTGCCGATTTTCAAAGATACGCCAGATGGCAGCTATGTGTATTTCGTACACTCCTACTACTGTGCGGCCGACAATCTGTCTGATGTCGCAGCAACCTGTCGCTACGGTGACGTCGAGTTCTGTGCAGCCGTGTGGCGCGATAATCTCATGGCAACCCAGTTCCATCCAGAAAAGAGCCAGGCGGTGGGCCTGGAGATATTCAATAATTTTGGCAAACTATGAACTAACTTTTTGCCACAAAGACGCCAAGGCACCAAGAACTCTCGGGATTTATTGACCTGGTTTCCATTAGAGCCTTGGTGGCCGGTTTGGAAGGGTTTAGATGATTGTTATCCCCGCGATTGATCTGAAAGAAGGCAAATGCGTCCGGCTGGAACAGGGATTGATGGAGAAGGATACCGTCTATTCCGACAACCCGGCGGCAATGGCACGTCACTGGCAAGATGAAGGTGGCGAGCTGCTGCATCTGGTTGATCTGGACGGTGCCTTTGCCGGCGTGCCGAAAAACCGCGAGGCGATCCAGGCGATCGTTGCCGCAGTTGACATCCCCACGGAGCTGGGTGGCGGCATCCGCGACCTGGCGACGATCGAGGCTTATTTGAACCTTGGTGTTGATCGCGTCATCCTCGGCACGGTAGCCAAGGAAAACCCGGCCCTGGTGGCTGAAGCCTGCCGCAGGTTCCCCGGGCGGATCGTGGTTGGCATCGACGCCAAGGGCGGCCTGGTGGCCGTGCGCGGTTGGGCTGAAGTCACGGAAAAGAAGGCGATTGACCTGGCCAGGGAAATGGAAGGTTTCGGCGTGACGGCGATCATCTACACCGATATTGCCCGCGACGGCATGATGCAGGGGCCGAACCTTGAGGCAACCGCTGCCCTGGCAGAAGCCATCTCGATCCCGGTGATTGCTTCCGGCGGCGTCTCAAGTCTTGATGATATTCGCAACCTGCTGCAGATAGAAGCGTTCGGCGTCGCAGGCGTGATCACGGGCAAAGCGATTTATACCGGCTCTCTCAACTTGCGCGAAGCGGTTGCTTTAACAAAACAATCTTGAAGGAGATGGCCAGAAGAAACTCCGCCATGAAAGAATAATCTGTTTGTTATCCTTGGTGCCTTGGAGTCTTCGTGGCAATGTTTATTTATGCTGACAAAACGAATCATCCCCTGTCTTGATGTCAAGGACGGTCGTGTCGTCAAGGGCGTGCAGTTTCTTGAACTGCGCGACGCCGGTGACCCGGTGGAGGCAGCCGAGGCCTACTGCGCCCAGGGCGCCGACGAATTGACCTTTCTCGATATCACCGCTTCAAGCGACAAGCGCGGCATCATCCTCGACGTGGTCGCCAGGACCGCCGAGCGGGTCTTCATGCCGCTCACCGTGGGGGGTGGGGTTCGTGAAATTGCCGATATCCGCAACTTGCTCAATGCTGGTGCCGACAAGGTGTCGATCAACACTGCGGCCGTAGATCGGCCTGAATTCGTCCGCGAAGCAGCCGAGCGCTTCGGTTCCCAGTGCATCGTTGTTGCCATTGATGCCCGCCGGGTGCCGGCGAGCGACCCGCTGGCCTGGGAAATCTATACCCATGGCGGGCGCAACCCGACCGGTATCGATGTTTTGGAATGGGCCGAACGCATGGCCTCTTTCGGTGCCGGCGAGATTCTGCTGACCTCGATGGACTGCGACGGCACCAAGGACGGCTACGACATCCTCCTGACCCGGGCGGTCAGCGACCGGGTCTCGATTCCGGTGATTGCTTCCGGCGGCGTCGGCAACCTTGAGCATATCCGTGAAGGGTTGGTGGAAGGCGGTGCGAGTGCAGCTTTGGCGGCAAGCATCTTTCACTTCCGTGAATACACGATCGGCGAATGCAAACAATACCTGCGCGAACACAAGGTCGCGGTTCGTCTGTAGGAAACTGTCGGGCTATCCATGAGTCGGTTGCAAAACCGGCTGTTTGGTCAATTGAAGGAGTAAAACGTGACAGAAAAGGGCCAGCAGGAAATTTTGCATGCGGTCTACAGGGTTATTCTAGAGCGCAGGCAGAACCCTTCGGACAAGTCTTACGTTGCGTCACTCTACGCCAAGGGACTCGACAAGATCCTCGGCAAGATCGGTGAAGAGGCCACGGAAGTTGCCATTGCCGGCAAGGGTGGCCAGACGGACGAAGTCGTCAGTGAGGTGGCAGACCTCTGGTTCCATACCCTGGTTCTGCTCAGCTATTACGATTTGCCTCCCGAGCGGATTTACACGGAATTGCAGCGCCGTTTCGGCATGTCCGGCCTGGAAGAAAAAGCCGGCCGGTGAAATAGCAACGACGAACACCTGATTCTCTGACCAATGATATAAAGAGTATTCATGCGGCAGAGCCGGATGGAAATTGAGGAGATTTAAAGAATGAATATCCAGGAGCGATTGCTCGAAGCGATGAAGGTGGCGATGAAGGCCAAGGACAGTCTGCGTCTGAGTACGATTCGCATGGCTCGTACCGCATTGAAAAACGCTGAAATAGAAGCCCGCCACGAACTCGACGAAGCCGCTGCGATCAAGATCCTTTCCACCCTGGTCAAACAGCGGCGTGAAGCGGCTGACGCCTATCGGCAGACCCGTCCGGAGCTGGCTGAGAAAGAGGAGCTGGAGCTGGCCGTGTTGCAGGAGTTCCTGCCGGCCCAGTTGAGCGAGGCTGAGCTGGAGACGTTGGTGACCAAGGCGATCGCCGAGAGCGGCGCAGGCTCGATGAAGGATATGGGGGCGGTCATGAAGCTGGTCACTCCACAGACCACCGGCCGCGCCGATGGCAAGCTGGTCAGTGAACTGGTCCGCAAGCAGCTGGCGGGATAGAAGGGGGTCGGACATACTAATGAACGGCATCGATATTGCCATCCTAGTCATCCTCTGCGGCTTTTTGCTGAAGGGTTTGCTGCGCGGCCTGTTCAAGGAAGTTTGTTCTTTGGCAGGCCTTTTTGTCGGTGCATTCCTGGCATTTCGTTATCATGGACCTCTGGCGGATGCACTTTTAAAGCAGATAGATCTGCCCGTCCAGATTGCTGTGACTATTACATTCGCGGTGCTTTTCCTGGCGACCATGACCTTTTTCCTGGTGCTCGGTTTTCTTTTGTCGCGTTTTGTGAAGCTGCTTTTCCTCGGCGGCTTCAATCGCCTGATCGGTGGGCTGTTCGGCTTGTCCCAAGGCGTATTGTTGTTGGCTGTGGTGCTCTTTGCTCTCTCTCTGCGGCCTTTACCCTGGGATATGGACAAGGTCATGCATGAGGCCTATCTGACCCCGCCTTTTGTTGATCTGGGTGGCGCGATCATGGAGGGAAGCCAGCGTATACTGAAATGACAGTAGAGAATCCGGGTTTTTCACAAAAGTCAACGGCAGACAGTCTGGTTCAACTCGAATTCGCCAAGGTTGTTGATCTGGTGATCGCCAAGACCCAGACTCCCTATGGCCGTACTCTGGCGGCTGCGCTCAAGCCTTTTTGCGCACGCAGTCAGATTGAAGAAGCACTGCAGGAGGCTGCCGAGGCTGGTCTGCAGCTGCAGAAAAATGGACCGCTGCCGCTTGGCGCCAGTATTGATCTGTTGCCATATCTTGCACGATTGCAGGTGGAAGGGCTCAGGCTGGAAGCCGAGGTGTTACGTGATGTGCAGGCAGCTCTTGAAGCTGCTGCAGCATGCCGGCAACAGTTGCTGAACAGTGACACTTGTCCACGCCTGCAGTCATTTGCCAGACAATTAACTCCGTTGCCGGATCTGGCTGCCGAAATCAGGCGCAGTATCGGTGCTCGCGCGGAAATCCTTGATTCGGCATCTTTTGCGCTGGCTGACCTGCGTGACAGTCTCAAGAATGAGCGCAACCGTGTCAAGCGCCAACTCGAGCACTTGCTGCAGGACGAAAGACTGCAGGGAGTTTTTCAGGAATCACTGATTACCGACCGCAACGGACGCTATGTCCTGCCGGTTCGTGCCGACCACGGTGGCCGCTTGAAAGGTTTTGTCCATGACGTCTCCGCCAGTGGCCAGACGCTTTATGTCGAGCCGGCAGTCAGTCTGGAAAGCAATAATCGCGTCCAGACTCTGGCACATAAAATTGAGCGTGAAGAAGAACGCATCCTTACGCACCTGACTGCGGGAGTCCGCAAAGTTCGCCAGCCGCTGTCGGATAATCAGGCTGTTCTGGCCCGTTTCGATCTGCGCCAGGCGATTGCCCGCTTGACAGTCGACCTGGATGGGGTGATCCCTGTTTTGGCAGACGAACCGTCTCTTGCCCTGTATGACGCTCGCCATCCTTTGCTGATTGCAGCAGAACGGAGTAAAGCAGACGGTCAGACGGTGGTACCGATTGATCTGCGTCTGCCGGAAGGATGCCATACCCTGATCATCAGTGGGCCGAATACGGGCGGCAAAACGCTGGCACTCAAGACAGCCGGGCTGCTGGTGTTGATGGCACGTGCCGGTTTGCCGATTCCCTGCGCACCGGGCAGCCGGCTTTTCCCCTTCGCTCCGGTGATGGCGGATATCGGCGATGAACAGAGCATAGAGCAGAGTCTTTCCACGTTTTCCGGACACTTGCTGCGTTTGCGTAATATCCTGGAAAGAGCTGATCGCGAAACGCTGGTGCTGATGGATGAGCTCGGGACCGGCACCGATCCCGGTGAAGGCTCGGCTCTGGCGTTGGCTGCGGTTGATCGACTGCGCGCTGACGGCGCCCGGATTCTGGCAACCACGCATCTGCATGTTATCAAAGGCTATGCGCAGCTTGAATCCCAGGTTGAAAATGCCGCGGTAGAATTTGATACGCACAGTCTGCAGCCGACATATCGGCTGCATTATGGTATTCCCGGGGCCAGCCACGCATTTACCATCGCCCGGCGTCTCGGTTTGCCGGAAGAGGTTTTGAGCGCCGCTGAGAAATATCTGGGGCAGGGTGAACGCGAAGGGGTTGCCATCATTGAACGACTGCAGACGTTAAGGGCGACTCTGGATGACGAGTTGCTTACAGCACAGGAACTGCGTCGTTCCGCAGAGCAAGAGCATCGACGCATTCATGACAAACGGCAGGAACTGGAGGCCCATCGGCAGATGATTCTCGACAAGGCACGCCAACAGGGAGTGCAGATGCTGGCTGCCGCGGAAGAGAAACTTCAGGCATTATTTCTTCAGATCCCGAAAGGGTCGCTACAGTCCAAACAGCGGGCGGTATTGACCGGAGGCGTCAGGGCACTGCATGAGACATTACCGGAGCCTTTGCCACGGGGCCCAGAGCAGATACCAGAAGAGATTGCCGTTGGGGAAAAGCTCTATGTGCCGGCTCTGGGGATTGAAGCAGAAGTTACCCGTGTCGATGGCGATCGTATTGAATTGCAGGCCGGCGGCAAGAAGTTGCGTCAGGCTCGCTCGGCCCTGCGTCAGTTTCAACCACGTCGTTATGCCGATCATAAGAAGCGGGAGCCACGGATTCGCGATCGTGTCGAACGCAAGGCTTTTCTGCCGCGCCTGCTTCTGGTCGGCAAGCGGGTTGAGGACGCTCAGGAGTTGCTCGGCCGCTTCCTTGATGAAGCGTTGCTCCATGGTGAACAACACCTGGAAATTGTTCACGGCGCCGGCCAGGGCATTTTGCGTAAAGCTGTCCGGGAAGTTCTCGCGGAAAGAAGCGATGTCGCTCTGTTTCAGGCGGCTGGAGCTGAGCAAGGTGGTGATAACGTAACCCTTGTGGAGTTGAGACACTGATGGGCCGTATAGCCGACGATAAAATTGACGAGATCCGCGATCGTAGCGATATTGTTGAAGTGGTCTCAAGCTATCTGCCTCTCAAGCGCTCCGGAGTAAATCATCAGGGGCTTTGCCCCTTTCATCAGGAAAAGAGCCCCTCGTTCAATGTCAATTCGGCCCGGCAGATTTTTCACTGCTTTGGCTGCGGGGTCGGCGGCAACGTCTTTTCTTTCCTGATGAGGATGGAAGGATTGAGCTTTCCGGAGGCCGTCAGGCAGCTTGGTGAAAAGGTTGGCATTGACGTTGAAGAGGAGGCTGTCTCGCCCACGGAAGTGCGTCGTCGTGAGGAGCGGGAGCAGCTGCTGCGGATCAACGAAGTTGCCGGGGCCTTCTATCATCAGGTGCTGCTGGAGGACGAATCAGCGGTATCTGCTCGACGCTATCTGCGTCAACGCGGCTATGAAGGTGAAACTGTACGGACCTTTCAGCTTGGCTTTGCTCCGGAGAGCCGTGGGGCTCTGGAAAAACACCTGACCGAGAAAAAATTTTCGAATGATGATGTGCAGCAGTCGGGGCTGATTCGCCCGGACAAACAGGACAGGGGACATTATGAGTTGTTTCGCAACCGGCTGCTGTTTCCGATTCATGATCTTCAGGGAAGGATTGTGGCTTTCGGCGGGCGCGTTCTGGATAACAGCCTGCCCAAATACATCAACTCTCCCGAGACTGTGGTTTATCACAAAGGCCAGACTCTTTATGGGCTTTATCAGGCCCGCGATGCCATGCGGCACAAGGGTGAAGCCCTGGTTGTCGAGGGTTACTTTGATGTCCTGGCCTTACATCGAGCCGGTTTCGCCGCTGCGGTGGCTACCTGCGGTACGGCTCTGACGGCCGACCATGCGCGACTGCTGAAAAGATATGCCGACAAGATCCTGCTGATTTTCGATGAAGACGCTGCTGGAAGGAAGGCCACTTTCCGTGCTATGGATGCCTTGCTGCCGGTTGGCCTGGCCGTCAGCGTGGTCGCCATGCCCGCCGGCGAAGACCCGGATTCATTGCTGAAATTGCAGGGCGAAGAGGGCTTCCGTCGTTGTCTGGATGCTGCGCGGCCGGTTCTCGAGGTTTTTATCGAAGACCAGCTGCGTATCAATGACCAGAGTGTCGAAGGTCGTGCGCGAGCTGCTGAACAGGTGCTGGAGCGGATTCGCCGTTTGCCGGGTGATCTGGAACGCAGCCTTTATCTGCAACAGCTGGCTGATATGACCAGCCTTGACCTGGGATTGTTGAAGTCGAAAGTCAGCGGCGGCGGCTTTGCTCAACCCCAGGTGCGCCGCTCTGCTGCTCAATCCGCTCCGATAAGTCGTCCGTTGGCAGAAACAGGACAAACCCAGAAATACCTGCTACGCTTGATGATGATGGACGATCAACAGCGTCACCGGGTTCGTGAAGAAGGCACAGAGGGCTTTTTCCTCGATCAGCATTATCGCGATCTGGCAGATTATCTGCTGGGCTGTGAAGATGAGGACGGCCGGCTGCCCGAGAATCTTTTCGATGCCTCACTAGACGAATCTCAGCAGTCGCTTCTGGCCAGCCTGAAGTTTCAGGAAGAACAGGGCTGGGCTGACAATCCCGAAAAAATTCTCACCGATTGTCGTCGGGCTACTGCTAACTATCTCTTGAAACAGCGATTGAAGGAGGTCGGTCGACTTGAAGAGGAAGCGCATAACAATAATGATGAAGAAGCTCTTATGCGATATCTGCGAGAGCGTACAGAAATCAACCAGAAACTCAAAAAAAAGCTTTGAAAAATAGAAGCTTGCTCGTATAATGCAAAGCTTGTCTAAAAAATACCAGTCATCAACCTGAGTAGGTATCCTTAAGGGAATTATTAGATGGCCAAAAAGACCAGTATAGAAGAAGTTCAGCAGTTGATAGACCTTGGTAAGGAGAAAGGTTATCTCACTTATGACGAGGTCAATGACATCCTCCCCGCTGATATGGTTTCTTCCGAACAGATTGATGATGTCATGAGCATGTTCGGTGAGATGGATATCGAAGTCGTCGATGCGGAGCAGAAAAGCGCAACGGGCAAGGAAAAGCTGCAGGATTCCTCCAGTAGCGACGACAATGAAGAAGAAGCGGAGTTTGATACGGATGTTATGGGCCGTACCAGTGATCCGGTCCGGATGTATCTGCGCGAGATGGGCCAGGTCTCCCTTTTGACCCGCGAGGGTGAAGTTGAAATCGCTAAACGCATCGAAGAGGGCGAAGCCCTGGTTGCACGGGTGATCGTTAAGACTCCGATCGCTTTTATGGAAGTCGTCAATCTTGGTGATCGCCACCAGAAGGGCCAGATCAGCATTGCTGAAATCACCAAAGATTATGACGAAGAAGAGGGCGCTGAAGCTGAAGAGCGGCAACGTGCCCGCGTGGTCGCCCTGATCGAAGAACTCAAGGTTCGTTACGAGCGTTTCATGGCTCTGCGTGATGAAGCGTCCGGAGCAACCAAGGCCTTACGCAAGCCCCTCGACAAAGAGATAGAAAAGCTCAAGGCAGAAATGGGCGATCTGATGATTCAGATCCGCCTCAAGGATTACCAGATCGCCAAGATTGTTGATCGTCTCAAGGAATTGGCCAAACAGGTTAAAAAAGCCAAGGAAGAGGTCAAGGCCTGTGAAGAAGCCCTTGGACGGCCTTACGCCGAGATCAGCAAGATGCTGAGACTGATGCGCAAGAGCGAAAAAGACGCTCGCGCCGTGGCAGAGGAACTCGACCGGCCGATGGACACTCTGCTGGTTGTAGAAAAGCGTTTGAAGGGCACGGAGCGAAAATTCACCAAGGTTGAAGAAGAATCCGGCTTTGCTCCTGAAGAGCTGCTCGAGTCTCTCAAGGAAGTGAATAAGGGCGAATGGCGGGCCAAACAGGCTAAAACTGAACTGGTCGAAGCCAACCTGCGCCTGGTGGTCTCCATCGCCAAGAAATACACCAATCGCGGCCTGCAATTTCTCGATCTGATCCAGGAAGGTAATATCGGCCTCATGAAGGCCGTTGACAAATTCGAGTACCAGAGAGGCTACAAATTCTCGACCTATGCGACATGGTGGATTCGTCAAGCGATCACCCGCGCGATTGCCGATCAGGCACGCACCATCCGAATCCCGGTTCATATGATCGAAACGATCAACAAGCTGATCCGTACCAGCCGACAGCTGGTCCAGGAAATCGGGCGCGAGCCGGTTCCCGAAGAGATCGCCGAGCGCATGGAGCTGCCCCTGGAAAAGGTTCGCCGGGTTTTAAAGATTGCCAAGGAACCGATCAGTCTCGAAACCCCTATCGGCGAAGAGGAAGATTCCTCGCTGGGAGATTTCATCGAGGACAAAGGCGCCGTCTCTCCACTTGAAGCCGTCATCAAAGGTAACCTGTCTGATCAGACGGCCAAAGTTCTCGCAACATTGACGCCCCGCGAGGAGCGGGTTCTACGCATGCGCTTTGGTATCGGTGAAAAATCGGACCACACCCTTGAAGAGGTTGGCCAGGATTTTGCTGTAACCCGGGAACGAATCCGTCAGATCGAAGCCAAGGCATTACGCAAGTTGCGGCATCCGAGTCGCGCCAAGCGGCTGAAGAGCTTTATGGAGACCAACAGTAATCAATAATTCGGCCGAATTCATGCGGAAACGTTGAACAGGAGCATGAAGTTAATGTTCACGAAGCTTGTTTGCTGTGATTATGTCGAGAAAAAGACCGGGCACAGGAAAGTGATTGACAGCAAAGATTGTGCATCATACACTTTTGCCATGAACTTATGCGGGCCCATAGCTCAGTTGGAAGAGCCACCGGCTCATAACCGGTCGGTCCCAGGTTCGAACCCTGGTGGGCCCACCACCCGCCAGAAAGCCATGATGCAAATGTATAGATTAATAAAGAGTTACAAGAAGATAAGAGAGTGCAGCCGAAATCCAGGTTGCACTCTTTTTACTTCAGGGCGCTGATAAAAAACAGACAGGAACGATGGCAAGACAAGGACATCGCATACAGGATCTGGTCAGCTTGGTTCATGAACTTTATGCTCCAGGGTTGGCTGAAGATTGGGATAATGTTGGATTGCAGGTTGGCAACCCGGGGGCTCCGCTAGAGCGGGTCATGGTGGCACTCGATCCTGGCCTGTCTGCGGTTCAAGCTGCCCTGGATGCTGGTGCCCAGGCTCTGGTAACCCACCATCCGCTGCTGTTCCGTCCGATCAAGCGTTTGACGCCTGAGGATACTGTTGGTCAAATCCTGTGGACGGCAATGCGTGACGGTTTGGCAATCATAAGTGCTCATACAAATCTGGATTGCGCCGTTGATGGCCTGAACAGCTGGCTGGCTGCAAGTCTGGGGGTGCAGCAGAATACCCCCTTGCAACCGGTTGCCGGGGACTATCTCAAGCTGACTGTGTTCATTCCTGCCGGACATGAACAAAACGTTGCCGAAGCAATCTTCTCGGCAGGTGCCGGACAGGTCGGAGCTTACGACGAATGCTCTTTCCGCACTCGCGGTTCAGGAACTTTTCGCCCCGGTCAGGGGACAAACCCTTTTATCGGTGAAATCGGGCAGACGGAACAGGCGGATGAAATTCGTTTTGAAACGATTGTTGCCAAGC
>JAVVDT010000067.1:0-11102 GCA_032250875.1 Desulfuromonadales bacterium | reverse complement strand
TGCTGAACGATTATCGGCATAGTCTCAAATTATCGCTTTGGATACGCGAGGTGAAACTGGAACCATGAACAGGATGCGAATCGACATTGAGAAATCAGCCCTTGGTCCTGCTGATCTGTCCGAGGGGGTTGGACAGCGGAGCTTTCTGTTTACCGATGATTTTGTCGGTTTCTCCGGACATTTCCCTGGATACCCAATTCTGCCAGCGGTCTTGCAGACTCTGATAGCACAGCTGGTTGCCGAGCAGACGGTCGGCGTGCCGTTGCGGTTTTTGTCTCTGGAACGGGCCAAGTTCACCCAACAGTTACGCCCCGGCATGCAAATCGATGTCAGGGTTAGCTGCCAGGTGAATCAGGGGCAGCTGCACTGCGCCAGTGAATTGCTGCTGGCAGGTGAGCGAGCGGCGAGATTTGTTCTGGTACTCAGCAAAGGGATGGAAAAATGAGAAAAGCCTATTTTCGCCCACAACAGGGCAAGCCTGAACCACTGCACCATACCGTTGAGCGAGTGGTCCGTTTTGAAGAGGTCGATGCCTTGGGGATCGTCTGGCATGGGCGCTATCCGAGCTATTTCGAGGATGGCCGGGTGTTGCTCGGCGAAAGATATGGCATAGGTTACCAGGATTTCTATCGGCAAGGGATTGTTGCGCCGATCAAGCAGCTGCATATCGACTACCAACGTCCTTTGCAGTTCAGTGAACTTTTCACCATTGAGGCGATCCTGCACTGGGCCGATGCCGCCCGCCTGAATCATGAATTCATTTTGCGCAACGCTGCTGGTGAGATAACCACGACTGGCTACTCGGTGCAGCTGCTGACGGATGATAAACAAAACGTATTAATGCTGCCACCGCCGTTTTACGAAGAATTTCGTCAGCGTTGGCTGGCCGGTGAGTTGCTGTGAGCCGAGTCGTTGTCAGTAAAGTTGCCACGGTTACCGCTTTGGGGAATGGTCTGGGACCACTTTGGCAGGGATTGCTGGCCGGTCGCAGTGGGATTGCAGAGCTGACCCGGTTTGACTGCGCAAATTATGGTTCTCGACAGGCGGCCTGCATTAAAGATCTGCAAGCACCACTGAATGGTTCGTTGCTTGACGATATCCTGGAACGGGTTGCGAAGCAAATTGGCCCATTGCCGAGTGACAGTCGTTTGTTGGTGGCGTCGACCAAAGGCGAGATCGATCGTTTGACAACTGCCTGCCGCGAGGAATCGGCAATCCCGGCCAGCGTACTATTTGAACCACTGCTGGCTAAAATAGCCCGCCGCTTTGAGCTTGCTGATGGTGGTTGCAACATCAATGCGGCCTGTGCCTCTTCGACGATCGCTGTAGCACGCGCGGCCGGCTTGATTGCCGCCGGGCAGGCCGAAGCGGTACTGGTTTATGCCGCCGATCTGGTCAGTGAATTTGTTTTTTCCGGTTTTTCTGCGTTGCAGGCCTTGTCTGCTGAGCCATGTCGGCCGTTTGACCAGCAACGCAAAGGCTTGAACCTGGGAGAAGCTGGGGTGGCTTTGTTACTGATGAACGAAGAACGCTCAAGAGCTTGCGGTTACCAGCCTTTGGCTATCGTCGCCGGTTGGGGCGCGGCGAACGATGCCCATCACGTGACCGCACCGGCGCGTGATGGCAGCGGGCTGATCCTTGCCTGTCAGCAGGCCCTGGCAAAAGCGGATATTGCTGCCGGACAGGTGGCTGCTATCAATGCTCACGGCACCGGGACGCTTTACAACGACGCCATGGAGTTGACTGCTTTCAACGCCGTGTTTAATTCACAGCTGCCGCCGCTGCATGGCCTCAAAGGGAGTTTGGGGCACTGTCTGGGGGCTGCCGGTGGGGTGGAGATCGTCATCGCCTGCCGGTCGCTGCAACAACAACGGATTCCCGGCACCGTCGGTTGTCATCAGCCGGAAGCGGCTGGCCAGGGTCGTTTGAGTGCTGAGCCGCAGAAGATTTCTGGTGACTACCTGCTCTGCAGCAACTCCGGTTTCGGAGGCATCAACGGTGTTGTGCTGCTGCAAGGGGTGTCCTGATGAAAGGCTGGATTAACGGCATCGGCTGGGTGACTGCTGCTGGCTTTGGCCGGGGCCGGGAGTCGTCCGAGCACCCATTTTGTCCCGGTCTTCTGGAAATTCCGAAACGCAGGCAGGTGTTTGAGCAACCGGATATGCGTTTTGGTCGGCTTGACGAATTTTCCCGCATAGGTCTGGCGGCGCTCGCCTTTTGCCTGCGCGATGCCGGGGAGGAAGCCTGGGATAAAAAACGTCCGATCGGTATCGTTGCTGCCAGCCGTTACGGTTGTTTACAGACCGATCTAGCCTATTTACAGACCATGCTCCCCGATCAGGGCAAGCTGGCCAGCCCTAATCTTTTTGCCTACACCCTGCCGAATTGTTTTCTCGGCGAAGCGGCGCTGCGTTTCGGGCTGACCGGGAACACCCTGGTTCTGAACCAAGCGGATCGAACCGGTCTGGCACCGCTGCGGTTTGCGCTGGAAGAGCTTAACTGGAGTGGTCAGCAGGGGATTTTGACTGGAACCTGTGATCTGACCCCTCCAGCTGCTTTTGCCGTGGGGAACGAATGCCCCGGCAGCCTGTTCCTGTTGTTGGAGAAAACCCCCGCCACTGACGTTCCCAGTTATGGTGAATTGGTACTGTGTGACAACGAGATCATTTTTGCCGGAACCAGGGTTGTCGACCTGCCCTCGTTGGTGACCGCTTGTCTGGCGGTTAAAAAGTAGCATTTAGCAGGGAGTCGCTCTCTGTTTGCAGTAAAGGAGTTATTCCGCATGAAGATGGAACTGATTTATCCGCGCTGGCCGAAACTGGATAGGCAGACAGAATTTCACCTGCCCCCACACGGACCGGTGGTGTTTGCTGCGGCCATGCCGGAAGCCGTTGCGATCAATTTCACCGATGAAAATCTACAGACAATAAATTTTGCCGCCGATTGCGATCTGGTCTCAATTTCGACCATGCTCACCTCGCAGTTGCCTCGTGCCTTTGAAATTGCCAGTGAGTTTCGCCAGCGGGGGAAAAAAGTCATCTTCGGTGGCATCGCCACCATGCTCCATGCCGATGAGGTGCAGCAGCATGCCGATTCAATTTTCCTCGGGGAAGTTGAGGGCCGCTTCGGTCAGATCCTTGAAGATCTGGAGCGGGGAAAGTTGCAGCCGCGTTACGACTACATGCACAATCACCCCGATATCAATCTGGTAGGTTCCGCCAATCGGGAGATCCTTGCTCGTGAGCTGTACAATTATCGCGGGGTGCAGATGCTCGATCTGATCCATGCATCACGTGGCTGCAAGTTTGATTGTTTCCCCTGTTGTACCGGGTTTCTTGGTGGCAAAGCCTTCCGTCCCCGGCCGATCGATAAAGTGATTGAGGAGATGGAGACGATTCAGAACAACCGCCTGTTCATTGTCGATAATTCCCTGGCGCAGGATCGTCAGTGGCTGATCGATCTGTTTACCGCGATGGCGCCGCTGAAAAAGAAATGGGTCTCCCACCCGATTCTCGATGATGACGAAGTCCTCAGGCTGGCTGCCGATGCGGGCGCCTGGTATGTCTATCAGGCGGTGTTCGACACCTCCGACACCATCCGTAACCGGGTCAAGCGGCTCAAGGATCACGGCATCGGGATTGAGGGGACGATTATTCTCGGCACCGACGATCAGAGCGAAGACGATATCAAGAGGTTGGTCGACTTCCTCATCGAGATTGAACTGGATGTTGCAGAGTTCACTATCATGACCCCCTTTCCACATTCGCCGGTGCGCCGTCAGATGGAAAAAGAAGGACGAATTTTATCGAATGACTGGCTCAAATATACGGCCGACAAGGTGGTTTTTCAGCCGAAGAAAATGACCCCTGAGAAGTTGCAGGAGATGTACTACTATGCTTGGGACAATTTCAATGCTGACAGCGGTCATCAACTGAAAATGGGCGAGCTATTCAAACAGGTGATACGCAAAGAGATGGATGACGGTACCTACCATCGATACAATCCTCGCAGGCGGCGTTTGTTCAAAAAGGCCGAGGCATGAGTCGAATCTTCTTTATCTCCAGCAACACCACCACTGATCCTTATCCGGTTTATCCCCTCGGGATGGCGGTGGTAGCGGGTGCCTTGCAACAGGCCGGGCATCAGGTGCAGCAGTACGACTGGCTGGCACAGGGGGAAGCGTGGCCGCATCTGTTGCAGGAAATTGAGGATTTTGGACCCGACCTGCTGTCGATTTCGTTGCGTAATATCGACAACGTCGATTCTTTCAGCGGCGATGATGGCTGGTATCTCCACAGGGTCAAAGATTTTATTGCCAAACTGCGCAAAACGAGCAAACTGCCGATTGTGATTGGTGGCCCGGCGCTCACTATTATGCCAGAAGAAATTGCTGCATATCTTGCCGTCGACCATGCCATTATCGGTGAGGGGGAGCGTTCACTGCCGCAGTTGATCGATGATCTGGCAGCAGGGAAATCGGTACCACAGATCATTGGGCGCAATCAGCCTTTGCCTGGGGATGATTTCGGTGCGCCGCTGTTCGATCCGCAACTGGTGGATTTCTACCTGCGGCAGAGCGGCATGGTCAATCTGCAGACCAAGCGCGGTTGTCCCTACCGGTGCAGTTACTGCTCCTATCCCCATCTGGAAGGGAATCATTTTCGCACCCGCAACCCCGTTCTGGTAGTGGATGAACTGGAAAAACTTAAACTAGAATACGGTGTCGAACGGGTCTTTTTCACTGACTCGGTGTTTAATGATCCGCAGGGTGAATTTCTTAAGCTGGTTGAGGAGATGCTGCGCCGCGATCTGGGCATGCAGTGGTCGGCATTTTTCCGTCCACAGGGATTTGGGCGAGCCGAATTGATGCTGATGAAACGCGCCGGGCTTTACGCGCTGGAGTTGGGGACGGATGCTGGTGCTAACCAGACTTTGGCTGGCATTGATAAAAGGCTTTGTTTCGAAGATATTCTTGCCGTCAATCAAGCTTGTCTGGATGAACGATTGCCGGCGGCTCACTTTGTGATGTTCGGTGGACCCGACGAAGATGATGCTTCTTTGACCGAGGGCTTGGAGAATATGGCGCAACTTGGTGCCTCTGTGGTTTTTGCATTTTCCGGGATCAGAATCCATCCGGGGGCGCCGTTGCATCAGCGAGCGATAGAAGATGGCATCATCAACGCCGAAACCTCGCTGCTCAAGCCGATCTACTATTTCTCGCCGAAAATTGATCGGCAGCAGATGGAAGCGCGGATTGAGGCAAGTTTTGCACGGCAGAAAAATCGTATTTTCCCTCCCTCCGAGGGGCTCAAGCGTGTGATGGTAATGCGAGATTTCGGCTTTCGGGGATTGATGTGGGATAAATTAGTTCGTTTTCCAAAAAACAGAAGCTGATTGGCAGATACCAGAGTGACGACATCTCTGAACAAGAAAAATATTTTGCTGCTGCACCCGCTCGGTTATCAGCTCGAAGCGGCGTCCCGTGATATTTCGCGTAAAGCAAACATTATGCCGCCACTCGGTTTGGCCAGCATCGCTGCGTTTGTTGATCGCGCCGGTTATAACAGCAGCATCCTCGATTGTTACGCCCACCCTGACGCAGATATCCGGTTGCGTGACATTCTGCGTAGTCAGCGCCCAGCGTTGCTCGGGATCAGTTGCACGACCGCCAGTTTTCATGATGCTGTACGGCTGTCACAATTGGCTAAAGCCGAGTTGCCAGAGCTACGCGTTGCTTTTGGCGGTCCACATGTCTCGGCGCTGAAAGAAAAGGTACTTGAGTTCTCCCCGTTGATCGACTATGCCGTGGTTGGCGAAGGGGAGCAGACCATGTTGGAATTGGCACAATTGGCCGGTGACAAGCCGACCGGGGTTGCTGGCATAGTCTGGCGCGCTGCGGACGGTTCGCTGGTGGATAACGGTTATCGCAGCGATGCGTTGGGGCTCGATGATCTGCCTTTTCCGGCCTACGAAAAACTATCCGGGTACCCGAATGCGTACAAACTGCCTATTTTCAACTACCCCAAAGCACCTAATAGCAGCTGTATCTCCAGTCGCGGTTGCCCCTACAGTTGCAGCTACTGCGACCGCAGCGTATTCCGCCGCACCTTTCGATACAACTCGGCCGATTATCTTTATCGACACCTCGCTTATCTGAAGGAGCGCTTCGGCATACGCCACATCAATTTTTACGACGACCAGTTCACCTTTCATCGTGGCCGGGTCGAAGCGTTTTGCCGGATGATGATCGACCAACCGCTCGGCATGACTTTTAACTGCGCTGTCCGTGCCGAGCATGTCGACAAAGAGCTGCTGCAGTTGATGAAGTCGGCAGGGTGCTGGATGGTCAGTCTGGGAATTGAAAGTGGTGATGAAAAGTTGCTGGCCCAGCATCGGCAAAATGCCGATCTCGACCTGCTCGCTGAAACGATCCGGACCATCAAGTCCTGCGGGATTCGGACCAAAGGACTTTTGATGATGGGGCTTCCAGGGGAAAGTGAAGAATCAATCCGGCGCAGTATGAAGTATGTTTATGCGCTGCCGATTGATGACTTTAATCTCGCCAAATTCACCCCTTTTCCCGGTTCGCCGATTTACGAAAAGATTCACCAGCTTGGCAGCTTTGAGGAAGACTGGCGGAAGATGGACTGCATGCACTTCCAGTTTGTGCCGGAGGGGATGGAAAAGGAACAGTTGGAGAAACTCTTCATCCAGTTTTACAAAAAACATTTCCAGCGCAATCGGGTCCTGCTCGGCTATCTGAGCATGCTCTGGAAGTCACCCGACAGCTGGTTGCGTTTTGCCGGAGGCGCCGGACATTTTCTGCGCTTTGCACTTAGCAATAAACGCTATGGTCGTTCCTGAGTGAGAATGTTTAATAGCTATGAAATTCCTGTTGGTTCCGGTATGCGTGAACAACGCCGACGCATGCTCAGTGAACGACCGCCTCCAGAGTTCTTAATCTGCCCAAGGGTTTGATCTGGTGATAATGCAAAAGATACCCCTGCAGAGTGATTCGAATAAAATTCTGGTCGTGGTGCCGGTTTATAATCACTCTGCGACCTTGCGGCAAGTCGTAGAAGGGGTTCTGCGCCATCATGATCGCGTGCTGGTGGTTGATGATGGCAGCAGTCAGCCGGTTAAAGAATTGCTGATTGGATTGCCGGTCGACCTGCTTCGGCATCCGAAGAATCAGGGCAAGGGTGCGGCACTGCTGTCAGCAGCTGAGTGGGGTCTTCAGCGGTGTTTAAGCCACATGATCTGCCTGGATGCCGATGGACAGCATGATCCTGGCGATTTGCCGGTGTTTTTATCTGCAATCAGTGAATATCCTCAGGCGATAATTGTCGGACATCGGGATTTTGATCAGCAGAGTATCCCCGCTTCATCCCGCTTCGGGCGGAATTTTTCCAACTTCTGGCTGCGGTTGCAGACCGGCAGTCAGCTAAAGGATAGCCAGAGCGGTTTTCGAGGCTATCCGCTGTTTGTTTTTGAGCAACTCAGCTTCTGGACCCGGCGCTATAATTTCGAGGTCGAAGTGCTGGTTCGCAGCGCTTGGGCCGGGGTAACGTTGCGGGATGTCGATATCTCGGTTTACTATCCCCCAGGGGATGAGCGGGTTTCACATTTTCGCGGGTTTATGGACAACTGGCGGCTGACCCTGCTCAATACCCATTTGACCCTGCGTTCGATCGTGCCCTGGCCACACCGAAAGATTCTCGAGCAGAACGAAGTGGCGCAGGTGAGGACTCTATCGGTAGTCCACCCGTTGAGATCAATCAAAAAGTTGCTTCGCGAGAACAGTTCACCTGGGCGGCTGGCAGCTGCCGCCGGTGTTGGTGTGCTGCTCGGTACTTTGCCGCTGCTGTTTTGCCATACGATTGCGATCCTGTTTGTCTGCGGATTTTTTCGCCTGAACAAGGTCGCGGCGGTCAGCAGCAGCCAGCTTTGCATGCCGCCGGTCGTCCCGGCGCTCTGCATCGAGCTCGGCTATTTCATGCGCACCGGTAGCTGGTTGACCGAATTCTCTCTGCAAACCCTCGGTTACCAAGCGTTGCAGCGGTTGTTCGAATGGTTTTTGGGATCACTTGTCCTGGCGCCATTATTGGCTCTGCTGGTTGGCAGTGTGACCTTGTTGTTGGCGTGGTTAGTGAAAAAGAGCGATGCAGAAACAGGCAGAAGATAAACAGCAAACCAGGGATCCGAACTGGAGCAGTCGCAGTGTCGGCAGCAATTGGCAGCATCAGGCCTTTTATCTGGCGATAAAACTGGGAGGCCGCAGATTGGCCTACTTGATGCTCTATTTTGTCGTCGGCTACTATGTTCTGTTCAGTCGCTTGGCCAGAGAGCGGGCCAGCCATTATTTACAGCGCCGCTTCCCGCAAGCGTCCGGAGTGCAGAAATTGTGGCATTGCTACCGCCTGATACTTGCCTTTGGCATGGTGCTGGTAGATCGGGCGGTGGTCGGAATCATGGGATCGGATTCCTTCGAGACTTGTCTTGAAAGGCGTGAAGAACTGCTGAAATTGCGTGATGAAAATCGCGGCATGATTCTGATGACGGCACATGTCGGTTGCTGGCAGGTGGCGATATCAGCCCTCGGATTTCTGCAACGGCCGGTACACATGTTGATGCGCCGCGAGGATGGCGATATCGATCGTCATTACTACGAGCATGCCGGGTTTGAATGTCCCTATCAGATCATTGATCCGACCGGTTATCTCGGCGGGACCCTCGAAATGCTGGGGGCTCTCAAGCAGGGGCACATTATAAGCGTCATGGGGGATCGACAGCTCGGCAGTGACCGGAGTACTGTCGCAGTCAATTTTCTTGGCGAGACAGTCTACCTGCCGTACAGCGCTTATAAAATTGCGTCCGCAACAGGGGCGCCGATAGTCGTCTTTTTCACCAGCAAAGGCGGCTCCGCCAGTTATCGGTTACTGTTGGCAAAAGTAATCCGCGTTCCGGAGTTGCCAGGCCGCAGCGCAGAGACTTTCCACCCCTTTGTGGCGGAATTCAGTGCGGCACTGGAAAATTATTGCCAGGAGCATCCATACCAGTTTTTTAACTTTTTTGACCTGTGGTTGACCCAGCCACGGGAGAAGTCCGCCCAAAAGGAGTAATTGATGGAGATCAAGGCAAAACTAAAGCAGATCCTGATCGATGAACTGAACCTCGAAGATCTGAGCCCGGAAGATATCGAGGATGATGCGCCCCTCTTCGGCGATGGGCTGGGGCTTGATTCCCTCGATGCCGTTGAATTAGTGGTCGTTGTGCAGAAACATTTCGGCGTCGAGATCAAGGATATGGAGGAAGGTCGTCCGGCGCTGCAGTCGATCAGCAGTCTGGCTGCATTTATCAAGGAGAAACAAAAAGGATGAACCGTGCGGTCGCCATCAGTGGTGCCGGTTGCCTCTGTGCGGCCGGGATGACGCTGAACGCTGCGCTGACGTCGATGTTGCGTGGGGAGCGTAATCCGCGGCCGCCAGTAGCATTCCGTACCGACCACTCTGAACCGTTTCCGGTTTTCGAGATTCAAGAACCTCTGCCGGTTCCCGGCACTGATGCTGAACTGCTGCGTACCACCAGACTGGCAATCTGTGCGGCAATGGCAGCCTTGGCCGATGCCGGGTTGGAGCGTGACGACCTGCGTGGTTTGAAGGTCGGGGTCTGCATCGGCACCACGGTCGGCAGCGCGATGAATAATGAGGCGTTTTACCGGGATTTCCGTAACGGCGAAAGCCCATCCATGGCGCCGATCGAACGTTATCTGCGCAGTAATCCGGCCGCGGCTATTGCCCGACATTATCAACTTGATGGGCCTTGTCAGGTTATCGTTAACGCCTGTTCTTCGGGAACCGATGCGATCGGCCTTGGTGCAGCCTGGATCCGCGCCGGGCTCTGCGACATCGCCCTGGTCGGTGGCGCGGATGAACTCTGCCGGACCACCTATAATGGCTTCGCATCATTGATGATCACCGCTAGCGAGCCATGCAAGCCGTTTGATGCCAAACGCAAAGGGTTGAACCTCGGTGAAGGGGCCGGGCTGCTGGTTCTGGAGAATGCCAAGTCACTGCAGCGGCGGGAAAAGACTGCCCGTGGTTTTGTGCTCGGTTACGGCAGCGCCACAGATGCCCACCATCTCACCGCGCCACATCCGGATGGTGTCGGTTTGCGTCGAGCCGTTGCAGAGGCTATGACGATAGCTGGGGTTGCGGTCGAAGAATTGGCTTTTATTAACGCTCATGGCACAGGCACTCCAGACAATGATCGAGTCGAAAGCCGGGTGCTTGCCGACCTGTTCCCGAACACTCCATTTGTTTCCACCAAAGGCTTCACCGGACACACCCTCGGGGCTGCTGGCGCGATTGAAGCAGTACTCAGTCTGGCTTGCCTGGAGTTGGGAAAACTGCCAGCCAATATCGGTTTTAGTGAACAGGATCCAGATTTGCCGAACTGTCCGGCTTCAGTTGTTACCCCTTTAACGGGCCGCTATGCTCTTTCCGAATCCCTCGCCTTTGGCGGTAATAATGCTGCCGTGCTGATTGGCCTGGAGGTGCCGCGATGAAAGGGATGCAGATAAACGGGCTTGGCCTGGTCGGTGGCTTCGGTTGTGGCAAAGCGGATCTGTTGGTTGCGCTTGATAAAGGCGCTTCACCGCTGACTCAGGTTGAACTGCGCGGCCATCAATTCCCTCTTTTTAAGGCCGATTCGACTCCACTGGAAGACTATCTGAACAAGCGTGCCTTACGTCGAATCGATCATTTCTCGAGGATGGCACTTCTCGGTGCATTTCAGGCCTTCGAAGATGCTGGCCAACCAGAGCTGAACAGAAGCCGTCTCGGGGTCGTGATCTGTTCTGGTTTCGGCGCCCTCTCGACCACCTTCAAATTTCTCGATTCGGTGCTTGAAAATGGCGACGTCTTTGCTTCACCAACAGCGTTCTCTAATTCAGTGCACAATGCGGCCGCGGCGCATATCTCCATGCAGCTGAAAATTACCGGTCCCAGTCTAACAGTCAGCCAGTTTGATCAGTCACTGGTGCCGGGGCTGCTCTCTGCCCAGCAGTGGTTGGACGAGGGACGGGTCGATGCGGTCCTGCT
>JAVVDT010000066.1:0-11150 GCA_032250875.1 Desulfuromonadales bacterium | reverse complement strand
GGGCCGCGAACGACTGATTCGCATGCAGCCGACCGGCAAGATGGGCAAGGTCGAGGATATCGCTGCCGCGGTGGCCTTTCTGGCTTCAAACGATGCCGAATTTATTACCGGTCAGGTATTGCATGTCGACGGCGGCAAAAGCTGCGGTCTGCTGTCACTCTAAAGGACAATAATGAACGCTTATCTGGTCGAAGCCAAACGCACTGCCATCGGCAGGGCGCATCCCGACAAAGGTCTGTTCAGCACAGTGCGCGCAGACGAAATGCTTGCAGCTTTGATGAACGGACTGCTGGGAGGACTGGAGGCGGGCGAAGCGCTCAGCGGGGCCATCGATGATATCTATATCGGCTGCGTTGGTCAGCACCTGGAACAGGGCAAGAATATTGCCCGGCTCTCGGCGTTGCTGGCGGGCCTGCCGGCAGAAATTCCCGGAACAACTATTAATCGCCTCTGTGCTTCCAGCCTGCAGGCCTTTAATTTCGCCGCCTCCACAATTGCCGCCGGCAACGCCGACCTGTTGCTGGCCGGCGGCGTCGAGCACATGGGCCATGTGCCGATGGCGGCTGCTCTCAATTACAATCAATCGCTGCTCGATCGCTATGAGTTCCCTTTCACCAACATGGGCTTGACCGCGGAAAAGGTCGCGCAAAGCTACGGCATCAGCCGTATCGTGCAGGACGAATTCGCCGTAGAGAGCCATCGCCGCGTGGTGGCCGCTCAGCAAGCGGGTCATTTTGCCAGGGAGATCCTGCCGATTCCAGCCGGCGACTCGCTCGCTGAGCAGGACCAGTCACCGCGTCCCGGCACCAGCCTTGCCGGCCTCGGCGATCTGAAAACGATCTTTTTGGAAACCGGGACTGTTACGGCGGGGAACAGCTCCCCCTTGAACGATGGTGCCAGCCTGACCCTGCTTGCCTCTGCGGCCGCCTGTGAACGCTTTGCACTGCAGCGCCGGGCCAGGGTGGTTGATTTTGCCGTTGTCGGACTCGATCCTTGCCAGATGGGTATGGGGCCGGTTCCGGCGATTCGCCAGCTGCTGCAGAAAAGCCATCTCACGGTAGCCGACATCGACCTGTTTGAATTAAACGAAGCGTTTGCCAGTCAGGCGGTCGCCTGTGTCAACGAATTGCAGCTGCCGCTTGAGAAGGTCAATCCCTGGGGCGGAGCTATCGCTCTCGGTCATCCGCTGGGGTGTACCGGAACCCGCCTGATCACGACCCTGCTCAACGGCCTGGAGACCGCTGGGGGCAAGTACGGGATCGCCTCTCTCTGCATCGGCCACGGTCAGGGGATGGCGACCTTGATCGAGAGGTTATAAAGGATCGATCATGAAACAGCGCGTCGAGGTCGAATTTGAAGTCCGTTACGCCGAAACCGACCAGATGGGGATCGTCCATCACGCCAACTATCTGATCTGGTTCGAACTGGCCCGTACCCGCTTCTGTGCCGTAGCGGGCAAACCCTATCCGCAGATTGAGGCGCTCGGCTACTTCATGATCATAACCCAGGCGCAGCAGGATTACCGCCTGGCTGCCCACTACGGTGATACGGTCAGAGTTGCTTGCTGGCTTGACTGGGTAGCGAGCCGCAGTCTGCAATTCGGCTATCGGGTCACGCGCGACGATCAGCTTCTAACAACAGGTTTCACCAGGCATCTCTGGGTCAAACGCGAATCGCGACGACCCTGCAGTATGCCGGAGAGCCTGCGTGCAACTTTTCTTGAAATTGCTGAACAAACCACGTTTAAAGGTCCTGAAAAAAGCAGACCAGAATCTGATTCAAAGGAGAAAATGTAATGTCCCTAAATGCATACCGTTGGATGATGAATGGTGTCAATGAACCGATAACGCGCCACGAGTTTGTCGCAGAGCCCGCTGCAAACGAGGTGGTAGTCGAGGTCGCCGGATGCGGCGTGTGTCATACCGACCTGGGTTTCTATTACGATGGCGTCCGCACTAATTCGGAACTGCCGCTTGCCCTGGGACATGAAATCAGCGGCCGGGTGGTGGCCGCCGCAACGGGTGCCGATGACTGGCTCGGCAAGGCGGTGATCATCCCGGCGGTGATTCCCTGCGGCGAGTGTGATCTCTGCAAGCGCGGCAAGGGCACCATCTGCCGCAACCAGAAGATGCCAGGCAACGACATTCAGGGCGGTTTTGCCAGTCATATCGTCGTGCCGACCCGGGGTCTTTGCCCGGTCGACGAACAGCGCCTGAAAGCTGCCGGGCTTGAACTTGCCGACGTTTCGGTAGTCGCTGATGCAGTGACCACTCCCTACCAGGCGGTCCATCAGGCCGGTGTCACCCCGGGCAGCCTGGCCATTGTCATTGGCGTCGGCGGCGTCGGCGGTTATTGTGTGCAGATGGCCAAGGCCTTTGGGGCCACGGTGGTGGCCATCGATATTGATCAAGCCAAGCTGGATGCCATCAGCGAACATGGCGCAGCGATTACCTTCAATGCCCGGGAAATCAGCGGTCGCGATCTGAAAAAAGCGATCAGCGCTTTCGCTAAAGAGCATGGCCTGCCGGGTACCGAGTGGTTCATTTTCGAATGTTCCGGCAGCAAGCCTGGCCAGGAATCCGCTTATGGTCTGATGGTGCATGGCGCCACCCTGAGCGTGGTCGGCTTCACCATGGACAAGGTGGAAATCCGTCTCTCCAATCTGATGGCCTTCCATGCGCGCGCACTGGGCAACTGGGGTTGCCTGCCGGAGCACTATCCGGCTGCGCTTGACCTGGTGCTCGATGGCAAGGTTAATCTCAAAGCTTTCGTCGAGCAGAAGCCGCTCAGCGAGATCAACAGTGTGTTCGCCGCCGTCCATGACCAAAAAATGGCGCGGCGTGCCATCCTGGTCCCCGGCACTTGATTTTTTCGTAAAATCAAAGTTTAGCGTATTACTTTAAATCTCTGCATCTTTGCCTTTCGCTTAAGCGTTTGACTTTTGACATTTAACCCATAGAGGAGATTTACCCATGGCGACAACCGAACAGATTTTTAGCGCAACCGCCCCTGCCCATCTGATCGATCATAACCTGATCGACAAGGACGTCGAAAGCCTCTGTGACGGCATGGTTCAATATGAAAAGCGTCCGGCCAGACGCCGTGACGGTTCCGTAGCTGACGGCCTCTACAACGCCTGGATTATTTTCAACAATCCCAAGCAGTTCAACTCCTATACGACTGATATGGTCAAGGCTACCATCCTCGCCTTCCGTCGTGCTTCGGCTGATCGCCAGGTCAACGCCGTGGTCTTTACCGCAGTGGGTGAAAAAGCCTTCTGTACTGGCGGCAACACCAAAGAGTATGCCGAGTACTACGCCGGCAATCCGCAGGAATACCGCCAGTACATGCGCTTGTTCAACGACATGGTTTCGGCGATTCTCGGCTGCGACAAGCCGGTGGTCTGCCGGGTCAACGGCATGCGCATTGGTGGAGGCCAGGAGATCGGCATGGCCTGCGATTTCACCATCGCCCAGGACCTCGCCAACTTCGGCCAGGCCGGACCCAAGCACGGCTCAGCAGCGATCGGCGGTGCCACCGATTTCCTGCCGGTGATGATCGGTTGCGAGCAGGCGATGATCTCCGGGACCCTCTGCGAACCTTTTTCCGCACATAAAGCCGCCCGTCTCGGCATCATCGCCGATGTGGTTCCAGCCTTGAAGATCGATGGCAAGTTTGTTGCCAACCCGACCGTAATCACTGATCGCATGTTCGACGAATACGGCCGGATCATTCATGGTGATTTCAAGACCGGCGGAGCCTTCAAGGAAGGCCGCGACCGGCTCAAGGACGGTGAGATCGATCTGAGCATGCTCGACGAGAAAGTCGAGGAACTCTGCGCCAAGCTGATTGAAACCTTCCCCGAATGCATGACCAAAAGCCTCGAAGAATTGCGCAAGCCGAAACTGGAGGCCTGGAACAAGAACAAAGAAAATTCGCGTGCCTGGCTGGCGCTCAACATGATGAACGAAGCGCGCACCGGTTTCCGGGCTTTCAACGAAGGTAATAAGGAAACCGGCCGCGAAATCGATTTCGTCAAGCTGCGCCAGGGTCTGGCCAAGGGCGTGCCCTGGACCGAGGAACTGATCGACAGCCTGATGCCGGGCAAGGAGGCTTGAGATGAGTGAGAATCCATTGAAAGTCTGGCTCGACCGTGATGGCACCCTGCTGCGCCTGCGTCTGGCGCGGCCCAAAGCAAACATCGTCGACGCCGCCATGATCGCCGCCCTCGACGCCGCGTTGGCTGAATACCGGGACGTCAAAGAACTGCGTGCCGTGCTGCTGGACCATGAGGGGCCGCATTTCAGCTTTGGCGCCAGCGTCGATGAACATCTTCCCGGTCAATGTGCTGAAATGCTCAAGGCGTTGCATGCCCTGGTGCGCAGCATGCTCAACTTTCCGCTGCCGTTGCTGGTGGCGATCAAAGGGCAGTGCCTCGGCGGCGGTCTGGAAGTTGCTGCCGCTGGCAGCATGCTGTTTGCGGCAACCGATGCCAAGCTTGGCCAACCGGAAATCAAGCTGGCGGTCTTTGCGCCGGCGGCCAGCTGTCTGCTCCCCGAACGAATCGGCCAGGCCAGGGCCGAAGACCTGTTGCTCTCCGGGCGCAGCATGGGCGCCGAAGAGGCCCTGGCGACAGGCCTGGTCGACAGCGTCAGCGAAGATCCGGAAGCGACGGCGCTGGCCTACTTCGACCAGAATCTGGCGACCAGCAGTGCCAGCACCCTGCGCTTTGCGGTGGTGGCTGCACGCCAGGAGTATCGACAGCGCGTCATCGCCAAGCTTGAGCGGGTGGAAGACCTGTACCTGTCGGAATTGATGGAGACCCACGATGCCGTGGAAGGCTTGACGGCTTTTCTGGAAAAGCGGCCGGCTAAATGGGAGAATTGTTGAGGTGCGATGAACAAAGCTGACAGTCAGGAGATTATAGACGTTCATTGCCACTGCTTTGCCGGGCAGGAACAGACGGATCTGGTTTCATCCGGTCTTGCCAGATTGCGTAAAGTCGGCGTTCGCCACATGGCTGTTATGGGGCTGGTGAATACCGACCTTCGTATTCAGGATATCGACAAGCTCATTCCTGAGGGATTTGACAACCTCGGTGATCCGCTTTTCTACGAGGCTGACGATCTCATGCGGTTCAGCTGTGATAGCGACGGCATGCTGTTTCCCATGCTTGATACGCGCAGCCTGGATGGCGACGTGCCGGGTCTGCTGCAGCATTATATCAAGCTCGGTTTCCGCGGCATCAAGGGGCTCTACCTGGCCGATGACGGCAATGACCTGAATATTGCCAGTATCCCCGACGCCTTCGGTATCAGCCTGCAGCAGTATCAGCAGCGCGAGTGGCAGATCTTCGCTTTTGCCGAAGCCAATGACCTGCCGGTTGTGTACCACATGGATGCCAACCGCTACGGCGATGTGATGCAGGCCATCCTCGATGATTTTCCCCGCTTGCGCATCAACTTCCCCCATTTCGGCATCGGCCGCAAAGCGTTCCGCAAGGTTCTTGACCGTTATGCCAACGTCTACACCGATATCGCATACATGGCACCACACATCCGCAACAACCCCGAGAGCTATCGTGATTTTATCGGTCATTATCCGGATCGCGTCTGTTTCGGTTCTGACGCCCTTCTCTACCAGCCGGAGATTGTTCTTGTATACATCGAGCTGGTGAAGTCGCTGAAGATGCCGGAAGAGCTTGAGGCCAGGGTGCTTGCAGGAAACCCGCGCCGGTTCCTGGGACTGGCGCAAGGAGCATAAAGATGAAAGACCACACCGTTGTTGTAGACAGAACCAAAGAGACAGTAGCCTTGCATTTCGCACCGGTTTTTAATGTCGCGGTTCCCTTTATTGACCGGCACTGTCATGAAGGCCGTGCGGAAAAAGTGGCAATCCGTACCAACCAGGGTGATGAAGTCAGTTACCGTCTTCTCGCGGAGAACGTCAACCGTTGCGGGAATGCGTTGCTGGCCCTAGGCCTTGAACGGGGCGACCGTGTCATTCTGATTGTCAAGGATTGTGCTGAATTTTTTTACGTCTTCTGGGGCGCGATCAAGGCCGGCCTGATCCCGGTGCCGATCAATACATTGCTGCGGGCCAAGGACTATGCCTACATTCTTGCCGACTCCGGTTGCAAAGCTCTGATCTACTCTCCGGAATATATCGACGAGGTACAAGAGGCTCTGGCGCAACTTGAACCGAGTCTGGTACACAGCATCTGTGTCGAGGGGGGCGACAACAGCCTCCAGACCTTGATATCCCGGTCGTCCGCCGAGCTTGAGCCAGTGGCAGCAGCTGCCGAGGACGACTGTTTCTGGCTCTACTCGTCGGGGTCGACCGGCAGCCCTAAAGGCGCGGTTCACCGCCATCGGGACATGGTGGTCTCAAGTCAATTTTATGGCGTCGAGATTCTCGGTATTCGTGAGGATGACGTCTGCTTTTCGGCAGCAAAACTTTTTTTCGCCTACGGCCTTGGCAACGGTATGACATTCCCACTCTGGGTCGGTGCGAGTACCGTGCTGCATGATGGCCGGCCGACTCCGCAATCGACCTTCGAGACCATCGAAAGATTCAAGCCAACCCTTTACTTTGGCGTTCCAACCCTCTATGCCGCCCAGTTACAAGCGCTGGCGACACAGCAGCCGGATCTGTCCTCCGTAAGACTTTGTGTTTCTGCCGGCGAGGCGCTGCCAGCCGACATTTTCAACCGTTGGCAGGAGAAAACCGGATTGACCATTCTCGATGGCATCGGCTCCACCGAAGCATTGCATATCTTTATTTCCAATCGTGTGGATGATTACATGCCAGGCGCCAGTGGCCGAGTGGTTCCCGGCTACCAGCTGCAAATCCGCGATGATTCGGGACAGGACGCGCCAATCGGCGAACCCGGGCGGCTATGGATTCGCGGGGATTCGACCGCACGCTGCTATTGGAATAATCCGGACAAGAGTGAGCAAACCATGGTCGATGGTTGGCTTGACACCGGAGATACTTACTTTCAGGATGAAGACGGTTATTTTTACTACTGCGGACGCAACGACGACATGATGAAAGTCGGCGGAATATGGTGCTCCCCGTTTGAGATCGAAGCCAAACTGATCGAACATTACGAAGTTCTGGAGGTGGCGGTTGTCGGCAGAGCCGATGCCGTCGGTCTGATCAAACCCGAAGCCTACATTGTTTTGAAGAATCCGCCGGAGTCACTCGACGCCATAACCGAAGAACTGCGCAAGCATTGCAAGGAGGGCTTGGCTCCCTATAAATATCCGCGCCAGTTTCACTATGTTTCTGAGTTGCCCAAAACCGCAACCGGCAAGATCCAGCGCTATAAGTTACGTGTTACTTGTTGAGTGCCAGCACATCAATAAGCCGCCGGGGGAAAACCGTTCCAGGCCCGGTCGGCAGACACCTGCTTGACTTTATGACAATCCCGATCCTGATGTCCGGCTGATGAAACTGCTGGAAAGGGGTGATTACATCTTTCAAGAAGTTTTTCTGTGTTCCACAGCCAGATCCGCGATAATTGCCGGGACCAATCGCTCCAAAACGGCCAGCGAATAGCCTCCCTCTAAAAACAGGCCGATCCGACCCCCGCATTTTTCTTTTGCAACTGCTTGCAGGTGTCTTACGGCTGCGAGGAAATGGTGATCTTCCACATTCATCAAGCCGAATGGATCTTGCTTATGAGCGTCAAAACCCGCATTCACCAGCAGGTAATCCGGCTGAATCTTGCTTTCAAAGCAGCGTAAATTAGCTTCAAACTGCTGCAGCCACTGGTTGCCTGGACTGTCCAGGGGCAGGGTGATATTGCATGTGTATCCCGCGCCCTCACCCTGCCCTGTTTCATGGACATGGCCGGTGTTCGGAAAGATATGGTCAGGTGGACCATGCAGGGAATAATAGAAAACCCCGGGATCATCATAATAAAGGAAATTGATGCCATTGCCGTGATGAACGTCAAAATCGACCACCATAAAAGCGGCGTCTGGCTCTTTCTTTCGAATGGTTTCAATAACCAGAGCGGCGTGATTGATGAAGCAAAACCCTTCAGCGTTTTTTCGACCGGCGTGGTGTCCGGGCGGGCGTACCAGCGCAATGCCGGCACCTCGTTCCTGCAGGCATGCCGCCAGAGCCAGGGAGCATCCGCCTGCAGCAAGTACGGCGCGAAAGGTCAGTGGACTGATGTGGTTGTCGGGCGACATGAAGAATGGGTTCGAGCGCAGGCAGGCGATCTTCAGCCGCATCAGGTAATCTTTTTCGTGGACCCGTTCTAACTGGGAGACCCTGGCCGGTGGAGGAATCTGGAAGGAAATCGGCAGATCTGCAGAAAGTCCGCTACAGCCGCGCAGGATGCTGTTGAGCCGCTCAGGAGTTTCCGGGTGGTCCGCACCGACCACGTGCAGCAGGCAGTCCGGATGGGAGTAGATCTGGAAATTCTCTTTACAAAATGGAAATTTATTCGAGATGTCCTTCATGACGCCTCAAGGGAGAGCAGATATTCCAACTCCGAAGGATCTTCTGCAGGTACGCTGGTAAAATGATATTTTTCAAAAACCCGGCGCATCGAAGGGTTGTCTTTACGTACGTTGGCAGTTAAAAATTTCAGCCGTCGCTGGCGGGCGATATCGATGAGCTTCTCAAGAAGCAGGCTGGCGAAACCTCTGCCTCGCATGCTTTCGTGGACGACAAACGCAACTTCCGCACGTGTTCTGTCTTCGAGAGTATAGTAACGTCCTACGGCCAGGATGACCTCTCGCGGTCCCTGCCGTTCGAAGATACAGAGCGCCATGTCCTTTGTCAGATCGGTGTTAACCAGACGATATGCCTGTGCCGTTCCCATTTTTTTCGGCTCATTACGGTAACGTTGAAACAAAGTCACCTTATCGTGGGAATAAAAAAAGCTCTGCAGGCGCAATTGATCGGAGGGATGCAGCGGACGCAGGAAGTAATCCTCGCCCTGCATATCCAGCTTGATGACTTCGGTCGTGCCGAGTTCCTTGACCGGTACCGGGGTGCTCCGCTGGTAAGTGGGAACCTTGCTGGATTGCAGCATATCTTCCAGCAATTGTTCACGAAATTTCGGGTGCGCAATCTGGATCAGCTCCATAACCCGTTCACGGATACTGCGACCGCGCATGGTCGCTATCCCATACTCGGTCACCACATAATGAACATCACCGCGGGTAGCAACAACCCCGGCTCCCTGGCTGATCACTGACACGACCCGTGAAACCGTTCCGCTGCATGCCGTGGAAGGCATGGCGATGATCGGTCGTCCCCCCCGGCTCATTCCCGCACCCCGGATGAAATCCACCTGGCCACCGATGCCGCTGTAAAACTGCCCTCCAACCGAATCGGAGACAATCTGCCCGGTCAGATCGACCTGCGTCGCACTGGTGATGGAGATCATCTGGTTATTGCGGGCAATCACTGCGGGATTGTTGACATAGTCCGTGCCATGGAACTCGACATGAGGATTGTTATCAACAAATTCGTAGAGTTTCCGACTGCCGAAACAGAAGGAAGTTATCGTCTTGCCTTCATGGAGGCCTTTCAGACGGTTGGTAATGTTACCATTTTTATACAGCTGCAGAAGGCCATCGCTGAACATTTCGGTATGCACACCGAGATCATTATGCCCGGTCAACTGGTGAAGCACAGCATCGGGGATTTTGCCGATGCCTACCTGCAGGGTGCAGCCGTCTTCAATCAGCAGCGAGACATACTTGCCGATCTGCAGGGCGGTTTCGTCCAACTCGGCAGGGGCCACCTCCGGGAGCGGCTCAGAGACCTTGATGAAAGCGGCAATTTCGTCTTGATGCAGATAGCATTGGCCAAAAGTTCGGGGCATCCGATCATTGATCTGGGCCAGAATGTACTTGGCTGATTTGGCCGCGGACTTAACGATATCGACGGAGACTCCAAGGGAACAATACCCCTGGGCATCGGGTGGAGTCACCTGGATAAAGGCAATGTCAACGGGCAGGATGTTGTCCTTCAGCAGGGCAGGAATTTCCGAAAGGAAACAGGGGGTATAGTCGGCCTTGCCGGAACGAACCGCGTCCCGGGTTCCCTGGTCGAGGAAGAACGTATTGACCCTCAGGTTCGCTTCGTATGCAGGATCTATCCATGGCGATTTGCCCAGGCTGAGCAAATAGATAAACTCCAGATCGTTGAAATGTTTGGCAGATTCCAGGAAAAGGTCAATCAGGGTATGCGGGCAGGATGCCCCTGTGCCGAGAAAAATGCGATATCCGTTCTTGATGAATTTCTTCCAGGAACGGCTCGTGAGTTCTTCCATGATGCCCTCCACTTCGTGACCGGTGAAACACGGCCGCCTGGCACTGACGAACCCGTCGGCTAAACGATTTCGGCTTCCGCGGCGAAGTCGCCGGTGCTGTTGTTTCCCAGCAGCTTCGGACTGTAGATGCGGTAAGTGGCAATGATCTCATCGAGAGGAACATCGGCAAAAGAACCGCGCATTTCCAGGTATTCCATGTGGCGGCGCTGATCAGTATCGTAGGGATGGAAAATGGAATCCTCGCGACCATTAAACTCCAGCGGCTTGACCCGGAAGCGGGTGCAGAGTTCAAGATTGAATGCGGGGGTTGCCTTGACCCAGCGGCCTTCAAGGTAAAACTCGGTGAAAGCATGCCAGCGCATGATATCACCGTTGTTGATCTCACGCAGTCGCGCACTGTTCATGTGGTTCTTTACGTCACCGTAACCGACGCGTGACGGAATCCTCAGCGCCCGCCCACAGGCGGCAAGCAGTGAAGCCTTCGAACCACAAAAACCGAAACCGTTTGCCAGCACACTGCTGGCACGATACATCTCCGGGTCGGAGTAGTCGATATAAGGTGAATAACGAATGCCGTCGCGGACCCGATAGTAGAGATCGACGGCCTGTTCAAGCTGTGTGGCTCCGGCCGTCAAGGAGTCCCTGGCAAAAAGCTGAATCGAGGGGTTGTCACTGTCAATGAATTTCGCAGGCTGTAGATAGCGCTGATCCAGCATAAGCAAGTCTCTCCTTTTGCGTAATAATCCAATGAGTGCATCGGTCACATGCTGCTAGTACCCTGTAACCCATAATCTTTCGCATCTTGCTGGTTCTTTGCCGCGTCAGCGGCGTTGCGACTTCAGCTGAG
>JAVVDT010000065.1:0-11195 GCA_032250875.1 Desulfuromonadales bacterium | reverse complement strand
CTTCAATGATCCCCTGGTCAGTTAATTCGCCGGCGCCCAGATCGTCGGCGTTGATAATCAGTCGAATCATTCTCTCTCCAACAGCGCGAGGTTCAGGTAAAAAGAGTACGATTTCGAAGGAGAGTCGGCAAGCAATAAATCAAGAGAGCCGATAGGCAAACAGAAAAAGCCCCGCCGATTTGGCGGGGCTTTTTCTGTAGTATTCAAGAGGACCGTTGCGACTACTCGCAGAGATCGATTTTGATGTCCCAGTTCTTGATGCGCATGGTGCCGTTTTGTGCCATGTTCAACTGCATCTTAAAGGCGCGATCAAAGAGCTGCGGCTCGTGGCCGACGCCCTTGGCCAGACATTCCTTGGAAGCCATCCCCAGATAATCGTTCAGGATCGGCTTGTATTCCGGATGAGCGCACTTCTCAATGATCAACTTGGCGCGCTCTTTCGGCGCCACACCGCGAAGGTCGGCCAGACCCTGCTCGGTGACCAGCACGTCGAGATCGTGCTCGGTATGGTCGATATGCGGTGCTTTCGGCACAACGCAGGTGATGCCGAGTGGATCGGTCTTGCTCGGCCGCGTTGATGGCGAGTGCATGATCTTCAGGAAACCGTTACGCAGGTAGTCGCCGGAACCGCCGAGTCCGTTGATCATGCGTGTGCCGCCGACCAGTGTGGAGTTGGCGTGAGCATAGATGTCAAATTCTACCGGAGTGTTCATGGCGATAACGCCGAGTCGGCGGATCGGCTCAGGAGCATTGGAGATTGACAAAGGACGCAATATGCACTTGCCGAAATATTTGTCCCAGTTGTCGAAGAAGCGCGGGAAACCCGGATTTTCCGAGAGCGACAGCGAACATGCCGAAGCGAAGTTCAGGTTGCCGCCATCGAAGAAATCGAGCATGGTGTCTTGCAGAACCTCGGTGTAAACCGAGAGATTATGGAAGGGACCCTTGGCCAGGCCACCAACCACGGCATTGGCAATGGAGCCGACGCCGGATTGCAGAGGCAGCAGATTTTCAGGCAGACGGCCGCGCTTCACTTCATGGGCAAAGAATTCCATAATATGCCCGGCAATCGCTTCGGAGGTATCGTCCATATCGGCAAAAGCACGGCCTTTGTCGCGATGTTTCGATTCGACTACGGCAATGACCTTTTCGGTGTCGCACGGCACATAGGGGCTGCCGATGCGTGTATGGGCCTGGGTAATCATGAAAGGAGCGCGATTCGGCGGCTTTTGCTGCATGTGAATGTCGTGGATGCCCTCGAAAGACGGCTGTCCGGTGTTGACTTCGAGGATGATCTTATCGCACAGGCCAATAGCTTCAGCGACGATGCCGCATGAAGAAGTCAGGGCCAGGCCACCGTCTTCGGTGATGGCTGAGACTTCGAAGATGCCGATATCGTAGCGACCGTTATCGGTATAAAAGCCGTAGCTGATGTCCTGGGCAAAGTGACCGAGGTGCTTGTCACCCATGCGGATGCGACCGGCGTTGATGCCGGCAGCGATATTCTTGCCGGTCTGGTAAGGCCAGCGACGATCGATCATGTCGAGGGTCGCCCAACGATCCTCGGTCTCGGCACCAACGGAAGCGCCGATGAAGAGGTTGAACTTCAGCTTGCCTTGCAGATTGTTGGCTTCAACGTGGTTAGCCAATGCGATAGGCACAGCTTTCGGGTAACCGGCCGGGGTGAATCCGGACCAGATCAGATTCTGGCCGGATTGAAAGAACTGAACGGTGTCTTCAGCCTTCATAACCTTGCTCAGCAAGGACTTGCGACGAACACGACTTTCCAGGGTTCCGTAATCGGACATTTCTCTCCTCCATGATGGAATTTATTCGGGATATTGCCCGAATTTAGAATGGGTTGCCGGGTAAGGAATTGTATTAAAACGCTGTCCTCTGCTCCGGCGATGACATGTTCTTTAAAGCTGATTTTTCAGGTAAAATCCTAGCAAAGCCCGATGCAGGCGATTAGAAATCAGGTCGCTTTGGACAGGCATATAATAAATTCCCTATCCAGAATAAGGTGTCTGCATACAGAATAGAACATTTTTATAGTATGCGGCCTTCGGCAAGTCAAGGGAAAATATACTGTATCCTGTATACACATCATTGTCCTCAACTGTGCGTCCTGAAACAAAAAAAGCCCACCTTTGCGGATGAGCTTTTTAATCTTTCTGACACTTTGAAAATCAATAGTTTTTTTCGATGAATCGCTGCGCATCAAGGATAAATTCACTGCCGATATAATCATTGAAAAGCGTATTGAATGCCACGACCGCCTTTTCTCTCTCGCCGCCCAGAAGATAGGCCTGGCCGAGGTAGTAATAAGCTTTGTCACGCTCGTAATAATTCGGATACTTCTTCAGCAATCCTTCAATCCGGTTGACTGCTGCAGAATAGGACTTGGTGCGCAGATAGAAGATTGCAATATTGAGCTCGCTGGCTGCTAACTGGTTGAGACAGCGGTCAATGTAAATCTGTACCTCTTCCCGGCGAGGATCTTGCGGAAAGCGCTCCTGCAAGGTTTTAAATGCATTGAGTGCGTAGGTCGTCGCTGTCTGATCCTGGTCGAAGGACAGTATCTGGTAGGTATAGGACAGGCCGAGCTGGTAAAGAACCTCGGGAATACGCTGATGGTTGGGGTGATTTGTGAGAAACGCTTCGTAGGCGACCGCAGCTTCGATGTACTCTTCAGCAAGGAAATGCGCTTCGGCAATCTTTAATTCGGCGAGTGTATTCAACTCCGGCGAGAAGTAGCTGTCTCTGACCTTTTCCCAGGAAGAGATCGCATCCCGGTAAAGCCCTTTTTCAAAAAACTCTTCGCCCTCCTGGAAATAAACACCGGCGCTTTTTGTCGGCGGGACGACAGTTTTGGGTGAACAGGCAGCAAGCAGGACAAGGCTTAAGAGAAAAAAGCAGGTTAACGACTTATGCATTCTGAACGCCTCTGTTACGAAAGGTGGTTGAGTTTGTTCTGTTGATAGATATGGCTAATAGATAACGGCAATTCGGCCCGTTTGTCAAATGTTTCCTCCGTTAACGAATACTCAGGACTGCTGCTCGGACATGACTGCGCGCAGCTTGTGCAGAGCGTTCTGCTCAATCTGGCGAACACGTTCACGGCTGATATCGAATTCATTCGCCAGGTCCTGCAGGGTTTTCGGCGGATCGGCCAGGATCCTCTGTTCGATGATATAACGTTCGCGGGGTTTGAGCGCTTTCAGAGCGGCAGAGGTGCGTTCGGTATTGAGTTGTTGCTCCTCCTGTGCAAGCAGAAGATCTTCCTGGTTGTCGCGTTTATCCGCCAGCGTGCTGAGCAGGGTATAGCCTTCGCCTTCGATTAACTCGACATCGATAGAGGTGTCGCGATTCCCCATGCGCTGACTCATTTCCGAGACTACATCCTCGCTGACTTCAAGTTCCTGGGCAATGTCCTCGATCTGCTCCGAGCCGGTCATGTTGAGCAGGGCTCTACGTGTCTGGGCCAGTTTGAAAAATAGCTTCTTCTGCATCTGCGTGGTGCCGATTTTTACCAGCGACCAGCTGCGCATGATGTAACTCTGGATGTAGGCGCGAATCCACCAGACGGCATAAGTGATCAGACGCGTTCCGCGTGACGGATCGAATTTCTTGACGGCCATCATCAAACCAATATTGCCTTCCTGGACAAGGTCGAGCAGGCGCAGGCCATAGCCACGATATTCGTTGGCGACTTTGACGACAAAACGCAGGTTGGCACAGATCAAACGGTGCGCTGCCTCGGTGTCGCCATCGCGCAGATGCCTGATTGCGAGTTCATGCTCTTCGCTTGCGCTGAGCAGGTCAAAGCGATTGACCTGAACCATGTAATGATCAAAGGTGTCGGTTGTGACGGGTAAATTCAATGTACTCATATCCTGAAGCCTTTAGAATTAGAAGTTTGGCACTCTCTGCAGTAGAGTGCCAGACATATATACCAAACTGAATGTCGCTTTGCAAGAGGGTGTTGGCAATATGCCGCGGAAAAGTTGACAGTTTGCTGTGCCCGCCGCATAATGTTTGTCAATTACGGCCTTGAATTTATCGAGTCGTGTCAGGAGAAAGTCGTCATGCGTATCATCTGCGGGTTGGGAGTGGGTCTTGTTCTGCTCATGTTGTTGGCTGCTTGTGTCCCGGGTCCTGAAAAAGAAAGGGCAAAGATTCATTGTCCTGCGTGTGGTACCGACTTCGATGCCCTCTATCAAAAGCGCTTCTAGGAGGCTGTCGGACTATCCATGAACCGGCTGCAAATCCGGCTCCAGGATAGTCCGACAGCCTCCCGGGACCATTTCCAGAGCGAAAACCAGGTAACTGCGCGAGTGAAAATCATCTATTTGGGAATCTTCGGCGGCATGGGGTGCATTGCGCGCTACATGGTCTCCGGTTGGGTCTATGGCCTTGCCGGCAGGACTCTGCCGTACGGGACACTGGCCGTTAATGTGATCGGCTCTCTTCTGCTTGGATTGATCATGGAGGGAAGTCTGCGCAGCACCCTGTTGAGCCCTGATCTGCGGTTTGGACTGACAGTTGGCTTCCTGGGCGGTTTTACCACCTTCTCAACGTTCTCTTACGAAACGGTCAGGTTAATGGAAGAGGGCAGCATGGTTGCGGCAGGAGCGAATATCCTTTTGAATGTAACCGTCTGTGTCCTTGCCGCGCTTGTTGGTATTTACCTTGCCCGGCAGATGTGAAGAGAAGACGAGCAGCTTTTCGGCCTATCCATGAGCCAGATTTTCGCTTCGGCCCGTATAGTCGGACAGGATGCCAGGAGAACAATATGCTGAAACAGGAAGAGATGGTTCTGATGCGAATCTTTATCGGTGAGAGTGATCGCTATCAGAATCAGCCGCTCTACGAAGCCCTGGTCGAATTGCTTCGCACCGAGGGTGTCGCCGGCGCTACGGTCATCAAGGGGGCGATGGGTTACAGCGGCAAGAACGAAGTCCACTCCGATCGTTTCCTGCGCTTGAGCAGCGATCTTCCCGTGATTGTCGAAGTGGTCGATGTAGAAGAAAAGATTGATGCTGTCCTGCCATTTATTGAGGGGATGTTTCAGGGCGGTTTGATTACTCTGGAGAAAGCTCGCGTCATCAACTTTCACAAGGACAATTAAAGCCTATGTTCAATCGTATCTTGAAAATGCTGCAGGGAGAAGGCGAGACGGCAACCAGTGAAGAACGCTTCGAGCGCGTCCAGGTCGCCACCTGTGCCCTGCTTCTGGAGGTTGCTCACAGCGACGGTGACTATCAATCGGTCGAGGCGAAAATCGTACACGATTTGTTGGCGCAAAAGTTCAACCTTTCGCCGGCAGCGATTGCTGAGCTGGTTGATTATTCCCATCAGCATCGCCAGGAAACTCACGACCTTTTTCAGTTTGCACAAGCAATCAATGCTCATTTCAACCGTGACGAAAAACTCGATGTTATGGAAGGAATCTGGCGGGTAATTTATGCCGATGGTACGCTTGATAAATTCGAAGATGCTCTGGCTCGACAGCTTGCCACCTTGCTGCGCCTTGACCCTAAAGATGTGATTGATCGCAAATTAAAAGTCCTTGACGAAACCAGGAACTATGAGGCTTGATGCGCGAGGCCCTGAGCAACATGGTCTCCTGGAGCCAAAGACTTGCCTGTGAAGTTCTGCATTCCGGGGATCTGGCGGTTGATTTGACTGCTGGCAAGGGAAGAGACACTTGCGCGCTGGCGAAAGCGGTTGGCCGCGCAGGGCAGGTGGTCGCATTCGACCTGCAAGCCGCAGCGATTGAACAGACCACAGATCTATTACAGAATCATGAGTTTGCCGTAAACAGTTGGCCCGCCGAGCAATCACTGCCAAAACAGCCTGGAATCTTTCTGGTGCAAACCTGCCACAGCTCCCTGGGTAAGGTGTTGCAGCATCCAGCCAAAGCCATTATCGCCAATCTAGGCTACCTGCCGGGGGGAGACCCGCTGCTGATCACACGTCCCGATTCAACGTTGGCGGCACTGCAACAGTCCCTGCGCTTGCTGGCTCCCGGAGGTCGTCTCGCGGTAACCGTCTATCCCGGCCATCCAGGTGGAGAAGAAGAGGGGGCGGTGGTGAATAGCTTTTTCGGCCATCTCCCCAGCATCCATTGGCAAGTTCTTTCCCTGCGGGTGGACAATTGCAACGAAGCCCCTTCTCTGCTCGTAGCAGAGCGTATCGCAGTCGCCGCATTGCGTTAACAGAAATGGCCGACACAAATGTGTCGGCCATTTCTGCTTCAGTTGCCTGCCATGAATCGTTATTCTTCAGGGAAGATCACACAGCAGATCACTTCAACACGACGATTATGCTGACGTCCTTCTTCGGTATCGTTGCTGGCTATCGGCTGGCGTTCCCCGTAACCGCGCGGCATCATCAGATGAGCCGCAATACCGAACGTCTCTACCAGGTATTTCTTGACTGCAGCAGCACGACGCAAGGACAACCCCTGGTTATATTCATCCGAGCCTATGCTATCCGTATGTCCGGCCAGAAGGAACTTGGCCTCTGGATGTTCCTTCATGAATGCGGCCGCTTCGCGCAGTTTTTCATGGTACTCGGGGCGGACTTCCGCTTTATCGAAATCAAACTCGATCTGCATGGTGAATTTTATCGGGCAGCCGTCCTTATCGACAATCATGCCTTTTAAGGTGTCGGGACACTTGTCGAGGCTGTTGAGTACGCCGTCACCATCATCATCACCATCGACAAATTTCGCAGGAGGTGGCGGGGGCGGAGCCTTTTCGAGCGGAGGACAACCGACAGCATCGACCAGCACGCCCAGAGGTGTGTCGGGGCACTTGTCACGCACGTCGGGGATGCCGTCGCGATCGCTGTCAAGTGGCCGTGGCACAGCAGCTGCCGGACCGCCGAACTGCCAGTAAAGGCCAACGGTTGCCAAATAGTTGTGATCCACATCATCCCCGCCATTGTGATCCCACTGCCTGTCGGAATGAAAGTCGACAAGATGGCGCAGATCGGCACGCAGAGCCAGATCGGTATTAAGGAAATATTTGGATCCGATACCCCAGTTCATCATGTAGTCTTCGTCATCGGTATCATTGTCGACGGCACCCCAGTTGAACAACAGAGCCCCGAATCCGGCCGATACATAGGGGACCAAGGGACCGTCCGGATTGAAGTGATAAAGAGCATTGACTCCCACGGAGGCTATGTCGAGATCTTGCTGAGAGGTAACATTTTCTCTTTCGGCGTTGGTATAACGAACCTCGAGTTCCGCAGCCCAGCGCTTATTGACGTTGTAGCCGAGAGACAAACCTCCAATCAAGCCATCTTCTGTATTCTGATCCCCTTCGAAACCGTGGTAGCCGATCATCGGTGAAAGACTGAACGCACCTTCACGCTGACCGGCTTGAGTCGTTACCGCTGTGAAGAGTACCGCAACCAGAGCCGACAGTAAGCCAACTTTTAAGTAATGCATAAGTTGTAACCTCCTTCATATTAAAAATGCCAATTTCAGTTTTTTCTAATATCCCGTTTCGGGAATCATAACAGCTGTTTGAATGTGTGCAACTGTATCACTTTTCTTTATGCAACAAAAGATGGAGTTTGTTAGAAAAACCATTTGAGGAACAACCCGCCGCTGTCGCCTCGCAAACCGAATTCGCTGCGCGGCTCAATGAACGGAAGAGAGAAAACACGCTGCGGTTTTTGGCCGATGTTCCAGGTCCAGAAAAGTTGCAAGGACAGGTTGTCGGCAAGGCTGAGATCGAGGGTCGGTCGAACCAGTGCCGAGTCGTCCGCAAGATTGTAAAGCAACAGGCCTTGCAGTGTTGCCAAGGGGTGAAGTTCATAGCTGGGAGCTGCGATCAGGTAGTGCTGACCGAGCAGATGGGTGAGTCCCTCCTGCAGGGGAGGCGAGGCGAGAACCTTAAGGTAGTCTTTCGGGTCGTTGGCTCCCGGGCCATTATAGAGATATTGAGCGATCAATGAAATGCCGCTTTCAAAGCGGTACCAGGTCTCAATGGCGGCAAGTGTATAGACCTCGAGCAGGACGCCAGCTGTTTCGTCGCTATCTCTGTTTTTATGGACGCTGAATTCAGCTTTCAAGCCAAGTGTGCCGAGGTTGCCGGCCAGGCCGGCACCGAGCATGTGATGGCCACGCAAGCGGCCAGCGATCATCAGTATGTCCAGGTCGGCACGGTTATCCGACCAGGTTGCCAGCAAGGAGTCGTGTCGCGATTCTTCTCCCCAGACGGCAATCGCACCAAGTTGCCCATCGAGTCCGTAGTTAAGGATGCTATGCAGGGAATCAATGCCGCTGCGAATATCCGTATCGATAGCGTCCGGAGCAAATGGCGCGATGACATCAAGCGGAGAATAGATAAGGATTCGTCCGAAACCAACGGCCTGACGACCCAGAGTGGTGTCCACTTTTCCCGTTCGCCAGTGCAGGGCCAAGCGGTCGACCTGCAGGCGGCTGGCGCCATGATCGCCGTGCTGCCAGATTCTGTCCATATCCAGGTGGCGGTTGTAACCGACAGATGCCAAGGGAAAAGCCTTCGATGGGTCGCTCCAGAGATACTGATGATCGAGAGAAGCTGTAAACTGCCAGCTTTCGTCAAGTTGCCAATCCATATTGAGGCGTGCCCGATTGCTGGAAAGTCGATAATCGGGAAAAAGATCGGCAGGCGCCGCTTCGCCGTAAAGGTTGAGAGACTTGATGGACCCGCTCCATTCTGGTAAGGCCGTGTCTGCAAAAGCCGCCGCAGTGAGCAGACAGCCACAAAGCAAAGAGGCTGCACCAGAGACGAATTTTTTCAGAGCCGGTTTTTTCATGTGGTGATCGTGATGTCGTCAGCAAGGTGCCCGTCTTCGAGACGTATCACCCGTCTTGCCTGGGAAATAACCCGATCGTCATGGGAGCTGAAGATAAAGGTTGTACCCTGCTCGCGGTTGAGCCGGCGCATCAATTCCAGCAGCCCTTCGGCGGTATGGGAGTCGAGGTTGGCGGTCGGTTCATCCGCCAGGATCACATGAGGGTCTGCAGCCATCGCCCTGGCGATGGCGACCCGTTGCTGCTGCCCCCCGGAGAGGTCGGCCGGACGGCGTTCCTCCAGGCCGTTGATGCCTAGCTCGAGAAACAGTTGACACACTCTCTGCCGACGGAGTCGTTTCGGAACTTTTTGCAGCATCAGGGTGAATTCGGCATTCTCCGCGGCGGTCAAGACCGGAATCAGATTGTATGACTGGAAAATGAAACCGATATGCTGCAGGCGGAAATCGGCAAGTTCTCGTGGACTTGCTGTGCCAAGTTCAAGGTCACTGACAATCACCTGGCCGGCAGTCGGGCGGTCCAGGCAGCCGATCAGGTTCAGAGCAGTTGTCTTGCCGCTTCCCGAAGGTCCTGCCAGTACGGCAAATTCACCGGCATCGAAGCTGAGCGACAAGTCGGCCAGGGCCGGAATTCTCTGGCTGCCGAGACGGTAGATCTTGGAAACGTTTTTCAGCTTGATGAGAGACATGTTTAGAACCGTTGAATCGTTGAATCGTATTTTACCCAGCCTCCAGCCTCCAGCCTCCAGCCCCCATCAATGATGGCGCATCCCCTCCACTGGAGTGATGCGCCCGGCTTTGATGGCCGGGTAAAGGGCTGCCAGTAAGGTCAATCCGACCACGTAGAGGGCAATCTGCAACATCCAGCCAGGGTTCCAGCTGGCGCGCATAACCGGATCGAAGACAACACCACCGAATTCGAGCGTCTCCGGAACCAGGGCCGCGAGATCGATGCCTACTGAAACCAGATACCAGGTTGCCAGACAGCCCAGCAACGAACCGATGGCGGCGGCGAGCAGGCCGAGCGACAGGGCTTCCAGCATGATCATGCGGCGCAGGGTTGTCGGCTTGCTGCCCAGGGCAAGAATGACGCCGAATTCACGCATGCGCTCCATGACCGACATGAGCAGGGTATTGATTACACCGATCGTGACGATCAGCAGGATGATCAGGAAGATGAATTTCTGACTGGCGTAATCAAGTTTGATGGCATTGGCCAGGTTTGGCATGGCGCGTTGCCAGCTGACGGCTTCGATATCCGGACGTGCCGCGAGCATGGTCGCGATGATCCGGTGTACCGGCGCTTCAAAGCCGGGATCAGATAATATCACGGCCAGTTCATGTACTGAGCTGGTGCTGCCGGTGAGCAGACCGGCGCGCTCGCGGCCGATCAGGATCAGTGAACTATCAATATCTTTCATGCCGGAGCTGACCACCCCACGTACATAGAGCAGTTCGCTACGCAAGGTCCCGTCCTGATGTTGGGCGGTGACGACGAATTTCTGGCCCGGCTTGATCTGCAGTTCGTCAAGCAGGCGTGAGCCGACCACGGCATCGCGCGAAGCTGCGGAACGCAGCATGGACTCTTTTGGCAGGGTCTTGAGGAAAGGATTGATCTGACCTTCACGTTGCGGGTCGACGCCGATCAGCACAACGCCGCGGCTTTCCCGGCTCGACTGGGCCAGGGCCGGAATGTAGAGGCGCGGCAGAACCTGTTTCACACCATCGATGGCTTCAATCTCGGCAACCAGGTTGCGATCTTCGAAAAACAGCGATTCATCACGGCTCTCAAGGTAATTCCGTTGATAGACCGCGATATGACCAGAGCCCGCTCTTACGCCACTGTCAACCATGCCGGCATAAACACCCGAAGAGAGGTTGTGCAATGCCTGTACCAGCATAATACTGAGCGCGATTGCTGTCAGCGTGATAATCGTGCGGCGTCGATTGCGCCAGAGATTTTTCCATGCCAGTTGTAAGTAATCCATCAAAAGCATTCCGAGACCTTAGCAAAGACTTTTATAGCCACTAAGACACAAAGTCACCAAGTAGAGCTTTCAGGAAAATTAATCGATCCCGTTTGCCTTAGATTCTTGCAATAGGTGTGATGTGTTGTGCCCCATTCTGCGCCTTCGTGGTTTGAAGGTTACCCTTGTCTGGATAGTTATCAGTCCTCACGCACTGCGGTGACCGGGTCAAGGCGTGCTGCACGATTGGCCGGCAGAAAACCGGCAAACAGGCTGATCAGTAAAAGCATGCCGGCGGGGACCAGGAAATTGCCGGCTTCAAAAACCGCATGCAGCCTCGGCAGGATCGTGCCGCCGGCATATGTGACCGGCGTGATATAGCTGGACAGATCGATACCGATCTGCTGCATG
>JAVVDT010000064.1:0-11273 GCA_032250875.1 Desulfuromonadales bacterium | reverse complement strand
GTCGCCTCAAAGAGAATCCGAGTATCGCCAGGCATGCCCTGAAGCAGATGCTTGGCATGTAGTTGGTTTTCGACCCGGAAACGGCCCTTTTCCGGATCGAAAACTGATCAGATGAAACCCTGAAGGGGGATGATCACTTGTTGATCTCCCCCTTTTCATGTATTTTCTTTCGGGATCAGAACCGGGCAATAGCCACCAAGACACCAAGACGCCAAGAACCCAAGAGCCCAAGACCCCGGGAAGTTCCAAAAGCCAGCGCTTCATTTTGCCGCCATAATCAACCTGAAACGCCAGGATTTTTTTGTGTCTTGGTGGCAATCCCGTCGACTGCTGATCACAGACGTTTTAGTGGTGTTTGAATGACTCAACAGGCAACCCTGAAAACCGTATACCGCCTCTGGTGGCCGCTGGCCGCGACCTGGCTGATGATGGCTGTCGAAGGACCCTTCCTGGCGGCGATCATTGCCCGCATGGCTGAGAGTGCTACCAACCTGGCGGCCTACGGTATCGCCTACGCATTCGGACTAATCGCCGAGGGGCCTGTGATCATGCTGCTGAGCGCGGCGACGCGGCTTGCTCTGGGGCGTAGCGATTATCTGCGATTGCGAGCCTTCTCAATTAGCATGTGCGCTATCGTCACGCTGCTTCTGCTGTTGCTGGTGTCTCCGCCGATTTTTACCCCTTTGACGAGCATCCTGCTCGGTTTGTCTGCAAATGTTGCCCGCCACGTTCACCAGGCCTTGTGGCTGCTTCTTCCCTGGCCGGCGGCCATCGGTATGCGCCGTTTCTACCAGGGGGTGTTGATCGCTCATCATCAACCGGGCAGGGTTGCCGTCGGCACCATTGTCAGGCTCATGGCCATGTCCTCGACGGCGTTCTTCCTCTGGACCTTTGACACCCTGGACGGAGCAAGCCTGGGAGCCTGCTCCCTCAGTGCCGGGGTGGTTGCCGAAGCGCTGGCAACCCGCTGGCTGGCAAGGCGGGCTATCACCACATCGCTGAATGAGGCAGGGGTGGATGTCGTCATGCCTTCCTATGCGGCACTGGGTCGTTTTTATCTGCCACTGGCGATGACACCGTTAATTGGCCTGAGCATCCATCCGGTGGTCACGTTCTTTCTCGGTCATAGCTACAAGCCGCTTGAGTCATTGGCAATCATGCCGGTCCTGTATGCGCTGACATTCCTGTTTCGCGCCCTGGGGCTTTCTTTTCCTGAAGTTGCCCTTGCCATCTTGAAGGATGGTGAGCAGAATCGCGGCGTGGTTCGAAAATTTGCAGTCTGTCTGTCACTGTTACTTGGCGGTGGATTGTCATTGATTGCCTTTACACCGCTGAATACTTTCTGGTTTGCAACCCTCTCCGGCTTGCCTGCTGAGCTGGTGCAATTAGCGATTCCACCCTTGCAGATCATGGCGCTTTTCCCGGCTCTGACGGTTGCCATTGGTTACCAGCGGGCGATTCTGATTCATGCCGGTGTCACGCTGCCGGTTATCCTGGCAACTGCAACGGAAGCCCTGGGAATTTTCTCGATTCTGGCTCTGCTTGTACTATACTCAACGCTGCCAGGAGTGACCTCCGCCGCGCTGGCCTACCTGCTTGGGCGTTGTCTGGCGCTGTTATACTTGTACTGGCCGTGCGCAGCCGTGCAGCGTCGCAGCGCCTCCTTTTTTTAATCATCTCATTACGGAGTTTATGATGCAGGAAGAGAAGACCCGCAGCGGGGTCTGGTTTGTTCTGATGGCTGCCGTGTTGTGGGGAACAACCGGAACCTCCCAGGCTTTTGCCCCAGCAGGATTCGACCCGATGGTGATCGGCACCCTGCGACTGGCCCTTGGCGGCGGTGCTATGCTGTTGATGGTCGTGTTGCGCAGCGGTACGTCACAGCTGCATGGCTGGCCGCTCAAAGTGACGTTTTTTGCCGCGCTTTTTACCGCGCTTTACCAGGTTTGTTTCTTTGCCGGAGTGGCTAAAACCGGGGTGGCTGTGGGCACCATCGTCGGCATCGGCAGCGCCCCGGTTGCCGGCGGGTTGCTTGGTTATCTTTTCCGCGGTGAGAGACCCGGGCGACCCTGGTTTGTTGCGACTGCGCTTGCGATTATCGGTTGCGTTCTGCTGACTCTCAGCAGTGGTGGCGATGTCATAATCGACCCGGTCGGCGTCACTCTCGCTATCGGCGCCGGTGTTACCTATGCCGCTTATACGCTGTTCATAAAGAAGCTTCTGGAAAAGCATGAACCGGACGCGGTTATTGCCGTGGTCTTTTGCGTCGGCGCTTTGATGCTTGCTCCTCTACTGCTAGGCCGTGACCTTGCCTGGCTGGCAGCGCCACGCAGCATCGCGGTGATCCTGCATCTCGGCCTGGTGACGGCAGCGCTCGCGTACTGGTTTTTCGTGCGTGGTTTGCAGCGGGTCCAGGTGGCGACCGCGGTGACCCTTAGTCTGGCAGAACCCCTGACCGCAGGTCTGTTGGGTCTTTTGGTGCTGGGAGAACAGTTGAACCCAGTTGCTTTTGTGGGTATCGCCCTGATTTTTTCCGGGCTGGCAGTTCTTGCCTTCGCCGGGCGAGCCGTACCGGAAACCTCGGCGGAATTCGGTGGCTGACCGGATGGTCAATCAACGCAAAGCCTATCTCTATGCTCTCGGCGCGGTGTTGATCTGGTCGACAGTGGCATCGGCGTTCAAGATCTCGTTACGCACTTTGTCACCAGCCCACTTGCTGCTCTATGCCAATCTTGTTTCGGTCCTGCTGCTTGGCGGTCTTCTGCTCTGCCGCCGAGAGCTTGGCCTGGCCTGGCCGAAAACCTTCGGGGAATTGCTGCGTTCGATCTGCCTGGGGCTGCTCAATCCCTTTCTTTACTATCTGGTTCTCTTCAAAGCCTTCGCCTTGCTGCCGGCCCAGGAAGCTCAGCCACTCAACTATACCTGGGCGATTACCCTGTCAATTCTGGCTGTACCGCTACTCAAACAGCGTCTTTACCTGCGTGAAATTGTGGCGATTCTGATCAGTTATTGTGGTGTGCTGGTGATCTCAACCCGGGGCGACATTCTCGGCATGAATTTCTCCGATCCTTACGGCGTCACTCTGGCGTTGGGCAGTACGATCGTCTGGGCGCTTTACTGGATATACAGCAGCAAAGACGAGAGGCCGCCGCTGGCTGGTCTGTTTATGAGCTTTCTCTGTGCGCTGCCGATGATTTTTCTTTATTGTCTGGTCTTTACTGAAATGCGGCTTCCCGATGCGACCGGGTTGCTGGGCGCTGCCTATGTCGGCTGCTTTGAGATGGGGATTTCTTTTTTTCTATGGCTGCAGGCTCTGAGATATACTGCCAGCACAGCGAGAATCAGCAGCCTGATTTTCCTCTCGCCCTTTATCTCACTGATCCTGATTCATTTTCTTGTCGGCGAGGAGATCCTGCCTTCAACCTTTTACGGGCTGGTCTTGATCGTGGCCGGCCTGATTCTACAGCAGTTTGTCAGAAAGGCTGAGTCCACTGCAGGCTGATTATGTGTCTCAGGTAGCGAGCGTACTCTCCTTTTTATTTGAAGATCCTTTGACTTTGCTGGTGAAAACCTTGTATAGGCCTAACAGCGCAACCACGGTAAAGAACACCCCGCGCCACTTGCCGGGCTGCTTGCCTTCACTCAGGAAAATCACGTCATCTGCAATATCCAGATCGGTTTGTTTGGCCAGCTTGAACAACTTCTGTTGATTGCCGCGGGCAATGATACCGGCAACCAGCATGCCGGTAATATTCCTTTGGGCATTGAATTCATCGCCATGTTCGCGGCGAAAGCTCTGTTTCTCGGGGATCGTGTCGGTCAAAAAGTGATAATCCTGGAAAAGTTTCAAGAGATGCGGGTCGCGCGTCTCAACCAGAACCCTGATCTGCTTTTGATCGGGATGCGCCAGCAAGGGAACCAGGAGCGCTTCCATTTCCAGTGAACCGGAAGTTGAGATGGCCCGGTCGAGATCCTGATAGCCACCAGTGACCTGCAGCCACTCCTGTGCTGCTCCGGTTTGCTCCAATGTCTCAATGGTAACAGCCAGTGGTGACTGGTTGTTGAACCAGAGAATCAGGTCGCTTGCGCCCAGGAAAAGCAGAACCAGGCAGACGGCGATCAGGGTATAGCGGAAACGGCGCATGAATTATATCCATTGATGATCGGTTAAGAAAAAAGTAAGGAGAGGGGCCGCCGGGGCGGCCCCTCTCCTTGTTTAGCAGGTTGTCTCACTTGAGGCAAGGATCAGGCTTCCACGGCCTCTTCAACCAGAGCACCCTTCTTCTGGGTCATCAGGGAAATAACGACCAGAGTAAGAATGCTGGCCGGGATGGAGATGGCTGCCGGGCTGTTGAAAGCGACCGGCGCATCCTGCGGCAGCAGACCATAGCGGACCCACATATCCGGCGAAATCAGGATCAGTCCCAGGGAAGAGACCAGGCCGACCAGGATCGAAGCCGCCACGCCCTGGGCGGTGGCTTTTTTCCAGAACAGGATCATCAGGATCGCCGGCAGGTTGGCCGAGGCAGCTACGGCAAAGGCCCAACCAACCAGGAAGGAGACGTTCATGCCTTCGAAGATAATGCCGAGATAAATGGCAATCCCGCCGATGACCATGGCTGAAATCTTGCCGGCCCTGACCTTGCCCTTGTCTGTCATGTTCATGCCGAGAAAATTATCCATCAGGTCATGAGCCACAGCACCTGCTGAAGCGACGATCAGGCCGGAGACGGTGCCGAGTACCGTTGCAAAGGCCAGCGACGAGATTACCGCAAACAAAACGACTCCGAAGGAGAGGGCCAGCAGCGGCGCCGACATGTTGTTGTCGGTGATGTTGATGACGCCGTTAGTCATGGCGCCAAGGCCAAGGTAGAGAGTCAGGATGTAGAAGAAACCGATGGCAGCGATAGCGACGATCGTTGATTTGCGGGCAGCCGCCTGGCTCGGTACTGTGTAGTAGCGGATCAGGATATGGGGTAGTGCCGCGGTACCGCAGAACAGTGCGAGCATCAGCGAGATGAAGTTGAATTTATCCAGACCGCTGGCATTGTCAACCTTGAATTTCAGGCCGGGACGCAGGATGCGGCTGCCGGGAGTCGGCTTCTGGTAGTAGATGGTCGTGGTGCTGTCGCCCACCTTGACGTACTTCTTGCCCCACAGCACCACGGTGCTGTCCTTGAAGCGGTTCAGGAACTCGAGAGGGCCGACTGCGCCGGTCTGGGCAATCTCTTCGCCATTGACTGTGATCTCTTTGATGTGACCGACAGCGAAGAACTTGCCGTCTTCCTTGGGAGCACCATTGAACAGCTTGGTGCCGTCCGCCATTTCAGTGACATAGAGGGCCTCGACCAGCTCGTAGCCGGTGGCAGCTTCCTTAAGATGCCAGACAGTCTCCAGGCCATCCTGAGCCAGTTTAACAAAGCCGGCCTCGCCGAACTCGGAGTCGAGCCCGGCCACCACATCGTAGCCGGCGACCTGCAGTCGGCCATTGGTAACTTCCGCCTGTAAATTCTGGAACTGATGGTATTCCTTGGTGTCGCCATGGTTGGGGTCGATACTGAGCCCGCGGAACAGCACGAGGCCCACGACGATGGTGGAGCAGATCAGTAACAGGGCGCCCTTGAAGAACTGTACGTAGGTGGTTGAGGCCATGCCGGCTGTGGCGACGATGATAGTGACGACCACGCCGACGATGCAGACGCCTACCCAGTGTGGCATTCCCAGCAGCGGTTGCACCAGGACGCCGGCGCCAACCATCTGTGGAATCAGGTAGAAGACTGAAACGACCAGGGTTGAGATGGCCGCCATCAGCTGGATCGATTTGGAGTTGAATTTCGAATCGAGAGCATCGGTGAAGGTATACTTGCCGAGGCGCTTCATCGGTTCAGCCACCAGGAAGAGGGCGACCATCCAGCCGGCCAGGTAGCCGATGGAGTACATCCAGCCGTCGAAGCCGGCGGTGGCGATCATGCCGCAAATCCCGAGGAAGGACGCTGCTGAAAGGTAGTCACCGGCAAAGGCGATACCGTTGGTGAACCAGTGGATGTTGCCGCCCGCGGCATAATAACCGGATGCCGAAGTGGTGCGCCGGGCCAGGAAAAACGAGAGGCCGAGGACGAACAGCACAAAAAAGATAAACAGGCCGATGGCCAGGGGGGATTGTGTGTAAATCATGAGATTCTCCCTTATCAGTTCAGGCGCGTTTCAGCGGCGGTACAGAAGTGGTTGTAGATGATTGCCAGCACCAGGGCGAAAATGATCAGGAAGAAGCCGTAGAGAACAGCCAGGGTCTGACCGAAGTAGACTTTTTCCATCAGTGCCGGGTAGGCAGCGTTGATGACGACAAAGCCAAAGTAGGTCAGGGTGTAGACGATGAACATGGAAATGCCGATCTTGCTCTTGTACGCAGCGGCGTTGTCCTTGCCGAGTTTTACTGCTGGTCCGTGTCCCATAAGATGTGACTCCTTTGCTGGGGTTTTTTGCCTGCGTTCTTTCCAATACAGCGACCTCGGGTCATAGTGAGGTCAATAAATTGCAGAGTCACCGGGGATGCTCCGCACAGGATAAATTTCTGTGTTCTTCACGACCTCTCATGGGAAAGGGTTATTTGAAAGCCGTCAGATCCTTGCGCAATGAGATTTTTCTAAGGGTACTTATTCGGGAAAAAGAACCACATAATGGGGTGGTAATTTTTGCGACATGATACGTCGTTCTAAAAAGAAGTCAACTGAATATTTGAAAAAATTTAAGTTAATATGCGGATTCGGATGGGTCTCTTAGACAAAGTATATGGAATTCCAGAGGAAATGATGTTTGTGACAATGTTGCAGGTTTTGTAGATAAAAAGATGTTTTATCTTATCGGTTAAAAGATTATCTATATGGTTTATCCTGTTGAAAACCTGGCTTTACCTCTTCTGCCGGGACACGTTATAAAGTGATGATACAGATATTAATGTGATCTGATTATCTCCTTTACTCAACTGAGGCTAGATTGGCTACTGAGAAGCAGAAAAGCAAAAGGCATTGGCCGCTGATCAAATCTGATAACATCGGATAAACCTTTGAATCAAACCCCTGATATTTTGATTCTGACTGAAAGCCTTTAGCCATAAGTCTATGGCTTTTGACCTGTCAGCCCTGATCAGATTGTATCTGCGGCCGATTAAGCTTTTGCTGTTTTTTTGCGACTTGAGTTCTCTCCTATAGATGTTTACTGGAGTTTTGTAGATAACCAAGTAATGTGATTTTTTGCAAAGGAAGGATCTATTTGATGGTCGAGTATAAGGTTGTGGAACTTGCCGTAGTCACCGATGAATCGATTGAAGACGTATTGAACGGCTGGACAGCTCAAGGCTGGCACTTCGACAGCATCCAGTTCGTCGTCCGTGAAGCCAGCAAGCGCCCATCGATGGCTTTTGTCCTCTTCACCCGGGAAGTGACTGTCTAGGAGTTTGCCGGACAATACAGACCGAAGTGAAAATTTTGATATTAGAGGATTGCCCAACAATCTCCAGGGATTTCAATCAGCCGGGTTGTCCACATCCCGGTAGGATATGGTGTGACGGGGATCTGACGAAGGAGAAGCACCGCAACGCTCGCAGGTTGGTTCCACGGGCTCGTCTTCGACGGTTTCGACGGCGGTAAGTTCCAGTGGTTTGCCTCGACAACTGCAATACCATTTTCGGTAAATGGTCATCATCGCCTCCATGAAGATTTCAGCAGGATTTGATTACCAGTATGGCAGGGATTCGACAGGTGGCAAGGTCTTGACAAGAAAAAAAACTCAGCAGGCGTGACGCTATGGCAAAGCGCAGGGACGGATGTCCTGATCCGTCCCTGCGTGGTTGGCTACCGGTATTGAAAGCCCGATTCAAGTCAGGTTCCCACTGTTCTGAATCGTGGTCTTTGCCGTGGCAGGAGATGGTGCAGTTTTGACTGTTGTCCTTCAGGGAGCTCTTGAGCGTATCGGCTGTGATACGTGTCTCTATAATGCGTGTGCGCCGACTGTGTCATCCAACGTCAGCGTCATGAGTTGAAAAGGGCGCCCATCATCTGTTGCTCTTTTTTAATAGATCAACCCGGTCTTTTTTCTCACCTTGTGCAACGTCTTGCTCGCTGCATGCCTCGCTTTGTCGGCTCCTCTGGCCAGGGTCTCGCGGATGCCGTCCGGATCGGCCAGAAGTTGTCTGCGATACTCGGCTTGGGGGGCGAAATAGTCGCGTATCGTTTCGAACAATTCTTGTTTGACCTCACCGAAGGCCAGTCCGCCGGCCTTATACCTCTGCCTTAATGCGGCGTCGCCAGCTTTGTCAAGAAAAAGCCTGGACAGTTTGTAGACATTACAGGCATCAGGATCCTTGGGATCTTCAACCGGAATCGGTGCTGTAACGATGCGCATGATCTGCTTGCGCAGCGCTTTATCTTCTGCAAACAGGTCGATGGCGTTGCCGTAGCTTTTGCTCATCTTCTGGCCGTCGAGTCCCGGCACTGTGGCGACTTCTTCGTCAATTTCCGGTTCCGGCAATGTGAAGATGTCGCCATACTCATTGTTGAACTTGATGGCGATGTCGCGTGCGACTTCCACATGCTGCTTCTGATCCTTGCCAACCGGAACTTTTTCACTCTGGAAGAGCAGAATGTCGGCTGTCATCAATACCGGGTAGGCAAACAATCCGTGGTTGGCGGCGATGCCTTTGCCGATCTTGTCCTTGTAGCTGTGACAGCGCTCGAGCAGGCCCATCGGGGTGAAATTGGACAGTATCCAGGCCAGTTCCTGGACTTCCGGGACATCGGATTGCACCCAGAAGATGCTTTTCTCTGGATCCATGCCGAGGGCGAGAAAGTTTGCGGCTGCTTCGAGAGTGCCGCGGGCCAGGATCTTGCCGTCGCTAAGAGACGTCTGGGCATGGTAGTTGGCGATGAAACAGAAAAGCTCTTCGTGCTCCTGATATTCGATCATCTTCTTCATCATGCCGAAGTAGTTGCCGAGATGCAGTGAGCCGGAAGGTTGAATGCCCGACAAAACGCGCATGGTACGTCTCCTTGAAAATATCGTGGTGCCAGAGTTGAATTCTGCTCTCTTGCTGTTTAAGTGATCGCGAACTTAGCAGAAAAGTCTGCTGATTTCAATCAGCGACAACAATGACGGTCTTAAGCGGCATTTGCAAGATGGCTTGCTCTGAGTTTGTTTGGATGGTATTGGTCAGGCCAGGACAAAGGCAGTCGGTTCTTGGCTTTTCGCATAAATAAAGGGACACTTCATATGAAGTGTCCCTTCAATGGCCGGGTCAGTGTATCAACGAAGTTTTAGAATACAATCTTGTAGACATCGTTGAATGACTTGACAAAATGAATCTCGAGCCCTTCCTTGAGGTAATCGGGCAGGGCATCATAGTCATTGCGGTTGTCGTTCGGGAAGATGAGCGTTTTCAAGCCGGATCGCCGCGCGGCAATGGTCTTCTCCTTGAGGCCACCGATGGGCAAGACGCGGCCGGTCAGCGTCAGTTCGCCGGTCATGCCGAGCTTCTTCTTCACAACCTTGCCGGTGATTGTCGACACCAGGGCGGTCGCCATGGTAATGCCTGCCGATGGGCCATCTTTCGGAGTCGCGCCGGCCGGAACGTGCAGATGAATGAAGTGCTGGTCAAAAAAATCTGCTTCACCGCCGAAATCGCTGATGTGGGCCATTATGTAGGAGTAGGCAATTTCTGAACTTTCAACCATGACTTTACCGAGTTGGCCGGTCTGCTTGAAGCCCTTGCGTTTGGCCAGCATGGCGGTCGCTTCGATCTGCAGGGTTGCACCGCCCTGGCTGGTCCAGGCCAGGCCGGTGGCGACGCCGGGAACCCCTTCGAAAATCTCTTCGGTAGTAAAAGCCGGTTTTTCGAGATAATGTTCCAGATCCTGTTTGGTGATGGTGATTTTTTCCAGGTTTTCGTCTTCCCCAAAGGCCATGGCTGCCCGTCGCATGATTTTTTTGATCTGTTTCTCTAGGGTACGAACGCCGGCTTCACGGGCATAGCCGTCAATGATCTGCTTGAGCGCGGACTTATGAATCGTCACCTGGCTACGTACCAGGCCGTGGCTTGCGAGGGCCTTGGGGATCAGGTAGCGTTTGGCAATCTCAAGCTTTTCTTCAAGGATGTAGCCGGATAAACGAATAATCTCCATGCGATCAAGCAGCGGGCTGGGGATGGTATCCAGCTGGTTGGCCGTTGCGATAAACAGCACATTGGACAGATCGAACGGTACATCGAGGTAGTGATCGCGGAAGCTGTTGTTCTGTTCCGGATCGAGAACTTCGAGCAGGGCCGAGGCCGGATCGCCCTGGAACGATGCGCCGATTTTGTCGATCTCATCGAGCATCAGCAACGGATTGGCGGTGCCGACGGTCTTCATCGACTGGATGAATTTGCCCGGCATGGCGCCGATGTAGGTGCGGCGATGTCCCTTGATTTCGGCTTCGTCACGCATGCCGCCGAGCGAAAAACGAAAGAACTTGCGGCCCAGGGCATCGGCGATGCTGTGGCCGACAGAGGTCTTGCCGACCCCCGGCGGGCCGACCAGGCAGAGAATCGAGCCGGAGATATCGCCCTTCATCTTGCCGACAGCGATAAATTCGAGAATCCGTTCCTTGACGTCCTTGAGGCCGTAGTGATCGCGGTCGAGAATGCGTCTGGCGCGGGCGATATTGTAGGAGTCCTTGCTGAACACACCCCAGGGAAGGATGGTCAGCCAATCGAGATAGCTGCGGCTGACATTGTATTCAGGAGAAGACGGATCGATCAGCTGGAGCTTCTCCATCTCCTCTTCAACCGCGTGTTGCGCTTCTTCGTTAAGCTTGAGTTTCTTGAGTCGTTTCTGATACTTCTCTATTTCGGTCTCTTTGCCCTCTTTTTCCAGCCCCAGCTCATGTTTGATCGCCTTGAGCTGCTCGCGCAGGAAGAACTCGCGCTGCTGTGCGGAAACTTTTTCCTCGATCTGCTGAGAAATCTTGGTCTGCAGGCGGGAGACTTCCAGCTCTTTTTTGAGCAGTACCAAAACCTTGTCGATACGTTTGCGGACATCGAGGGTGGCCAGAATCTCCTGCAACTGCTGACCGTCGGCAGTGGTCAGATTGGCAGCGAAATCCGCCAGGCGCCCCGGGTCATCCAGACTGGAGCGATTGAGAAAGAGCTTAATCTCCTCACTGTATAGCGGATTGATCTGGACGAGCTCTTTCAAGGTCGAAAGAATCGCCATCGAATAGGCGCGCAGTTCCGGATTTACCGA
>JAVVDT010000063.1:0-11334 GCA_032250875.1 Desulfuromonadales bacterium | reverse complement strand
CCACCTTGACGTGCTGAGGATGTTTGAAGAGGATCCGGCAACAAAGGCGGTGATCATGATCGGCGAGATCGGCGGCGACGCGGAAGAGCAGGCGGCCGCGTTCGTGCGTGACCACATGAGCAAACCGGTGGCGGCGTTCATTGCCGGCGCCACGGCGCCGACCGGCAAGCGCATGGGTCATGCCGGCGCTATCATCTCCGGCGGCAAGGGCGATGCAGCCAGCAAGAAAGCTTTTCTGCGCGAGTGCGGCGTGAGCGTTGCCGACAGTCCGGCCGAGATGGCGCAGGCGCTATTAAAGATCTGGCAACCCTGAAAACCAGGTTTTCTGTTGCACAACTTAAAAAGGACCGGCCTTGAGGCTGGTCCTTTTTAAGTTTAATCATGACTGAACGCCACCACTATTTCGGATCAGGCGATTGAATCTCAGCCCCTTTCAGCGGCGTGCCCCAGAAAGTGCCCAAAACTTTCTGATCACGCTCACTAAGGATGGCCCCGCGTTCAATCATGCGCTGCAGAAGAGTCTCCAGATCTGTCTGTTGCCCTATGGCTTCATCAACCCGGTCCCGCGTATGGCAGATTGTACATCGGGCCTCAATCGTGCTCTGGAATTCGTCATTGGCCGGCAGACGATGAACATCGTGAATGGCCCCGGTGACAGCGAACGCAGAACACGGCAACAACCATAATCCTGCCAGCAGCAGGATGCTTTTCAAGCTGTTATTCACGTACATAGGTATCGATATCCGTTTCATGCACCATGGCCATCATGTGGGCGTACTCTGATTCGATCAGCGCATAATGGGTTTCCGTTTCATTTACCATGCGATCAAACACAGCTCGCACGGACGGGTCAACAATACGGGAAGCTGTCATGCGCAAACTCTTGGCCAGGTCTTCTTCCTCCCGCAATGCCAGCTCCATCGCCTTGCGTTCATGTGTATTCTCATCAAAAGCCTTTTCCAACGCCTTAAGCATGGCATGATTGGAAGTGGGTGGTTTTGCCATAAAGTCTTCAAAGGAGCCAAGCTCACTGCCGGTGTAGATTTTAAAAAAGTGTCCTGCATGCTCACGCTCTTCTCTGGCAAGCAGTTCAAAGACCTTTTTACCGCGTTCATTGTTGGTCAAAGACGCCGCTTTGAGATAGAAGTCCATCACATCTTTTTCTGTCTGGATGGCAAGCTTGATTGCCTCGAGCAATTTCATTTCCTGGGGCATGGCACTCTCCTTTCATCGCAGCACCTAAAACGGCTGCTAATAGAAAAACAATTTTACAATATAATCGACAGAGAAGGACGCCCATCTCTATCACGGCAAATTATCGCGAATACATTGTCGCCTGCGCTGTCACCCACTCATCAATCATATCGCCATCGGCGTCGGTCATTTCGATAAAACGCAGCCCCATGCCCGGCTCATGAGAACTTTTTCGTTGGAAGTGCCGCTTCCAAACCACCTCGCACCGGCAACGAAAGGTATACCCGGTCTTCATCGGCAGGGTCAGCTCAATGATAAACTCTTCACCCGGCTCACGCGGCTTGACTGTAGCAATAAACAATCCGCCCCGGCTGACATTCTTGGCATAACCGAACAAGGTTTTCTGGCCATCGCCACAGGGGATTTTCTCTACAATCAATGGAGAACGTGTGGTATGACGCTGATTTTTTTGTTCTGCAACATATCCAGAGTTGTCAGTTAGGCTCATCAATATATCTTTCAGCCAAAGATCAGGCTGGGGCATAGGATCAGGATCAGTAACTTGAAAAAGTATGATAGCACAGCTTTTTCAGATTTTCGACATACTTATCAGCCGCGCTGCGCCATCATGCAAACGCAGCTCTTCCAGTATCTCTGCCTGAGATCCGGGACAATCGCGTTTGTCCCAATAGAAGTATTCAGGAAGAGCATCTTCAGGTTCGCCGCGATTGAATCCTGCATCGCACAGCATGTGGATCATACGCATGGTTTTGAACCCGTCAAACCAGGCATGGAAAGCCTGCAAACGTCGCATTCCGCTTCGGTGGGTTGACTGTAAGCGTGGCCAGAGGATAAGCCAGTTGTTCTTTTCAAGATAATCAGCCAAAACCGGGGAAATCTTTTCAGCGCATGTCAAAAGCGTTTCAGCATCGGCAGACAAGCCCTGTTCAACAGTGTGCAACCAGCCGGCCAAAACCCGAAAAGGCCCCGCCGGGTAAAAGAGCACGGCTTGCGTATCGCCATTGAGCAGGCGGCCCATGCTGCGCCCGGTGCCAAAGGGAACCCGTTCGGATACACGCGGCTCGGGGAAGACTGTCGTTCCCGTCAACTGATCAACGCCATCAATTTTTGCCAACTTCTGCAGAAAGTAAAAGTCCTCTCCTGCCCTGCGGCAATTCATGCCGCCGCAACGCACATAGGCAGTGGCTCGACACGCCATGGCACTGCCAACGGTATTGAACGCGTAGGGTGATCCCGCCAGCCGCAGGCCATAAACATAGCTGCGCAGGAAGAGCTCGTAGCGATCAATTGCAGCCTGCGAAACGGCATCGCCTGCCGGCTGATGCCGGAAGGGTAAAGTCGCCGCCCCCAAAGCTGAGCGACGGAAATGAGAGGCGATTGACTGCAGGTAGTTTGTTTCCACCAGGGTATCTGCATCGAGACAGATCAGCAGTGGATCCTCAGCCCAGCTGAAGTGCGACAGGGCGAGATCCATGCCGAGCTTGCGGGCGAAACCAACCCCTGCCTGCCTGGCCGGCACTTCATAACCGGAGCTGGCTGCATCAATCCACGCAAGACAAAGATCTGCTCGTCTGGCGAGGCTGGCAATTCCTTTCAGATCGACACTGTTCTGCAGACGATCTGAATCCGAAGCCTGCTCACCATGGTTGACGACAACGATGATAAGAATGCGGGCGAGCCAATGCGGAGCATTCGCTGCCAGACTTTGCACGGTTGCAAACAGACTGGCACCTTCAGCCAGCGAAGGAATCACAACAGCTCCGACAAAATCGGCACGAGCATCTCCCGCAAGAACCCATGGGCCCTTGACGGCGCTCTTGTCGAGGTATCGCTGCACTGCAACAGGCAAACGGCTCATGCCTCGAGCTCCCGATACGCGGCAAGCAGTTCGGTGACCGGATCCCCCTCGCCATTCAGCCAGTGAATAGCCACCCCCTGACGCTCCATGCGCCGAAACCAGGTTTCCTGGCGTTTGGCGAACTGATGGATGGCGCTGTTCAACTTCTGGAAGAGATCGTTACGATTAAGTTGCCCCTGCAGATGTCGGGCAACAAAGCGATATTCCAGTCCATAATAGTCGAGCGTCTCCCAGGAGACGCCGGCCTCATGCAGGGTTACAACCTCTTCAATCAAGCCGTTGTCAAGGCGTTCGCGCAATCTTTTGGTAATGCGTTGCCGCAACAATTCCCGCGGCCAACGCAAACCGAAGACCTCAGGAGTCAACGGCGGCAGCGCTATTGGCTGAGCATCAGCCTGCCGCTCGCCTTCGGCAATCTCTATGGCCCGGAGCAATCTGCAGCGATCATCAAGGTCGCTGGTATTATGTTGCTGCGGTCGCAAAGTCCGCAACCTCTCCTTGAGAGCATCGAGAGAGAGCCGATCCAGCTCCAGGCGTAATGCACTGTTTTCACTCACCGTCACAAGTTCATAGCCTCTCAGTACCGCATCGAGATAGAGTCCCGTTCCTCCAGCCAGTATCGGCAAGCGACCACGGCCGCGAATCTCGCAAAAAACCTGACTGAAGGCATGGACAAAATCAAACAGGCTGAATTCGTAGCCGGGGTCAACCACATCGATGAGATGGTAAGGGATTGCGTCGTATTCTTCGAGATCCTTGCCGCTGCCGATATCCAGCCCACGGTAGACCTGCCGCGAATCCGCAGAGATGATTTCGCCATTGAGCTGGCGGGCGGCCTGAACGGCCAGAAGGGTTTTGCCCGAAGCTGTCGGTCCGAGCACAACAAGGAGATTCATATCAGAGACAGTTCCAGCCAGAGGATAAAAAGATAACACACCGTTTCAAGTTATAACCGGAACACCAAACGATAACAACGCCGTATTCCCGGCAAGCTTCCCTCTCGGGCCTAAATCTGCTATAAAGTGAAAATGACAGAAAGCCTGGTTTTTGCAAGGCGACAAGGATATCCGAATTTTTATGGCTGTACACTCTCCAATCGCAAGCGCCGCATCGACCGCACCGGTGATACTGCCCCGTTCGGCACACAACATCTCCCGCAGCCAAATCGACGAAAACACCCTCAAAGTTCTCTATCGACTGCACCGGAACGGCTATCAGGCTTTTCTGGTCGGCGGCAGCGTCCGTGACCTGCTGCTGAACAGGGCACCCAAAGATTTTGACATCGGCACCGACGCAACACCGCAACAGGTTAAAAAGCTGTTTCGCAACTGCTTTCTGGTCGGCCGCCGGTTTCGCCTGGCCCATGTTAGATTCGGTCGCGACGAGGTCATCGAGGTCGCCACTTTTCGCCGCCACCCCCATCCAGATGAGTGGCCGGAAGATCCTGAAGAACACAGCTTTTTCGTGCAGAACCAGTTCGGTACGCCCCGCGAAGACGCTTTCCGTCGCGACTTCACCATCAATGCGCTTTTCTACAACATCGCCGACTTCTCAATAGTCGATCATGTCGGCGGCCTGCAGGATCTGGAAAACCGGCAGTTGCGCGTGATCGGCGATCCCCTGCTGCGGTTTGCCGAGGATCCGGTGCGCATGTTGAGAGCTCTGGAGTTCAGTGCCCGTCTCGATTTTTCTCTCGATGCACAGACCCTCGAAGGGATTCGCGAGAAAGCGCCATTGCTTGCCGGGGCGGCCCCGGCAAGGGTACGCGAAAAACTGATCCAATTCTTTCGGCTCGGCGTCGCCTCCGATGTACTGCAACGGGCGCAAACCCTGGGGTTGTTGCAGCCGATGCTGGCCGGCTACCAACCCGGCGCAACAACCTTCAAGCTGCTGGAGAGACTCAACCAGCATTTCAAAAAATCCGGAGACGTTGATGAAGGCATGCTGCTGGCGGCCCTGTTTATCGATCATTTCTGGCAAGAATGCCCGGTACACGCGTCACGGCCGATCAACGAAGTCTTACAGTCCGCAGGACATCTGCTGACCCCCTACAGTACGTATTTTCATCTGTCTCACGGTCTGCGCCATCAGGCCCGGGAATTACTGGTTGGCTGTTACCGGTTCGCCCGCGGTCTGGGCCATCGCGGACAGAAACGCTTCCTGCACAATCCGGAGACACCACGCAGCCTTGAAATGTTCCGTCTCTGGATCCTCGCCAGCGGCGGCGACCCGGAATTGGTAGAGATCTGGGAGAAGAATCTGCACACGCACCACGAACCATCAGACAAACCAGCCAGTCAAGCGAACCGCCGCACCCATCGTCGACCCCGGCGGCGGCGAAGTAAACCGGTCCAGGCTTAAATCCTTTTCAACAGTTCCTTCAGCTGAGCTATCTCCGCCCGGGTCAGCGCCCGATCACGGAAAACGGCACCGTAGTAGATCCGCGCAAACTGTCGACAAGCCTCATTATCCAGCTGATCGCCAAGCTCTGCCAGCCCGGTACCCGGCAACAGGACTTCATGACCGTAGCGTTTCTTGAGACGAGAGCGCAATGCTTCGAGCAGGCGTGCCTCTTTTGAGCGACGTCGCAGCAAGAGAACGCCAGCGAGCAGAGCCACGCCGACGAGAAATCCACCGGCCACCTTCCACCATCCCTTTGGCGCGCTTACCGAACGCAAATCACGCAAACGGTCACCAGCCTCACGGAAAAGCGTCATCTGCTGTCCCAGGTCAAAGACAACCACCGCCTGCACCCAGTGATAGTTGAGGCTGTCGACCAGCTGTCTCAAGGCACTCAACTGATCGCGATCACGCGCCCCCAGCGTCGTCGCCACGTTGACGGCCCACTGACTGGGATCGATGCGCTGCCAGCTGTTATCGCCGGCCAAAACTTCAACCCAGACATGCGCGGTCGCTTCCGTCACCAGGTAATAACCACCCATCGGGTTATAATCACCGCCGTAATAGCCGCCAACCAGGCGCGCCGGGATTCCTGCAAGCCGGGCCAGAGTCATATAAGCCGAAGCGAAAAACTCACAGTAGCCGCGCTTGTTGACAAAGAGGAATGCATCTATCGGATCAGGCCCGGAAGGCAGATCATCTTCCGCATAGCTGAGTTGCTGGTCACGGAAGAACTCAGCCAGGGCATTTATCCGTGCAGTGGCATCTGTACTGCCTTCACGAATGGCGGCAGAGACCTGGCGCATTCGCTGTGAAATCTCTGCCGGTGTCTGCAGATAAAACTCGCGGTCGACGTTGCCGGTCACCCGCAAGCTGGCGCCGGGGCTGGCGCGCACTTCAAAACGAAAACGGTGATCGAGAGCGCTGCGCGCGATATGCATCTGGTCTACGGTTTTCTCGTGACGTACTCCCGAGACCATGGTCGGTCGATCAAGGGTCATCAGATAACGGTCGCTGCGTGGTTCCGGGTAGATCATAAAGATAACCGGTGCAGGGCCTTCAATCCTCGCGGTGCCTTCACCGGGGGGCTCACTACGCACCCAGCGACCCTCCTGTGGCTGATTGAGAACCAGCGCCCGCCAGTAACGATCCTGCGGTGCCAATGCAGGTCCTTCGGCACGAAAGGCAAGCTCTTTGGTCCCTGAAATCTGTGCAAAACTGCCCGGTTGTACCGTTTCCGCAAGGCCAACCACCCCTTTGGCGGATGGATTGAGAAAATTCCAGAGGGGGTGACGGGTCCTTGGCAGCACCACGAAAAAAACCATCATCAGCAGCAGGGAGATCGCAGGGATGACCAGGCCGACCTTGACCAGCTTCAACAGGTCCGGGCGTGACATGGCCAGCTTCTGATCGGTGACATAAACCGTCAAGAGCACCAGTCCGAGGGTCACGCCGAAGACCAGAAGAACCAGATAAAAGATGAAGCTGATCTCCAGGTGGATCAGGGAAGATCCGGCCAGGATAAACAACGCCAGCACAAAAATCTGCAGGTAATCCCGCCCCGCTTTGGGGGTCAGCAGGCGCACGGTCAGCAGAATCACCATGGCGTGGACGACCGGTATTGCAACTTCTTCCCGGGTGATCTGCAGGGCATAAAGCGCCATGCCGCACAGCGCAACCAGAGTCGCGAGCCAGGTCGGCAGCGGATAGTGCTCGCGGCGGTCGCACCAGTAGCCAACCGGGATTGCCAGCAGCACAACTGGCAGCAGCGGGCGATCGAGGTAAGCCAGCACTGGCCCCATGCTTAGCAGGGCAATGCCACCGGAGAACAGATCAAGGAGTCTTTTGATCCTGACCATAATGAGCCAATGCCTGTAGCAGAAGAAGTTTTTGTCGCGTTCCGGACGCCGGAGCAAGTTCCAGGCTGCCGGCTTTCAGACCGACTGGCCAACCTTCGCGCAGCCACCGGGTCACCAGATAGCTGGCAAAACGCAGGCGCTGCTCGAGTCCTGACCCGGGCAGCTCTGCCAGATCGAGAATAACGGGTTTGCGGGTGGCCGCTGAAAGCTCCTTGACCTTGAGGCGGTCATGACGAGCTGTGAGTTTCCAGTGAATCGACTTGAGTGGTTCGCCACCCTGGTAGTCACTGATGCGGTTAATGTCGCCTTCGTAGCCTTTCTGCCAGTTCTGCCGGGTCCCATGTCCGCCTCCCGGATCAACCTGACGTAGATCGGGACAGGGTTGTGGGGCCGGAAAAACCGTGACGTTTTGATCGATGATCAGACCGCGTGAACGAATGAAAAAATTGACCGGAAATCGGGAGCGGACAGTAGCGGCAGGCAGTTGCTGCCGACCACGTCCAAACAGCGTGATTTCCAGATTTTTTTGGCGACTCTGGCGTGGCTCCACCAGCGGGACAAACACCGCATGCTCGGCGACGATAATCTCCATGAGAAAGATTGGCAGCCAGCGACGCCGGTTGACCAGCTCAATGCCGAGCAGGGTCGGTAGACCATCGTAGATTTCGTCGGGAGTAAGATAACGCACGTCGATCCGGTCAAGATTCCATTTGCCGAGTACACCGGAGACAGTCATGAAGCCGAGCAATGCGGAAACCAGCAGATAAAGAAGATTGTTACCGGTGTTGACCGCGGCAAAACCGAGCAACAGGGTAATGAGGATATAAATGAACCCGGCGCGGGTCAGCTTCAGACCAAAGGCACCGGATTTTCGTCGAGTAGCGAAAGCAGAATCTCCTTGCGGTCGAGGGCTTCGTTTTCCGGGCGCAGGATCAGGCGATGCGCGCACACCGGCAGGTAGAGTGCTTTGACATCCTCCGGGACAACATGGTCGCGGCCGGCGAGAAAGGCATGACTGCGCGCGGTGTCTGCCAGACTGATGGCACCGCGGGTGGAGATCCCCGCCAGCAGCATCGGGTGGCCGCGGGTCGCTGCGACCAGGCGATAGATATATTCGGTGATCTTCTCCGAGAGCTGGACACCTTCGCGAATCGCCTGACGCGCCCGCAGCAGCTGCTCACGCGTGATCAGTGGCTCAATCTCCCGGATCCCCTCGCGGATACTGCCGGTCTGGATAATCTTCTTCTCCATCGCTTCCGGAGGGTAGCCGATGCCGGTGGTAATCAGAAACCGGTCAAGCTGGGATTCCGGCAGCGGATAAGTGCCGACCTGCTCGACCGGATTCTGTGTGGCAATCACCATGAATGGGTCAGGGAGGCGATAGGTCTTGCCTTCGATGGTCACGCGGTGTTCTTCCATCGCTTCCAGCAGCGCACTCTGGGTTTTCGGCATGGCCCGGTTGATCTCGTCGGCCAGCAGCAGATTGTTGAACACCGGCCCTTCAATGAAACTGAACTGGTTCTGATCACGGTCATAGATCGACAGACCGGTAATGTCGGACGGCAGCAGATCACTGGTGCACTGAATGCGCCCGAAAGATAGACCCAACGCGTTGGAAAGAGCCAAAGCCAGAGTTGTCTTACCAAGACCGGGGATATCTTCGAGAAGCAAGTGTCCTCCTGAGAGCAATGTCAGCATGGCCAGCTTGACGGCCTTGACCTTGCCTTTCAGGTAGCGCTCAGCGAGGGTTTCAATGACATTCAGGACCGGAAGACGTGGATCATTGGACATAACGGTTGAAGCTCCTTGGCTGTCTATGTATAAGGTTTTAAACTGTAGCGGTATGTCTCTGCAAGGTTGAATTGGTATCGGATCCCCGGCGATCATAGCACAAAGCTCGCTGCGTTAGAGCCCCCCGATAACGATAATTGAGCAGACAGACTCGTTACTGACAACAAAGCGGTTCTGCGTGGTTGACGCCCACCGGCCACTATGTTTAAATTCTAGCGCACGGGATGACGCTGTGCGGACTATTCATGAGAACGGCCCGTATAGTTCGACAGTCTCCTGAAGAGGGAGTTTTGACACATTATGATAACAGCCTACCTGGGACTTGGTAGTAACCTTGGCAATCGGCTGGCCTTCTTGCGCTGTGGCCGCGACACTCTGGCGAATCAACCCGGCATTGAGCTTATCCGGACATCCAGCGTTTATGAAACAGAAGCTGTTGGCGGTCCACCGGACAACCCTACCTTCCTGAACGCTGTCATGCAAATCCGGACATCCCTTGAGCCCGATCAGTTGCTCGCAGCCTGCCTTACTGCTGAGAGTGAATTTGGCCGCTCTCGACCGGCAAAATGGGCACCGCGGACACTAGATATTGACATCCTCTTTTACGCCGACCAGATTGTCTGCACCGAGCACTTGACGATACCACACCCCAGACTCCAGGAACGGCCTTTTGTGCTCATCCCTCTGCTGGACATCGCCCCTGACCTCAAGCACCCATTGCTTGAGAAAACCATCGCCGAGCTGGCTGCAGTTGCCGGTATCGCGGAACTTGTGCCGTTGCGCACATCCTGGTAATAACTATGCTGGTTCGACTTATTCTCTCGCTCATTGGTTTTTTTCTGATTTACACGGTTTTCCAGTTTATCAAACAAGCGTTGTTGAAACCGCCTGCACCACCTCGGGAGAAGACCTCTCGCGGTGAAGAGATGATTCAGGATCCGGAATGCGGGACCTACGTGCCGCGCAACGATGCTGTAACGGCCCAGATCAAAGGGACGATTCACTATTTTTGTTCGACCGACTGCCGGGAGAAATATCAGCAACGCAGCTGACAAGCGCAGACTATGCGCTTATAAATTCAAGGAGCAGATACATGAAATTTTTCATCGATACCGCTGACATCAAAGAGATCACCGCCGCCAACGAACTGGGGTTGGTTGACGGTGTCACCACCAACCCGTCACTGGTCGCCAAAAGCGGCCGGGATTTCCACGAAGTCCTTAAAGAGATCATTGCCCTGGTCGACGGACCGATTTCTGCTGAAGTGGTCGCGACCGACACTGCCGGCATGGTCAGTGAAGGAGAAGTTTTGGCAGAGCTTGCTCCGGATAAGATCGTCATCAAGCTGCCGCTTACCGAAGACGGCTTGAAAGCAACCAAGATCTTAAGTAAAAAAGGGCTGAAGACCAACCTGACGCTGGTCTTCTCACCGTTGCAGGCGCTGCTCGCTGCCAAGGCCGGCGCCACTTATGTGTCGCCTTTCGTCGGCCGACTCGATGATATCGGTCATGACGGCATGGACATCGTTGATCAGATCGGTACGATTTTTGACAACTATGGCTATACCACCGAGATCATCGTCGCATCAGTACGCAGCCCGCAGCACGTTCTGCAGGCCGGCCTGATGGGCGCCGACATCTGCACTATTCCCTACAGCGTCATGCTGCAGCTGGCCAAGCATCCGTTGACCGATATCGGCCTGGAAAAGTTTCTGGCCGACTGGCAGAAGCATGTACAGAAGTAAACCGGATTGTTCATAGTTCTTCAAACCATCAGGGCTGCGGAAACTTCGTGGCCCTGATGGTTTGCGCGACATCCGAACCGGCCTGTATAGTCCGACAGGCTGCTAGCATTTCAAACGTACAAATGTTTTGCCGACGAAGCCTCTACTCTTGCGGCGTTTTTGATGGCAGTTTATGGCGGCCCAGCAGCAACTTTCCCAAAATAAGCAACAATGGCGTACCATGGAAAATGAGATCAAAGATATCCATCGGCCGCGTCAACTGGCCGTCAGCCAGCATGCGCAGCTTTTCCAGCAGATGCGGTTCGGGTCGAAAGGGCGCCAACCCAAGCAGGACGGCAGCTAAGAGCAGAATTGACCAGGGAATCATTTGAAAAGATTTACTCACCAGCAAACCTCTTTCAGTCAGTCTGGACTGACAATACGCAATCAGGCACAATTGAACGGATTTATCCGACAGATTTAATGGA
>JAVVDT010000062.1:0-11392 GCA_032250875.1 Desulfuromonadales bacterium | reverse complement strand
AGGACATAATTTTCATTGGCGATATAAGCCATATCGTCCATGTTGTCGAGAACGGTGCGGAAACGCGCTTCGCTCAGCTTGAGTTCCTTGGTCCGTTCCTTGACCCGCGCCTCGAGCGACGCGGTCTGTTCGCGCAGTGATTTTTCCAGAGTGAACTGTCGGGTGACATCGGTGAAAGACTCGATGCCACCAATAATCTCTCCGTCATGGTTGCGCAGGTAGTCCATATTTTTGAGTAGCTGGACCGTCTCTCCCGATTTAGTAACGATAGTGCAACGTGCGCAGATAATTGGTTTGGGGATATTGTCGTTGTAAAGTCCGCAGCTCTCACCGCACGGAATCCCCTGCAGGAAAGAACAATGCTGACCAACCGTTTCCTGTGCTGAATAGCCTGTAATCCGTTCTGCAGCAGGATTCCAATAAACGATCAGCATCTCTTTGTCGACGACATAGAGCCCGCTGGGGATGGTGGTCAATGCCTGATCAAGTGTAATGCTCTGTATGATGGAGTTGTCAGGTGTCATACGAATGCAACGTCTCCGCAAAAGATAGGCTCATCTTACAGAAACAGGCGAATAAACACAATAATTGCTTGGTCAGGCACGGCCAACAACGGCAACTTGAACCTCTTTGGCACCACCGGACAGAAGCATTCGGCTGCATTCGCGAACCGTTTCGCCGGTAGTCATGACATCATCGACCAACAGAATTTTGAGTGCCTGTGCTTCTGCGGAGAGGGTAAATGCGTTGCGTAGATTGCTTCTGCGTTCGATCGCCGATAAACCCTGCTGTTGTGGTGTATTGCGGCTGCGTTGCAAGAGTGTGGTAACGAGAGGAACGGTCAACTGTTGAGCGATCGGCCGAGCTACTTCGAGGGCCTGGTTGTAGCCGCGCTGTCTTAATCGGCTCGGATGCAGCGGTACCGGTATGATAAGGTCTGGAGCAATGCTCGCTGCTGCCGCAACACATTTACCGAGGAGTTGGCCAAGCGGTTTTGCCAGGGGGAGCTGGTTGCGGTATTTAAGTTTGTGGACAGCCTCTTTGAGGCTGCCCTGGTAAAGGCCGGCAGCATGAACAATTGAGAAAGAAGGCGGTCGTTTCAAACAGGTCCCGCAGAGATGATTTGAGGTGGTCGTTTGAAAAGGTTGAACACAACATCTGCAATGTCCCGGCTGCAAGGGAACCATGGCTGCCAGGCAACCAAGGCAGAAACATTGTTCATCAAAGTCTGTCGGCAGCGATTGTCCACAGAGCAAGCAGGCTGATGGCAACAGCAAATCCATGCTTGCCGTCAGTTCCCGACATAGGCGGGTCCACACGGATATCCCCTCCGAAATTATCAAAAAAGCCAAGAACTTGGCAAAACAACTCAGGCTACAAGATTTTTTCCAGTCATCTCCGACGGCACGGCGAGACCCATAAGAGTGAGAATGGTGGGTGCTATGTCGGCGAGAATGCCCGGTTGCAGATTGGTCTGAAGATTGTCAGGGTCGACCAGGATTAACGGCACCCGGTTGGCGGTGTGCGCGGTATGCGGTGAACCGCTTTCGTCGGCCATCTTTTCGCAGTTGCCGTGATCCGCTGTGATCAGAGCGCAGCCGCCGGCTTCGAGCAGAGCGTCGACGATGCGTCCGGTACAGCGATCAACCGTTTCCATGGCAGAAATGGCTGCTGCAAGCACGCCAGTGTGGCCAACCATGTCAGGGTTGGCAAAGTTCAGGATAATCAGGTCGTAGACATTCTGCTGGATGCGCCGAATCACTTCCTCAGTTACTTCGAGAGCGCTCATCTCCGGCTTCAAATCGTAAGTAGCGACATCCTTGGGTGACGGGATCAACACGCGATCTTCATTGGCAAAAGGCGTTTCTTTGCCGCCATTGAAGAAGAAGGTGACATGGGCATATTTTTCGGTTTCCGCGATCCGTAGCTGATGCCGTCCCGCGTCAGCGACTACCTCTCCCAGAATTTCAGGGAAACTGCTTGCCGCAAAGGCTATCGGCAGATCAAAGGTTTCATCGTATTCAGTCAGGCAAACAAAAACAGAGAGGTGTGGAACTTTGGACCTTTCGAAGGCAGAGAAACCCGGTTGGGTAAAGGCGCGGGTGATTTCCCTGGCCCGGTCAGCGCGGAAGTTGAAAAAGATGATGCCGTCATTGTCGCTGATGCGGCCAACCGGCAAGCCCCGATGCTGGATAACTCGCGGCTCGACAAACTCGTCATTCTGTCCGGCAGCATAGGCAGCCTGAATCGCTGCCGCACTTGAGGCCGCCGGTTGCCCCTGGCCAAGAGTCATCGCCTGCCAAGCCCGCTGTACGCGATCCCAGCGGTTGTCGCGGTCCATGGCGTAGTAGCGGCCGATCACGCTTGCCAGCCGGCCATGACCCACGCGTGTCATCTCTGTTTCGAGCTGTTCGAGAAAAGCTGCGCCACTCTGCGGAGGAGTATCACGTCCATCCATGAAAGCGTGGACATATGCGTCAACGCCCTCACGTTTTGCCAGGGCAATCAAGGCATAGAGATGGGTTATATGTGAATGGACTCCGCCGTCTGACAATAATCCCATCAGGTGCAGTTTGCCTCCGGTGTTGCGAATACGCGCCAGGGCATCGATCAGGGTCGGGTTGGTAAAGAAGTCTCCCTCTTCAATACTCAGGTTGATGCGGGTCAGCTCCTGATAAATAATGCGACCGGCACCAATATTGAGATGACCGACTTCCGAGTTGCCCATCTGACCTTCAGGAAGTCCGACATTCAGGCCGGAAGCGTCCAGCCAGGATGTTGGATAGTTGTCGGCAAGTCTCTCCAGATGTGGGGTGCGCGCCAGACAAACGGCGTTGTTGTCGCAGCTTTCGCTGAGGCCCCAACCGTCAAGGATAATCAGTGCAACCGGTTTCTTCATGCACCTTGCCATTCTTTTTGCTCGCCGTGATGAATGATCATTTTGTCCAGCGCAAGTGGGCGAGCCTCTTGAATAACTTTGCGGTCTACCAGGCTTGTGGTATTCCATTCGCCACATGAAGGGCAACGGCTGTTCCACTCGGGAGAGATGTGCTGACATTTTTCGCAGACGAAATTAAGGTGAAGTCGTTTGGAGATGCCCAACGCCTTCTGGTACTCATTGATCGCCTGTTCCGGTTCGCGGCAGCGACGATAGGTCTCTGCCAGCAGCAAGTGAAGTTGAGAAGAGTCAACTCCGGAGCTTTCCACCGCTTCTAACTGTTCCCTGGCTTCATCGATCATTTCCAGGCGCAGGCAAAGCTTACCGTAGAAGAGACGGAATATCAGGTCTTCGCCCCGTTCGAGGACCTGGCTGCGGAAGAAATTGAGCAACGAAGAAGGATCCTCGCGCATCATGAAATAACTTTCCAGGCGTTCCAGAAATACGCTTTTAGCCTGACTTCTGTAGCCTTCCTGCCAGGTTTTAACCGCATCGTCTCCATGATTCAAAGCAACGTAAGCATCACCGAGAGAAACCTGTGCCGGAGTAAAATCAGCCTTTTGCCGCAAAATATCTTTTAACTCGGATTTGGCCTCAGCGGGGGAATTATCGCTGATAGCTTGACGGGCCACTTCATAACGCAGATAGAGAAGCAGTTCCTGTTCTTCGGCGACGCGATTGGCGCCTGGTCCGGCCTTGAGGACTTGACGTTGAATTTCCAGAGCCTCCTGCCAGCGGTTGTGCTTGATATAAAGATCCCGCAGATGGCGCAAGGCTTTGCGATTATCTTTTTCCTGTGAAATTAATGACTGGTAGGCTGCCATAGCCTCTTCATCTTTACCGATCTCCTCTAGTAAGGCCGCAGTCTTGAAGAGTACTTCCATGCTGTTGGGCTCGATGTCGCTGGCTTTGCGCAGAAGTTCCAGGCCTTCTGCGGGATTGCCTTCCTGACTGGCAAGGCTGGCCAGGGCAATCAGGGTGTCAACCCGTTTGGGATCACGGTCGAGGGCTTTTTTGAGCAGACCTCGGGCTTTTTTCAAGTCACCGGAGAGGAGCCGGCCGACGCCCTCGCGATAAATCGCACCGATTTCGCGCTGTTTTTTTTCGGTACGGTCCTGATTCCAATGTTTGAACCAATGCAACACACTGCTGTACATGTGGGCGCCGAAGCCAAGAATCAGTCCTATAAGGATACATGCTATGACGATTATCGCCGCCGGATGGGTCAGACTTTGCTCAGGCAGGTAAAAAATCGTGACCATCTGGGGATTGAGGCCCCAGAAATAGAGAAAAAACAGCACAAAGAAAATAAATAATAGTATCACGGCCATGAATGTCATCGTTTCCTCCCGGAATTCAACCTTCAAGCGTCAGAGGGTGGTTACTCCCCAAACTTTTCGATATCGGTTTTACATTCAATACAATAACGCGAAAAAGGGCGGACTTCCATGCGCCGAGGTGAAATTTGTTCACCACAGCTCATGCAGATGCCGTAGTCGCCTTTTTCAATCTGATCTAGGGCCACGTCGATATCGTGGATCCGACGGCGCTTGGTTTCGCTGACGTTAAACAGCACGTCGCGGCTGTAAGCCACAGAAGACATATCGCCAATGTCAGGAACTCCATCCTGACCTATTTCACGACAGGTCTCATAAGAATCGCTGACTTCTTTCAGCAGGGCCTGGCGCTCTTTAATCAGCTGCCCCTTGACCAGGTCAAACTGTCCACTCATGCAAATCTCCTTCTCACTAAATATTTTTTGAAAATATTCCCTCGCAGTTAACCACAAAAGCGCGGTTTCTGGCGAAGAAAAAATCATCCGGGACGAGCCGATTTCTCTTTGCAGGGATACAAAAAAAGCCATCAATGATGATATGGCTCATTGCGGATAATTGTGCAGCTTCGATAGAGTTGCTCGAGCAATAACAATCTTGCCATCTGATGAGTCAGGGTCATGTTTGACAGGGAAAGCACCAGATCTGCGCGTTTTCGCAACCTATCGCTCAGTCCGTAAGGGCCACCGATGAGCAGGGTCCATTCCGGAATGCTGCGCAGCATGTGGTCACTCATCAGGTCAGCCAGCTGCTCCGAGCTTAAACTTTTACCACCTTGATCCAGGGCAATAACAAAGGTTCCGCTCGGAATGCGCTGCTCAAGGCTTTCCCCTTCCGTTGCTAAGATGCGTTGCAGATCCTGCTTCCGGCCGGTCTTGTGCTCCTTGATCTCAGTGATTGAAAGAGGCAGGTAACGTTTAAGACGTTCGGCAAATTCGGCGCAGCCATCATGCAGGTAACACAGCGTCAGACGGCCGACGCAGAGCAGGTTTAATCTCATCAGGCAGATTACACCGTTTCCGGTGCATCTTCCAAGGCCTGGATTTCTTCAGCATCACACCAGAGGCCGTCCAGGTCGTAAAAGAGTCGTATCGGCTCGTGGAAAACATGAACCATGACATCACCATAGTCGATCAGTACCCAGCGACCTTCCTTAAGTCCTTCGATGCCGATCGGCATGGTTTCGTACTCTTTTTTAAGGCCCAGATGAACAGATTCGGCCGCTGCCTTGACCTGACGATCAGAACTTCCGGAGGCGAGGACGAGAAAATCCGTCAGTGAAGAAATCTTGCGAACGTCAAGAATGCGGACGTTAAACGCTTTCTTGTCGAGGAGAAAGGCGGCGCATTTTTGCGCCCGGTCTTGCGATTGCAAATCAATAACTCCTTTTAATTGCCGTTGTTTGGTAGAGACCATGTTCTTGAATGTAATCTGCGACTGCAGGAGCAACCAGATGGCGGATCGATTGGCCGTTGCGCAACATGTTGCGAATCTTGGTTGAGGAGATGTTCAGGTTTGTTTCTTTTAAAAAAATCAAGTTATTGCCCGATTTGTGGCGAATCTTTTTTGTCTCTCTATCGTAACAGAAGTCCTCGCGGGCCGCAACGGGAAGGGGCTCAAGCGGATCGTTCAACAGTACGCCGGGACGGGTCATTATCACCAGATGAGTCAGGTTGAAGATCCGGGTAAAATCTTTCCAGGAGGCGATATCTCGATATGAGTCAAGGCCGATAATGAAATAGTGCTCACCGTGCGGATCCTGTCTCCGCAGGATCTCGAGAGTGTCCACGGAGAAGCTTTTGCCGCTGCGCCGAATTTCGAGATCGGAAACCTGGAAATTCGGATACTCGCGGATCGCCTCTTTAACCATTGCAAGCCGATGCTCGAATGAAACCTCCCCGGCTACATCCTTGTGAGGTGGTTCGGCCGCCGGGACAAACAGCAGCCTGTCGAGGGCACACGCTTGCTGAACTTCTTCGGCAATGCGCAGATGTGCAAGATGAATCGGGTTGAATGTGCCGCCGAGAATGCCGGTTTTCATAGAGTCAGTTCTGCTAGATGCGAATCTGGCCGTTGCCGAGCACGATGAACTTGCGTGTGGTCAAATCTTCGAGTCCCATAGGTCCGAACGCATGCAGCTTCGTCGTGGAAATACCGATTTCCGCGCCAAGGCCAAACTGATTGCCATCGGAAAAACGTGATGAGGCATTCACCATGACGACACTGGAATTGATTTCGCGCAGAAAGCGTTGCGAATTCTCGTAGTCGCGTGTGACGATGACTTCGGTGTGCAGGGAGCCATACTTGCGAATGTGCTCAATGGCCCCATCGAGGTTCTCAACAACCCTTACAGCCAGGGTTAAATCGAGATATTCGGCATGCCAGTCCTCTTCGTTTGCCGGCAGGGCTTCGGTTGCAAATTCACGAGTGATCTCGCATCCGCGTAGTTCAACGCCTTGGGCGCGCATGGCCGCAGCGATGTGCGGTACAAAGGTCTCGGCAATATCCTGGTGAATCAGCAGCGTCTCCATGGCATTACACACACCCGGACGTTGGACCTTGGCATTGACGCAGATTTTCTCCGCCTGCTCATAATCGGCGCTGGCATCGACAAAAGTATGACAGACACCCTTGTAGTGCTTGATAACCGGAATTCGCGAGTTTTCACTGACGAAACGGATCAGCCCCTCACCGCCGCGCGGGATGATCAGGTCGATCTCCTCTTCCCGTTTGAGCAGTTCGAGAATAGCCGCCCGGTCAGTTGTTTCAATCACCTGCAAGGCTGTGACAGGCAACCGCATGCGTTCCAGTTCGTTTTTGAGAACCTTGCCGATCGCCAGGTTGGAATGAATGGCTTCTTTACCGCCGCGCAGAATTACGGCATTGCCGCTCTTTAAACAAAGTCCCGCTGCATCGGCGGTTACGTTAGGGCGCGATTCATAAACGATGCCGATAACCCCCAGCGGGATCCGCATGCGGCCGATCTGCAGGTCATTGGGCCGCCGCCACATCCCGGTGATCTCGCCAACCGGATCCGGCAAATCGGCCACCTCACGCAAGCCGTCTGCCATGCCCCGGATGCGCTGAGCATCCAGTGTCAGGCGATCGACCATGGCCGGGGCAAGGTCTGCTTTCCGGGCCGCGGCAAGGTCTGTTCCGTTAGCTTCAATCAGCTCTTCGGTATGATCCAGAAGGCTTTGAGCCATGCGTTGCAGCAACTCGTTCTTTACCGTAGAAGAAAGACTGGCCAGGGTCTGGGATGCCGCCTTGGCTTCCTGTGCTATCCTCAGCATCTGTTCGGCTACGCTCATGATTAAACTCCCAAAGGTCTCCAACGGTCGCATAGCAGCCATTAGAAAGGATCACCTGTTCCGCTTATTTTACTCTTCGTCGCTGTTGATAACCATATTGTTGCGATGAACAACCTCGTCGCCATACTGGTAGCCGAGGATCGCTTCGATTTCCCTGGTTTTTTTGCCCATAATGCGGTTCAACTCTGCCGAGGTGTAATTGGTGACACCCTTGGCGAACTCGTTGCCAGCAGCATCGCACAGACGTACCGCGTCGCCGCGTTCGAAGCTGCCGTCAAGTTTATTGATGCCCGATGGTAACAGGCTTTTGCCGTGTTCGGCCACGGCTTTGTAAGCGCCGTCGTCAAGAATCAGCTTACCTTTTGGTTTTTTGGTGAAGGCAATCCAGTGCTTGCGAGCAGCCATCGGGTCGCGTGCCGGCAGGAAATATGTGCCGAGTTCATGGCCGTCGAAGAGGTAGAGCAGGTTATGTGGTGTGCGGCCATTGATGATGGCTGTGCCGGCACCGAACAAAGTGGCGCGCTTGGCCGCTTTAAGCTTGGTCGTCATGCCACCGGTTCCGAGTTCGGTTCCTGTCAGGCCGGCCATGGCTTCAATCGCCGGGGTGAGACGTTCAACTTCTGAAATCAATACAGCGGCCGGGTTGTATCGCGGGTCACTGTTATAGAGACCATCTACGTCAGAGAGGATGACCAGCAACTGGGCTTCAACCAGATTTGTGGTCATTGCCGAGAGATTGTCGTTATCGCCGAAGCGAATTTCGTCAACCACGACAGTATCATTTTCGTTGATGATTGGTATCACATCATATTCGAGCAGGGTCATCAAGGTGTTGCGTGCATTCAAATAGCGGCGTCGATTGGCGAGGTCGTCACGAGTCAAGAGAATCTGAGCGGCTTTCAGGCCATATTGCCGCAAGGCATCCTTGTAGGCACGCATCAAACGACTCTGACCTATGGCCGCGGCTGCCTGCTTGAGGGGAAGAGGAATAGTATGGGGTTTGCCGGAAATCCCCAGGTCTGCTCTTCCGGCGGCGACAGCCCCTGAAGAAACCAGGATGACTTCGTATCCCCGCTGGCGTAGTTTGTAAACGTCTTCGCAGAGGATGTTAATGCGATCGAGATCAAGGCCATCACTGTTGGAAATGACACCGCTCCCTATCTTGATGACCACCCGTTTAACATGTGACAAAAGAATCGTACGCATTGGTTTCTATTTGCCTGCCGTGGAAGCTATTGAAAAAACTGAAAAATATTATCGTTCATTGTTAGAGCTGTCAAGGCCGGGAGTCTGTCAGGCTCTCTAACCCGCATTTTCATTCCGCCAGAAGGTCAGCTCGATAACTCTTTTGCACCCTGACGCATGCGGTCGAGTTTGCCGGCGACAGTGTTTACGAGTTCAGGCAGCCCCTCTCTGGTGACGGCCGAGATGGACAGTGTCCGGAAACCGCGGCTTTCAATGATTTTCCGTATCTCAGCGGTCTGTTCACGGACCTCGGTAATGTCTTGCTTGGTAAAGACCACAAGCATGGGCCTTTCACTTAACTCATGGCTGTAGCGCTTGAGTTCCCGGTTGATCTTGTCGAAGTTCTCGATCGGGTCACCTTCCTGAATGCAGGAAAGATCAACGAGATGCAGAAAAAGATCAGTGCGCTCAATATGTCTCAAGAAGCGTGAGCCCAGCCCCTGGCCTTCGCTGGCGCCTTCGATCAATCCGGGAATGTCTGCCATGACAAAAGATCGGAAGTCGCCATAACGGACCACGCCGAGATTCGGCACCAGGGTGGTGAAAGGATAGTCGGCAATCTTCGGCCGAGCTGCGGAAACACAGGAGATCAGCGTCGACTTGCCGGCATTGGGCAATCCGACCAGGCCAACATCGGCAAGCAACTTGAGCTGCAGTCGCAGGGTGCGCTCTTCTCCCGGCATCCCCGGCTGGGTGTGACGGGGTGCACGATTGGTGGAGGAGAGGAAGCGGGCATTGCCACGTCCACCCTGGCCGCCTTTGAGCAGAAGAAAACCCTGGTCAGCCTTGGTCAGGTCGGCGAGCAGTTCTCCGGTTTCGTCATCGTAGACCAGAGTGCCGGGCGGAACCTTGATGATCAGATCGTCGCCGCTCTTGCCGTGCTTGTTCTTGCCCAGGCCGGGCATACCGTTTTTGGCATGGAGATGGTGCTTGTAGCGCAGGTCGAGGAGAGTCGAAAGGGCCATATCGACCTCGAGCAGGACATCCCCGCCGCGACCGCCGTCGCCGCCATCCGGACCGCCAAGCGGTACAAACTTCTCGCGCAGAAAAGAGAGGCAACCACGACCACCGTCACCGGCCTTGGCTTGTATTTTGACTTCATCAATGAATTTCATATGTCGTTGTGTTAAGCGCAAAGAGCGAGGCGGGAAAAGAGTCTTCTCTCGTCCCGTTTCTCGCCACGTGTACCTGCTTTAATTGTTTAACATAAAAAACCCGAAGCTCACTAAAGAACCTCGGGCTTTTTAAAGTTGTTCAGGAGTCTGTCTTCAGACGTAGACGCTGACTTTCTTGCGATCCTTGCCGAGACGCTCGAACTTGACCTTGCCTTCTATCAAGGCAAAGAGCGTGTAGTCTTTGCCGCAACCGACGTTATTGCCGGGATGAATGGTCGTACCGCGCTGGCGAACCAGGATTGACCCGGCGGTTACCAGCTGGCCGTCGAAACGCTTGACTCCGAGGCGTTTGCCTGCGCTATCGCGGCCGTTACGTGAACTGCCGCCAGCTTTTTTATGAGCCATGATCTTACTCCTTAAGCTTCAATATCCATGATCTTGAGACGGGTGAGGGGCTGACGGTGGCCGTACTTCTTGCGATAGTTCTTGCGCCGCTTCGATTTGAAGACCAGGATCTTTTTATCTTTACCCTGTTCAACGATCTGCGCTCTAACTTTCGCACCAGGTAAGAGAGGTGTTCCGATTTTAACCTCTTCTCCGCCAACCATGAGGACTTCGTTCAGTTCGATGGTATCACCCACCAAACCATCCAGTTTTTCGACCTTAACAAGATCGCCTGCGGAAACTTTGTATTGCTTTCCTCCGGTTTTAATGACCGCGTACATAGCCGGTTCACCTCGCTTTCGTACCTTGGATTACGGGCTTTGACCCGTTCAGGAACTGGTACTTATACGTCTGTACCTGCAGATATGTCAAGAAAAAATCTAAAGATCCAATGCATTTCAAAAAAAATCTTTCTGTGCAGAACAGCCGTCTCTGCAAAGCTGACCTGGCTGATAATTGACTTATGACTGTTAGCATAGATATTTGTGACGTCCAAGGTCTTCCAGACTTTCCGAGCATGATATCTTGTGATAATCTTCGTCCGTCAGTTTTTCTGACGCATCCCTGAGCGGAGCTGAAGCTTTTTAATTATTCCTCACATGTTTAAAGATTAAGAGGATTCGGCAACGTCCAGATCTTCATCTTATTTATGCATAGGCAAAAGGAGTCCTTGTTATGTCCGTTACAAATAAACTCGGAGCCAGAGTCCGCCAATTAAGGGAAGCGAGAAACATGACCCTTGCGCAACTGGCGGAGCAAAGTCAGTGTCACGCTGATCTTCTCCTGCGCATCGAGGCAGGGGAGCTGGTGCCGTCCCTGGCGCCACTGATGAATATTGCCCGCGCCCTTGGTCTGCGTCTCGGTACGTTACTTGACGACGAACCACACGACGGGCCTGTTCTGGTCAAAGTCGGCGAGTCTGCAAACGTGATCCGTTTTTCCGGCAACGATCCTCATGCAACCAGCAGCAATCTGGTGTTCAATTCCATGGCTGCCGGCAAGCAG
>JAVVDT010000061.1:0-11394 GCA_032250875.1 Desulfuromonadales bacterium | reverse complement strand
CTGGCGACCATCGAAACCCGGGGCAAGGGAGCTGTTGGCATCCTAGCACAGAGTATCGGTGGCGGCGGAGGCACTGGTGGAGCGGCTTACAGTGGCGGGTTGAAAGCGCCTGGCAGCGGTGTGCAGGTGACGGTCGGTGGCATCGGTGGTACAGGCGCCGATGGCGGCAGGGTCGATGTCGACAACTCCGCGCAGGTCACCACTACGGGCGAACGCGGCCACGGCATCGTTGCCCAGAGTCTGGGAGGGGGCGGTGGGGACGGTGGTCTGGTGGTCAACGGCCTGATCAATAGCAACAGTTCGACAACGCAGCGCCTGTTCGTGTCGGTGGGCGGCAATGGCGGCACGGGTGGGACCGGCAATACCGTCGATGTGGCGAACACGGGCAGCATTGCCACCACGGGCAAGGAAGCGGTTGGCGTCCTGGCGCAGAGTATAGGTGGCGGCGGCGGGTCGGGCAGCACGGTGATCACCGGCTCAGTATCAAAGGGGGGTGGTGGCAGCACGGTCGGACTGGGGATCGGCGGGACCGGCGGGACCGGCGGGACCTCCGGCAACGTGACCGTCAGTAACCTGCTGGATCAATCCGTGGAGAACAGCGGCCTGATTGAAACCGCTGGCGATGGCGCGCACGGCATCATGGCTCTCAGCGTGGGCGGCGGCGGGGGGACCGGCAGCACGGTGGTGACCGCGACGGTTGCCCTGAAACCGGATGAAAAGGCTTCATCCCATGCCCTGGCCCTGAGCATCGGCGGCAACGGCGGGAGCGGCGGGGCGGCCGGCACGGTCACGGTAAACAATGACGGCCTGATCGTCACCCGGGGCGCCGAAGCGCACGGCATCGTCGCCGAGAGCATCGGCGGCGGAGGTGGTAACGGCGGCATGAGCATTGCCGGCAACCTGCTGGTCGGCAAGCAGAGCACGGTTGGCGTCAACAGCGCAATTGCCATTGGTGGCAGCGGCGGCAGCGGCAATACCGGCAACGACGTCTTGGTCGATAACAGCGGGATTATCGAGACGTTCGGTGCCGGCTCCTACGGCATCCTGGCACAGAGCGTCGGCGGCGGCGGCGGCAATGGCGCCACGGCGGTCGCTGCGTCTTTTGTCCCGACCAGTACCACCGGTCTGCTGGAGTCCACGTTCCTGAGCGTTGGTATCGGCGGTTCGGGAGGCGACGGAGCCCTGGCCGGTGATGTGACTGTCAACCACAGCGGCAGCATTGTTACTCATGGCGATAACACCTACGGGATCTATGCCCAAAGCGTTGGCGGGGGAGGGGGGACGTCAGCACTCGCTTACTCCAGTCCCTTCTGGACGGCGATAGATTTTGGACTCACCTCCATGCTGGGCGCCAAGAATAGCAGCAGCGGCATCGGCGGTGACGTTGATATTAACTCCACCGGGACGATCGTTACCTACGGTAAGAACAGCTCGGGCATCAACAACCAGGCCGTCAGCAGTGGCGGTGGCGATCTCCGGATTTACCTGGATATCAGCCAGGATGCCAGTAGCCTCGACCAGGAAGTGGTCAATATTCCGGAAGTGCTCTCTGTTACCGAGATGTTGGGGAATGGAAACTTTAGCGGCGCTTTCGGTCTGGGCGGCGAAGGAAATCAGGACAACGCCGGAGGTTCAATCCACAGCTCCCATGAGGGGGATGTCGTCGCCTTTGGTGATCACTCGTCGGGACTGCTTTTGCAAAGCATCGGTGGCGGGGGTGGCAGCGGCCATGTCGAACTGCTTTCCCGGATGAACGATGCGGTCGGCCTGGATATCGCTTTGGGAGCGATCACCAGCAATAACGTGGTTGGTGGTGATGTCACTCTGTCGCGGAAGGGTGAGGTCGTCACACTGGGCTCCCAGGGCAAGGGCGTCAGCGTGCAGAGCATAGGTGGCGGCGGTGGCAGTCTCAACTTGAGCCTGACTGGCGGCATGGGCACCGGCGGCGATACGTCTGTCGAGCTCGGCGCAGACGGAGGTGCCGACAATTATGGCGGCACCATCACCCTGAGAATGGAGGGCGATATCTTCACTGCCGGTGACCGGGCCCAGGGGCTGATGGTTCAGAGTATCGGAGCCGGCGGCGGCGAAGCGCGCCTGAGCGGGACCGGATCTGCCGGTGTCCTGCTGGGCGGTCAGCAAGGGGCTACCGGGGACGGCGGCGTCATCGATATCGAAAATGCCGGTACGATTGCAACCCAAGGTTTTCTGAGCCACGGTATTTTGCTGCAGTCGATCGGCGGCGGCGGCGGAGCGGTGTTCACGGACCTCGATCCGACGGCGGTCAATCTGGTGTTGAGTGATCAGGGGGCCGGTGATGGCGGATCCGTACGCCTGGTACAGAATGGCTCTATTCAGACCAGTGGTGTTGGGGCTTTTGGGGTCCTAGTGCAGAGTGTCGGTGGAGGTGGTGGTACTGTCGACGGGATGTTTGCCGGCAGCGCCGGCGGGATCGGTGATGCCGGCAGCCTCAACCTGACTTTCGGATACAACGTGGCGACTCTCGGCGATCAGTCTGTTGGCATCTTTGCCCAGAGTGATTCTGACCAGGGGACGAGTGACAACATTGATCTGACAGTAAACGGGGACACATACACCGATGGTGACACAGAATCCGCCGGTATCATTGCCCGGAGCACTGGAAGCCTGGGGGCCGGCATGGTCAATGTCACCAACAAGGGGTTTGTGCGGACGCACGGTACCATGTCGCGAGGGGTCGAAGCACTAAGTCAGGGTGATATGGGAGCAGGCCAGGGTGTTTCGGTGACGGTCGGTGGCGTTCTGCTTACCATGGGGGATAACTCCGAAGGTGTGTGGGCTGAAAGTGCTGGTGCTTCAGGCGCCGGGGATGTCACCGTCAACGTCGGAGATCTGGAAACGCGCGGTCTCGATTCCCGTGGTGTTGTTGCCCTGAGCCATGCTGGAACCGGAACCGGAGGGCTGGTGACGGTTGTCGGTAGCGGCAACATTTTGACCCGCGGCGATAACGCAACAGGGATCTTTGTCGAGAGCACCGGGGATGCCGGGATTGGTGCGCTGACAGTAACCAATCTCTATAACGTGGTCACACTTGGCGAGAATGCCGTCGGCGTTCATGCCTTGAGTGATGGCGGTATCAATCCGGGGCAACCGGTGAGTGTCACGATTGGTGGTGTGGTCCACACTGAAGGCAACAATTCTGACGGTGTCTTCGCAGTGAGTACAGGAGATTCTGTTGCCTCAGACGTGTCTGTTGACACAGGCGGTGCGGAGACGCTCGGCAACAATTCACGCGGGATCTTTGCCCAAAGCGATGCCGGAACCGGCATCGGCGGTTCAGTCGATGTGACCGTAACGGGTGACACCTGGACCGAGGGCGCTGATTCGGGTGGCGTGGTAGCGACCAGCACAGGTGCAACCGGCGCCGGTGCCGTGACGGTGTTGCAGGATGGCAGCGTGACCACTCTTGGCGCCCGCTCGGAAGGTCTGCATGCCGCAAGTCATGCGGGCAGTGGCACAGGCGGTGCGGTGGATGTCGACGTGACCGGTTCGACCTGGACCGGTGGTGTTGCTTCGATCGGTGTGTTTGCCCGGAGTGTCGGTGCCGCTGGCGGCGGCCTGGTGACCGTTGACAACACCTATAACGTGACCACGCTGGGTGAGAACGCGACCGGCGTGTTCGCCCGGAGCGACGGTGGCGACACAACGGGCGGTCCGGTTGCTGTGACAGTCGGCGGGACGACCACAACGGTTGGCAACAACGCCGATGGCCTGTTCGCGCAAAGCATCGGTGGTGCGAGCGGCGGGGACGTAACGATCACCGCACATGATGTTGCGACCTATGGCGACAACGCGCGTGGTGGCGTGGCCATGAGTCATTCGGCCAGTGGAGCGTCTGGCACTGTTGGTATGATCATTTCTGGTGACGTACACACAGAAGGAAGCGATTCAGGAGGTCTTGTTGCCTTAAGTGTTGGTTTTGACAGCGCAGCTGGCGTGACGGTTGTGCAGGATGGCAATGTGACAACACTGGGTACTCATTCCGAAGGGGTTCATGCTCAGAGTGATGCTATTGATGGTCGTGCCGGTACCATTGCTGTTGATGTTATGGGATCAACACGCACCGGAGGTGATGACTCCGACGCTATCTTTGCGAGTAGCCGTGGCAACCTGGGAGCTGACAATGTGGCTGTGGCCGTCACGGGTATTGAGACCTTCGGTGATAATTCAACTGGCATCGCAGTACTCAGCAATGCAGGCAGAGGTGTTGGTGGTCAGATTGAAGTGACTAATACCGGAGATGTTTCGACTGCAGGTGATGATTCGATCGGTATTTACGTCCACAGCAGCGGCAATATGGGCGTTGGAGCACTCGATGTTTATAATACCGGTTGGGTGTCGACACTGGGTGTTAATTCCGCTGGTGTTTTTGCTGTGAGTGATGGTGGCTCGTCTTCGGGTAATCAGGTGGGCGTAACAGTCGGTGGCACAACCTCGACAGCCGGCGACAACTCCGGTGGAATTTTGGCACATAGCCATGGCGATTCGGGGGCTGCAAATGTAACGGTAGACTCCGCTTCAGTAATAACTCTTGGAGACAACTCGATTGGTATTGATGCCCAGACCCAGGCCGTAGCAGGTGTTGGCGGGGCTGTTGTTGTTGATGTGGCCGGTGAAACTTGGACAGAAGGCCTGGTGTCTGCAGGAATTGTTGCCAAGAGTCTCGGCGCTTCCGGGTCCTCGGCTGTGACAGTCAATGCTGGCGATATACTTACAATGGGCCACGATTCCATGGGGATCGTGGCGATCAGCGACGCCGGTGAAGGGGCTGCTGGCGATGTTGATGTGAAGGTCGACGGTGATGTCTTTACCAACGGTGATGATTCAATCGGTATCCATGCCCAAAGTATCGGTGAAGGTGGTGGCGGAAAGGTTTCCGTGCTCAGCGAGGGCAACATCTATACTCAGGGCGATCGCTCCGGTGGCATTTTTGCGCAGAGCGACCCGGTAGAAGATAGCGGTGATGATGTTAATGTCTTGATCACCGAAAATGTTGTCACCCTAGGCTCGGATGCCATAGCTGTTTATGCTCAAAGTATTGGTGGCCACGGAGCAGGCACCGTCAGGGCCGAAGTCAAGGGCTCTGTTGAGACATGGGGGCATAACTCTACAGGGATTTTTGCCCAAAGTGATGCCGGAGGTGCTTCCGGACAGCGTGTCGATGTTTCGGTCGACGACTTTATTTACACGGCTGAAGATAGCTCCACTGGTGTTTTCGCAGAAAGTACCGGTGATGAAGGAGCCGGAGACGTCAGTGCCATTCTAGGTGAGGTTACGACCATCGGTACCAATTCTCTTGGTGTGGTTCTGCAAAGTGTTGCGGGTGTCGGGACTTCCGGTCAGGTAAATCTCGACATCTCCGGAGACGTTGTGACTCTTGGCGAGAATTCTGCCGCCCTGAGTCTGGCAGCGTTCGGTGACAGTGGAACAGGCATGGTGACACTGAATCAAGTTGGAAATGTTGCCACCGCCGGGAACAATTCACCTGCTGTTGTCGCGCTGAACGATACGCTTAACGGTGCTAACGGCGGGATTTCCCTCTTCCTGGATGGTGAAGTCCAGACCGAAGGCGAAAGCTCGACCGGTGTGTCTGCTACGAGTGTTGGCGGTGGCGGCATTGCCCGGGTTGAGGTGCAAGGCAACATCGCCACACTGGGTCTGGAGGCAGACGGAATTCATGTCCAGAATTCGGCAGGTCGTGATGAGGCCAGCAGTGCTGTCATTATTACCGCAAACGCCGATGTCTTCTCTATGGGCGAAGGCGCGACGGCGATTTACGCCGAAAGCTCTGCACAACAACCCGGTGATATCCTCATCATTACAAATGGCGAGCAGGTCATCGGTGGTAGCGGGGATGCCAGCGGCGTACAATTTGTTGCCGGTGCAGCGAACAGTCTAGTGAATCATGCTACGCTTGCTACGATCGACCTTTTTGAAGGTATGGCAATTCAGGGTTCAACCGGCAGCGAAAGAGTTGACAATCATGGTACAGTTGTCGGCAACATCGATCTTGGTTCGGGTCAGAATGCATTGAACAATCACCAGGACGGACTGGTGCTTGCCGGAAGGACCATCTCTGTTGGTGACGGGAACTCATTTACCAACGCCGGGCAAATCTCTCTCGGTGGTTCAAATGAGCTTTTAACAACGGAATTGAAGGGTAACTTTGTCCAGACCAGCACCGGCACATCGTTTGTGGATCTGGACTTCGGTGGCAACAGGGCTGACCTGGTCAAGGCCAGCGGTGATGCAGATGTCAGCGGAACCGTTGAATTAAATATCCTGCATCCCGCTTCTCTTTTACCCGGCAACCATGAGGTGGCGATTGTGACAGGGCGGCAGGGCGTAACCGATGCGGGCACGACTCTGGTTGTTCCACCTTCAGCGGTGGTCGACTACAAGTTGGTCAGGCCAGACTCGGAAACGATGGCGATCGGCCTCGACATAAACTTCTCCCCGGCTGGTCTTAATGATGTCCAGAGCGGCGTGGGTGATTTCTTTAACGCTCTTCAGCTTGCTGGCGGTTCGGAGATTATGGAACCCTACATTCTGGATTTCTTCTCACATCCGGAAGTCGGAACCCTCGCTGACACTTATGAACCTCTCGTCCCGGATTATTATGATCATTTCACGCGGACGACGTTGAAAGTGACGGGCCAGTATGCTCAGGTTTTGCAGCAACGGATGCATGCGGTGCAACGGGCCGGTAAAATGCCCGCTACCCTGCAAGCAGGTGGCGGCAATGTTGATCACCTGACCCTGCTTGCATACAATGACCCCGATTCCAATGTGGCGACGCTTCTAGACGGTAAAGAGCAAAACAGCTACGGCATGTGGCTCAACGCCTCGGGGCTTTGGGGTGACCAGGATGCTGGCGATGGTTACGACGGCTTTGGTTATGATGCACAAAGTCTTTCGTCAGGGCTTGACGCCCTCTTTAGCGAGAAGGTTCTTGTCGGCATAGGGCTCGGCTACACGCAAACAGACCTTACTGTTGACGACAACCTCGGTGATGGAACCATTGACAGTCTCCATGCCTCGGCTTATGGCAGTTACTTTACCGATCGTTACTATTTTGACGGGGTCCTGTCGTATGGCCGGCATAATTACGATAACACAAGAAAATACGAAGCTTTCTCGGTCCATAGGACCGTCACCAGTGACCACGATGGCGAAAGTTGGTCCGCCCATGGCGAAGGTGGCTATACGTTCAATCAGTATGAATGGATGGCGCAACCTTTTGTTGCCCTGAGCTATATCTATCTGAGAGAGGATGGCTTTGATGAGAGCGGTGCTGAAGAGTTAAGCCTCAACATCAAGAAGCGTTCCACCGACTCGCTCGTATCAGATCTTGGCGTCCGTTTGTCCCGGAGTTACAAAGTTTCTTTCGGAACGGTTGTGCCGGAGTTGAGTGGCTCCTGGAATTATGATTTCGGCATTGATGATCGAGTCATCGAGGCCTCCTTCTCAGGTTTCCCTTCGGCGGCATTTTCGATTGATGGCCGAGAAGAAGAAAAGAGCGGTTTTGTCTTTGGTGTGGGTCTGAACTTTCTTGGCACGTCTGGGCTGAACTCATCGCTGCGGTACAGTGAGGAGTTGCGCAATGATTACAAGGTGAGAAGGGTCATGGGCGAATTGCGCCTGGAGTTTTAGAACACTTTTGGATAAGAGGCCCGATTGCCCTCTTGGGGTCGTACCAAGCCAAGACTCTGTAATTAAGAGAAAGAATCAACAAAAAAACTACTTTTTCGACGCTTATAGGCCCATTTTGACTTCGGGGGGGCGAATGTCCTCGATTAGACCGAAGTTCGTTCGGTCCTCGCAGAACAACTCGATCTGTTGATGGTCGACGGGTTGCAGGACACCAGCCCGATCCAGTTGGCGATCTTCCTCAAGTTGGCGGCCCTGGCAAAGAGGACAGTCTGGGTGGATGATATCAAGCAGGCGAGCCATGGCTTTCGCTGCAGCAGGAGAGAGGGATCAGTGTGTCATCGAATTGACCTCCCGCATTTCTGGCTTAGACTTAATCTCAGAACAGCTTCTTTCAAAAGGAGGATCGTGATGACTAAATGTTGCCTACGCGGGATTATCTGGCTGGTTGTGTTCTCTTTCGCCCTGTCTGTTCCGGCATTGGCCGCCAAGGGCGGCTCCAGCACGAAAATGGACCATTCCGGGAGTGGCTCAAGCGGCAATTCCGGAATGAAGATGGATAAAGAGAAACATGAGTATGAACACGAATATGAACATGAGCACCAGTACCGGCACGAAGAGGGCGACAAAAAGTCTGACGAGTCTTCCGGGCTGGATAAACAACGTGAGAAAAAGATGGAACAGGAGCGCAAAGAAGAGGGCAAAGGCTCTGAGACCGGCCAGAAGATGCGTGAAGAACAGAGCCGCAAGTGGTGGAAGTTCTGGGAATAAGCGCTCGTTCCGTTCCACTGATCTCAACTGATCCAGATTACCCTGGCATGCATCGGAACATAACATGATCCAACCGCGCCGCCGGCTGTCTTCCCGCAATGTGGTTCTGCTCATGTGCGGTGTGGAAGTCCTCAGCATGACCGGGTTTGCCACTTATCCGGCGTTATTACCGGTATTGCGAGCCGATTGGGGCCTGAGCAATTCGCAGGCAGGCTTGATCAGCGGGATCTTCTTTGCCGGCTACATGGCCGCGACACCGATCCTGGTCGGATTGACCGACCGCATCGATGCGCGGCGTATTTATCTCCTGGCCACGGCACTGGCCTTTATGGGCAGTCTCGGCTTCGCTCTCTTCGCTCACAACCTGATGACGGCCATGTTTTTCCAGGCCATGGTCGGTGCCGGCCTGGCAGGGACCTACATGCCCGGCCTGCGGCTGCTGACCGACCACTTTCAAGGCGCCACGCCCAGTCGTGCGGTGGCATTCTACACGTCCACATTCGGCCTCGGCACCAGCGGTTCCCTGTTTTTGTCGGGTGCCATCGAACCGCTGGGCTGGAACTGGGCCTTCGTTGCGGCAGCCCTCGGCCCTCTCATCTCGGGAATCCTGGTATTCACCCTGTTTCCCGCGCGCCCCGCTGAGCCGAGCGGTGCCACCCCGGACATGTTTTTTGACTTTCGTCCGGTGCTGCGTAATCGCGATGCGATGGGATTCATCCTCGGATACAGCGTACACTGCTGGGAGCTGTTCGGTTTACGTTCCTGGCTCCCGGCTTTTTTCGCATTCAGCCTCGGCTTGTCGTCAAGCCAGGGCGGCTTCTGGTTTGGAGCTGCGGCGCTGGCGGCCTGGATCAACATGATCGGTCCCCTGGCGAGCATCTTCGGCAACGAAGTCGCGGTCCGCAAAGGTCGCAAAAAAGTGATCCTGGCAGTGATGGCCGCTTCCGGAGGACTTGCCTGCCTGGTCGGATTCAGCGCACCTCTGCCGATCATCGTCGTCTTCACCCTGATGGCCGTCTATTTCCTGCTGGTCATGGGTGATTCCGCCTCGCTCACTGCCGGGCTGGTTGCCGCCGCCGAGCCCGGTCGTAAAGGTGTGACGATGGCATTACATTCGCTGATGGGGTTCGGCGCCGGTTTTCTCGCTCCGCTGGCCTTCGGTGCGGTTCTCGACGCGGCCGGTGGCAACGAATCAGTGCCGGCCTGGGGGTTCGCCTTCGCGGCTCTCGGGGTGTGGTCTCTGGTGGCAGTGGCGATCTCGCTGTTGAGGCGTGGTATCAAACCGCAGAGTTAGTGGACAATCTGGAAAAAGGAGCAGCCCTTGACATCGGATAAAAGCAAAACAACAAATGTCCCAAGTCAGGGACTGACCCTTTCTTTCTTTTGGCGGCAGGGACACTCGATATGAGGTGTCCCCGACTCATCATCCACCCTTAAGGGTTGTGAGTCGGACCAAGCCAACCAATCAAAATCATTATAAAATGACCACAAAACCGCACTATTTCTACCCTTATTGCCCCATTTCCATGGTAAAAAACACGCCCATAAATCTTTTATCCTTGCCCCAGTAAAGAGTCGGGGGCCAGGTTTGACTCCTGGTAATTTTAGTCAAGCCCCGTCATTAAACCGCATCAATCACAACTATGAAGGGTTTCCAAAATTCCTGAAGATTACATCTGAGCATTGGCTGGTTGGACATGGCTGGCCTGAGCCGGTTCCAGTCTCGTGGAGTGCAGCTTTGCCCGGTAGATCAACTCGGACAAAAACAGAATAATCACGCTGCTGCAAATCAGAATGAACATGGTGGGGAGGATATTTTTCTGCAACTGGTCGAGGCAGCGTTTTAAGAGGTTGTTCTCTGTGGAAAGGTTGAAAGCTTTTTGGTAGAACGAAACGAATCCGGTGAAGTGAAATACACGACTTCTCATAATGCCCTCCTTCTAAGGTAGATCGATTCGATTGATCAACTCCTCATTTCCCTTGATCAAGGCGACATCAGCGGACACCACTTCCCGGTAGCGTTTCGGACTGAACAGGTCAATGCGGTTGTAGTTGCCGACCAGCACCACATCGCGGTCGTCATCTGTCAGTCCGAGCCAATTGCGCTGGGCGCGGCTCAGTGGGATGCGTCCCTGTTTGTCAATCTGGATATTGGTTTTCGGCGCCAGGTAAAGGCGGTTGAGGGCGTTGCGGTGCTTGCCGGCTGGAATCTCCTCAAGACGCGTGACGAACGCTTCCCATTCGGCAACCGGGAATGCGGTCAAGCCTTCATCCATGTTCTTGGTCAGTACCAGCTGATTGCCAGCATCTGCCAACTGCTCGCGGAATTCGCGAGGGATGCTCATGCGTCCTTTGTCGTCTAGAGATTTAAAATGTTCGCCTGAAAAGTGCATCATAACCACAAAGAACCCGGATAATCCACTAGTAACCACAAATTACCACTAACTATAATCTCGGCTTGTGGTTCTGTCAAGCCTGGGCAGCAGGGATACGTGGATGGTTTGTCTCGGAATCATGCAGCGCCACTGGATAACCTGGGAGCCGGTGACACTTAAAATCGAGTCTCCCCGTATCCAGAACGATTGAAACGGAAAAGGGCCGTTTCCGGACGAAAACTAATTCGCCAAGCGCTGACCTTCATATATGGTAACTGCGTGACATGTGACGGAAATCCTGATGAGTTTTCTTCTCCTGCATGCACTCTCTTTCTGTTTGCCTCGTATTATCGGGAACTTACACCTTCTTTGCCCACAGCCTTTCTCTGGCATACTGGTTGCAAACCTGTACTCGCTTGCCGGGATCAAAGTTTGGCTTAGAACGAAATAAACTCAGGGCCGGAAGGGTGAGGAATATCTCTCCTAGTGCCCTGTAACCTATAGGATTTCGCAAGATTGCGCAGGAATTTGGCGGGTCAGCAAGGCGCGCCTTTAGCTT
>JAVVDT010000060.1:0-11414 GCA_032250875.1 Desulfuromonadales bacterium | reverse complement strand
GTAACCGGACGATGCTGAACGGCATGACCGTCGAGGTTGCGAAATTTGAGGTCGGTTTTACTTGTCAATGCGGAACCGAGATAAGCCGCCAGCCAACCGCACGGTTGCAGGCCGATCTCCAGCAATACGCTGAATGGCATCTGTGGCTGGCGCGCAGACTGGAAATACCAGGCGTCTGTCGGCACATCGTACTCTGCAACGACGGTTGCTCCCTCAATCAATTTGAACGGCTCACCAATAACTTCGGTGATACGGTCAAGAAACTGGAAGGGCGGTCCGGGCAGGCGGGCAATCTTGCGCTCCTCATCGAAGATCCGGTACGGCTCGCCGAAGGCCTCGGAAGGCTTGCCGGTTGAAAAGGCCAGGATTTTCTCGTAGTCATAGAGAGCCCCGGGGCTGGAGGCTGGAGGCTGGGAGCTGGACCACAAGCCTTCGACCTTCTCGCGGCTCAAGCCAGACAGGCGGATCGACATGTTGGGGATTTCGACGATCGGCTTGCCGTCGGCGAACATCAGCGCGTCGACAATCGCAAACGGTTCCGGGCCGTAACCGAGTTCCTTGATGCTCACCTGGTAGGTCACGGTTCTGGTTGTGTCAATGACCTGGCCGCGGCATTTCAGGCCGCTGTTGATCCCGGGGACCGGCTCGCACCAGGTCGTACCGGTTTCGCCGACCCAGCCCATGCGCAGCAGGTAGATGCGCAGTGTGTGCATGCAGCACTCATACATCAAAGTGCCGGGCATGACGTTGTCGTCACAGAAGTGACAGGTCAGAAACCAGTCATCCGCATGGATGTCCATCTCGGCGCGGATCTGGCCGAGACCGTAACGACCGCCCTGCGGATCAAGTTCAATCACCCGATCGACAAGTTTCAAGTAGCCGCCCGGCAGAGTGTAGGGTTTGTCCAGGCTCAGGTTTGCAAATAATTCACCAAAGGCTGCACCAAGATCTCCGGCATAGATCGCATCAACCTGGGCTGCATCGTAGGACTCCACGGCCATTGGCGCCAGATCGCGCCAGTCATCGGGCCTGATGCCGGGCTGCGGCAGCAGGTCGAGCCTGGTGTGGACAATCCCCTTGCCGGCAGCCAGCTCCTGTTCGGTAAAGAAACCGGCGCAGCCGTTCTGCATCGACAACAGCGGTTCACCGTTGACGGTGCCCTCGAAGTTGAAACGGAACAGGTAGGTCTGGTCCTGGCGGAAAAAATGTTCGATTTTGATATCGTAGCGGATCACATCGCCGGGCACGGGCAATCCACGATGGAAGGTAACGACCGCGTCAAGCAAGCGATAAACCGCTTTGCCTTTGCTGATAAAATCGATCCCCAGGTAGCCGGAGAGAAAGAGATCGGCCTGGCCGGCCTCGACAGCGATGCAGGTCGGGATACGGCCACCGTCGAGATACCAGCGATCTGATGTGACATCGTGCTCGGTGACCACCCGGCCGCTGGTCATCGAACGTGGTTCGCCCTCGACCGACATGATGCGGTCAACCAGCATCAGCGGTTCGTCGGGCAGGCGCACCCGGGTCGGGTAGGTATCGACCTCGGCGAACTCAGGCCCGAGCATTTTAGCGATGGAGCCGACAGCGAACTCCATGCACATCTCACGGTTGAACGCTGGGGGTTGGGGACTGGGTGCTGGGGGCTGGCCTGAGACAAACTGCGCGGCAAATCCCTGGGATTGGTGACTGCGCTGCGCGTTCCACGCCTCGTGTTCCGTGCTCATCAACGCCTCGCCATTGGCAGCCATCTGCTGCAACAGTGCCATCTGCAGGTTGAGATTTTCGGTAAGGGCATTTTCCATGGTCTTGGCAAAGGCCAGGTAAGTCTCATGGCTTCTGGCATGCAACGCTGCCGTATCAGCCATCTGCGCCAATAACGGATCACCAATAGCACCCATGCCTGCTTGCGATGCGGCAGAAGATTTTAGAGCACCAGGATTTTTTTGTTCTACACCTGCCTGCGACAGCGTTGCCGGCGACGGCTGATCAAGCGTTTCGCGTTCCGGCATCGCGACCGCAAGCGGCGCTTTGAGCGGCAAGACCGGCGGAGCAAACGCAGCGCCGCCGATTGCGGTATGAATGCGCGGCCCGGACGACTTTTCGGCAATGGCAATGGTGTCGGGATAGAGCATAGACAGGTCCACCGGCAGCCGTTCCGCCAGGCAATTGGCCAGAAGACGCAGGATCAGCGACGTGGCCGGCTGGCCGGGATAACATGCGGCTCTGGCCAGATGCGGCTTGCCTTCGAGAATGCTGCCGATCATGCGGCTGCAGGAATTGCCCGGCCCCATCTCGAGAAAAACCCGTACGCCGTCGGCATAGGCCTGCTCGATGACTCTGGTGTAATCAATGGTGTCCAGCGCCTGAGCGAGGATGACATCAGCGGCGCTGTCGCTAGTGACCTGGTAACTCTCACCCAGGGCACAACTGTAGAAGTTGATCTCCTTTGGCGCCGTCACCGGAAAAACATGCAGGTCGCGATAGGCTTTTGCCACCGGTTCGGCGACCGGGCAATGCACTGTCGTCACACCGCGCAACGGCAAGAAATGTGCCTTGACTTGACGCGCCACGGCTTCAACCTGCGAGCGATCGCCGCCTATGACACATTCCCGGTGGGTATTGACAATCAGCAGGTAGACCCTGTCCTTGCCGACCAGCGCCTGCTTCACTTGCACAGCGGGGGCATCGACGATACCAAGCACCCAGTCGACCTTTTCACCTTTTCTCAGCCTCCAGACTTTGCGCGCAGCCTTGCATTCACCAGCAAGATCTTCGGTAAACAGAGTTGACTCACCGAGCCGTTGCGACATACCGTCGCGATCCTTCCAGGCACCGAAAGAGAAGAGTCCCGCCGACTCACCGAGGCTGTAGCCGCTAACTGCCTGCGGTTCGATACCGAAGCTGCGCACCAGGTCGCTGATCGCGGTGCCAAGCGCAACCTGACCAATGACCAGGGCATTGTGATTTTCATGAATGGTTTCGGCCAGCTCGGTTTTCCAGAAGTGCTCCGGCAGAAACTGGCGGGCCAGAAACTGACTATGAGCATCCTGGTTGCTGTAGATTGCCGGCCAACGGGCTGAGAGGTCACGTCCCATTCCGGCAAAGTGATTGCCGGAACCGGGGAAGATGAACGCCAGCTTGCTTTGTGACGCGAGAGGTTCGGGCGCAAAGAACAGCCGATCGCGGATATTTGCTGAGAGCATTGTGCCATTACCGCCAATGGCCTGGGTTGGGTTGTTGCGAAGAGAGAGCACAGCATGTTCGAGTTGATCGAGCAACTCCGCACGGTTCGAGGCCACCATGGTCAGACAGAGCGTTTTGCTCTGGTCAAGCCCTGCTTCTCGAAACCACTGCATTGCCAGCTGCTCGATCCCGCCGTCAGGGGCCATGGCAACAAAGTCCTGCAGCGTGACGATCCTTACCAGCAAGCCATCGACATCGTCCGCTTCGAGAGCGAAGAGCCCCTCGTCAAGCGCACCGAGTGGACGTTCCGTAAGGGGCGCTTCGGCTCTGCCGGCCCTGTCCTCCATGCCCTCGAGCAAGACATGGGAGCAGGTCCCGTCAACGCCGAAACCGCTGACCAGTGCCCGGCGGGGACCCTCGACCCGGTTGCGCAGCCAGAATTGCGGGGACTCAGGAGCAATGAAGCTGCGTTTGCCCCGCACCCAGTCATAGCGTATGGTTTTCAGGTTGCGCAGTGGTGGCAAAACCTGCTGTTGCAGACAAAGCGTCGCCTTGATCAGTGACGCCAGTCCGGCCGCGGCGCCGGCATGACCGATATCAGCCTTGGCACTGCCGAAGTAGCATGGTTTCTGCGTCTGCCTGGAACCAAAAAATGCGCCCAGGGCATTGGCTTCAAGTTCATCCTCAATCGCCAGGGCACTGCCGTTGGTTTCAAGGTAGCTGACCGATTCCGGAGTGCTCCCCGCCTCCTGGATGGCTCGCTCAATGGAAAGCGTGTAGGCACTTCTGTCCGGGATCGCCGACTCGACCGGACCGCCTGTCGCCGTACCGACGCCCTTGATGATTGCATAGATGTGATCGCCGTCCTGCTTGGCATCATCGAGACGCTTGAGAATGACTGCAGCCGCACCCTCACCGACCACTGTACCATCGGCATGCTTGTCAAAGGGCCGGACTGCGCCACTTTTGGAAAACGGCCGGGTCGTATGCTGACCGAGCACCGAGCGCAGGTCTCCCGCCATATCGGCAGCACCGACAATCGCCCGGTTGATGGATCCCTCCTGCAGGGCACGCACCCCTACTTCGAGGGCTCTCAGTCCGGAGTTCTCTTCACTGGACAAGGTAAAACTGGGGCCGCCAACCCGGAACGCTTTGGCCACCCGACTGGCAACGATGCTGCCGAGCGCGCCCATAACCCGGTTGGCGTTCAGGGCCGGTCCTGCCGATTTGCGCAGGGCTGAAATCCAGGCCTTGATTTCCTCTTCGGACAGATCACGGCCAAGTTGCTGAGCCCATTGACGGGCAAATTTCTGAATCCCCCAGCGAAAACTGAAGTTAGTCGCGTTGAGGTCGAGGCCGGTGCCTATGAAGACTCCGGTAAAAAGCAGATCTTCATGCTTCAACCCGGCATCTCGCAACGCCTCGTCGGCAACTTTGAGCATCAGCAGCTGGCGGGGCAGCATCTCCTCGATCTCTTTCGGCGGGATGCGGAAGGAACCTGGGGCGGCACTCACTTCGGGGATGAAAAAGCCTTTGAAATCCGTTTTACTCAGCCCCTCTTCCTGGAACCAGCGACTCTGTTCAGCACCCCACCAGTGGGCAGGACGCTCGGCATTCACCTCGGGGCCTCCGCCAAGCAATCGGCTGCGCAGGGCTGCGAGGGAATCCCAGCGACCGAAATGAGCGCCCATGCCGACAATGGCAACCGGCTGGCTCTTTTTCTTGAATGACGGATGATAGGCAACCGTGCTTTTTTTGGGTTTTTGCGGAATCCATTCCTCAATCAGCATGTGGGCGTTGATACCGCCGAAGCCGAAGGCGCTGACTGCCGCGCGCCGGGGCTGTCCCTTGTTGCGGGATTTCCAGGGTTTCGACTGCTGCAGGATGCGAAACGGACTGGACTCGAGGTCGATGCCTTTGGCCGGCTGTGAAAAATTGGCGGTCGGCGGCAGGGTGCGGCTTTTCATCGCCAGCAGGGTTTTCATCAGGGCGGCGGAACCGGCGGCGGTCAATAAGTGACCGATATTTGATTTCACCGAACCGATTACGCATTGTCCGGACTGCCAGCCATCATCCCCCCAGAGGCTCTTCATGCTGGTGAACTCTACCACGTCTCCCACCGGAGTCCCGGTGGCATGACACTCGATCATATCTACATCAGTCGGTGACCAGCCGGCCTGCTCATAGGCAGAGCGCATTGCCCGCAGCTGTCCCTCGGAAGCCGGCGCCAGCAGACTGCCGCCAAGGTCGTTTGAAAGACCGATGCCGCGAATCACGGCATAGATATGGTCACCGGCACAAACTGCGTCTTCGGTGCGTTTCAGCAGAAACATACCGCTGCCCTCGCCGACCACCAGGCCATCGCCATTGGCGTCGAAAGGCGAGCAGCTCCCGGAGGGGGAAAGGGCATGCAACTGGGAAAACCCCATCTGGGTATAGAGTGAGTCGGGGCGTGACAGGCCGCCGGTCAGCATGGCGTCTGCCCGTCCGGCCAGCAGTTCATCTGCTGCCAGCTTGATGGCGTAGAGTGACGAGGCACAGGCGGCATCCAGGGTATAGCAGGTGCCGCCAAGGCCGAGGGCTTTGGCTAACAGGCCGGCGGGAAGACCGGCCACGTAACGGTTCAGCGGTGCAGCGCTCGGTAGCTTCGACGTGTGTTCCGTACCGAGAAGTTTCTCTTCGAAGGTACGGCCAAGGTAATCCCGGGCCATGGTTGATGAACCTTCACTGGGCAGCGCCAGGTTGCCGACAATCACGCCGACCCGCTCGCGATTGAGCTGGTCGACGCGGCCGTCGCTGAAAGCCTGGTGACCGGTGCGCAGCAGCAGGCGAAACATCGGATCGAGACCTGCCAGGAAGTCTGCATCGATGTCGAGACCCTCGATTGTCGACGGATCGGTCTCGTCATCAATGAAGCAGCCCTTTTTCGAATAGATCTTGTCCGGAGTACCGACCGCTGGATTGAAGGCTTCGTCGGGATCGAGCAGCCAGCGCCCTGGCGGCGGCTGACGCGAGGTATCCACGTTGCCGGTAATCGTTTCCCAGAAACGCTCCAGGGTCGGTGACATGGGAAACACGCCGCCGACCCCGACAATTGCAACCGATTTGCCGTGCTTCATTCTCAGGCAGCTCCCTGTAGTTTATTGCGCTGGAAACTCGCATTCAGCGAGGCGTCGATCACACATTCGTAATCTTCGATCCGGGCAATCAGGGTACCGTTGGCCGGATCGACAAAGTCGATTTCCGCAGCCGCCTTGCTGGCACTCTGGCTGACTATATGCACGCGGATTTCCACGCCGCTTTCAGGAAATTTACTCTGATACTGACGGTAGCGGCCGGCAAAAACCGGTAAGGAGCCGGACTGATAGCGCTCGAAGCTCCAGAGAATCATCATCTGGAAACTGCTGTCCAATGCCAGCGGATCGGCCAGCCACGAGTTGCGCAGCGGCTGGTTGATCCATTCCGCCGGGCTTGGTGCCGGCCTCACGACCGAGGCGATACCGTCTGCGGAACAGCCAATCACTTCGCGAATACCATGGAAGTCGGGGCCGTGGAAAAGTCGATCCGGTTGATAGATCTCTTCGATGGAACGCTTATAAGCTGGCAGATCCGCGCGTGCCGTGGCCAGCTTGCTTTCCGGTAACTTGGCCGCCAGCACCATGCGTGCACGGCAGTGAACAAACTGCTGACCGCCGGCCGCCATCCCGGACAGCTCCACCGGCACGACATGCACTCCACCGCTCTTGAACGCCTTGCCGGTCATGACCTGCAGGGTATGCGTCTGTCCCGGTTCAAGGGTGACGCCTTTCAGCACACGCAGATCATTGAAACCGTGGAAGCGCAAGCCCGGATTATTATGGATTGCACCGTGGGCCATCCACTCGATGATGACCGCCATCGGCAGAACCGCCTTGCCGTCAATGACATGGGACTTGAGAAACGGATACTGGCTTATGGAGATCTCCAGATCAAAAGCCTTGGAGACATAAAGGTTTTCATGGGCCTGGGACGGGCTTTCACTCGCCGCAGTATCCCGACCGCCGAGGATGACCAGTTCCACCGGACCGCCCGGCGGCGTAGCGATTTCCTCGATCAGGTAATCAGCTCCGGCCTTGAGGTCGATGACGGCAACGCCTTCCTCGGCGAAAACTTTTTTCAGAGCGGGGGTCACCATGCCGCCATCCCATGGACCCCAATTCAGGGCAAGGACGCGACAGTCGGGGCGCAGCCCGCCCTGCTCCTGGGCCACCTTGTTGAGAATCTCGTTAGCGACGGCGTAATCGACCTGGCCTGTCCGACCGTAACGACCGGTTGACGAAGAGAACATCACCATAAAACGCAACGCATCCCCGCCAAGCGCCGCCAGCAGATTGCGCAGGCCGGCAATCTTGGTGCTGTAAACCTGCTCGAACTGCTCTGCAGTCTTGTCCTTGATCAAACGGTCAGCCAGGACTCCGGCGCCGTGGATCAAGCCCTTGACCGGGCCGTACTCTTCACGAATATCCTTAATGACAGCCGCAACGGCATCGCTATCACGCAGGTCGACGGAGCGATAGATGGCCTGGCCACCCGCCGCCTTGATGCGTTGCAAGGTGTTGCGAATTTCACGGTTGCCGAGAATCTCATGGCACTTCTGGCCAACGTCCTTCGGTTTTAAAGGAGTCCCGGCATTGGCGATGACAGCTTTTTTGATTTCGTCTTCACTGCTCAAGCCACTCAGCCAAGGGGGTTCGGTCTGCGGAGCTTCGCTGCGGCCGAGCAGCAGCAGAGTCGCCCGACTCGAAGCCGCCAGCGCGACCGCAACCTCGGCGGTTACACCGCGACCGCCGCCACTGATCACCACGACATCGCCATAACTAACCGGTGAATCAAGTGGCTCACCGGCCAGCGATTCATCAACCAGGCTGAGGGTATACAATCCCTCGCTCGAGAAGCCGACTTCCTGCTCGCCTTCGACGAGGAGTTCAGCAACCAGCATTTCAGCAGTTTTGTCGGCATCGTCCAGGTCTGCCGCCAGGTCGAAAGCCCTGCAGGTAACTTCAGGCCATTCATGCCCGGCGGTTTTTGACAGCCCGGCCAGTCCACCCGAGAGGGCATCCTTGACCGGTCCGCCGCCCGGCAGTGCGAAGCGGCCATTCAAGCGCGACACCGTCGCCAGAACCGCCCCGGCCTTGTCCGCAGCAGCATTCAGAGCCGGCTCCGCCAGTTGCGTCAGGCGAAAAGCCTTCTGCAGGAAAAGATCATCTGCCCCGGGCAGCGGTGCCAGCAGCACCAATCCGGCCAGATTCGCGGTAGGGATCAGATCATTGAGTTGTTCGAGATTGATTTTTTCAGCGACCAGGTTTCGCGCCGCCAACTTTTGGCAGATGGCATTCGCCAGGGCAGAGCCGTCATCGCTGACCCAGATCACGGCACCTTTCGGCAGGTTGAGTGGATTACGGTCATTTGCCCTTTGCAGCGCAACAGCCTTCAGCACTTTACGTTCAACACCGCTGCCCACTGACGGCATTTCAAAGATCGCTTCCGGCTTGGCCGCAGCTTCCGTGGCACCGGACACGCTGGCCAGGAAATCGACGATCTGGCCAACCGTTTGCAGAGTACCGAGATGTTCCGGTTTGATCGCCGGGGCACCCGGCAACTTGTCCTGCAGAGCAGAAAGGATTTCAACCCTTTTGATCGAATCGATGCCGAGATCGGAATCGAGAGCCATGTCCAACTCGAGCATTTCTACCGGGTAACCGGTCTTGCCAGCGATCACCTCAAGCAGGGTGTTTGCTACGGCGTTGCGGTCAAGCGGGTCGGCGCTCACAACGGGCGTTACTGTCACCGTGCTCTTGGTACCGGTGGCAGCAAGATGATCGACGATCTGCCCGAGGGTCTGCAACACGCCCAGATCTTCCGGTCTGACCGCCGGCGCCTCGGGCAGTTTTTCCTGCAAGGCAGAGAGAATCTCAACACGCTTGATTGAATCGATGCCGAGATCGGTATCAAGCGCCATCTCCAGCTCCAGCATATCCTGCGGATAGCCGGTCTTCTCGGCAATCACCTCAAGCAGCACGCTCGTAATCCGGCTATTGTCAGCAACCCGAGAAACCGCTGCAACGGCAGAGAGTGGCGGCGTCGGTGACATACCGGCGGTTAAGTGGTCAATAATCTGGCCGAGGGTCTGCAGGGTACCAAGGTCCTCCGGCCTGACTGCCGGCGCCTCGGGCAGTTCTTCCTGCAAGGCAGAGAGAATCTCCACACGCTTGATCGAGTCGATGCCAAGGTCGGCGTCGAGGGTCATCTCCAGTTCCAGCATCTCTTGCGGGTAACCGGTCTTTTCGGCAATCACCCTCAAAAGCACACTGGCAACCCTCTGGCTGTCAACCGCAGGAAGGTCTTCAGCGACAGCAACCTGCATCGACTGCCCTGGAGCCACTGCCGGCTGAGAGGCAGCGACGGCAACTTTTGGTATCTGCGCTGCTGGTGCTACTGATGCTGCAGGTGCCACGGCGGCAGTGGTCAGTGGCTGGCCCTGCAGCAAGCGGTTCTGCTGCTCGACCAGGCCGAGGAAGGATTGCGTCGCCGACTCCTGGCCGGTCAAAAACTGCTGATGCAGGCGCGACGTCTGCTCCTGCAGATTCTGCAAGGCCTGCAGACTCTGGCGGGTGATCTGCAGAGCTTCCTGCAAGGAACCGTTAGCGGCGAAGAATGCGCCTGTTGCCGGGGTGACCGGATTCGCCTGGGCGGCAGGCATGGCTGCAGAATTTGCGGCAACCTGGGGTTGCACAGGCGGACGCTTCTGCGGACGCTTGAAATAATTGGCACCGCTCAGCGGAATCGTCATGCCGGGTTTCTTGCCTTGCGGCGATTGGCGGGAAGCGGCGTAGCCTTCATCCCAGCAGCTCAGATCGACAGGATAGCCGGTGACCGCCAGCTGTGCCAGAGCACGGCCGAGATCGTGGATGCCGGAGCGCTTGCCGTTGGAAGCATCGATGGCAAACGCCTGATGATCACGTGTTCCGAGGATCGCCTTGACCATCCCGGTCAGACGGGCTCCAGGGCCAACCTCCAGAAAGGTGCGCATGCCGGCGGCGTACATCGCCTCAATTTCGGCAACGAAATCGACCGGACACGCCAGTTGCGCGGCGAGAATTTCGCGGGCCTTGTTCGCGGTCTCGGGATACGCCGCACCGCTGGTGTTGGCAAACACACTGGCGGTTGGTTTTTTGAATTCGATCGTTTGCAGACGCGCTGCAAACGGTCCGCTGGCATCGGCGACCAGTTCGCTGTGAAAAGCCGCGGCCACGGCAAGCCGCTTGTAGCGCAAGCCCTGATCATCGAGCAGCGTCGCGGCTTTTTCAATCTCTGCAGTCGCCCCGGAAAGGACACCCTGTTCAGGGGTGTTGCGGTTGGCCAGGACCAGTTGCAATCCAGAAGACTTGAGAAACGCTTCGACCTGATCAAGCGGCGCGGAGACTGCCAGCATCGAGCCGCGGTCGCCTGCGCCGGCGGCCATCAATTCGCCACGCAGTCGAGAGAGTGTGTGCAGGGCGTCAGCATCAAAATAGCCTCCGCAACAAAGTGCCGTCAGTTCGCCATAACTGTGGCCGGCATAGGCCTCGGCAGTCACGCCGAAAGCGGCGAGCACCTCACGCGCGCCCAGGCTGACAGCACCGAGTGCCGGCTGGGCAACCTCTGTCGCCTGCAGGCTTGCCAGGTCGCGGTCTCTGCTGGCCTGATCAAAGCTCGGGCGCGGGTAGACAAGCTCGGCCAGACGGCCATGCTTACCTCCGGTATTGGCAAAAAACGCGCGATCAGCGACGCCGAGGGCCTCAAGGAACTGCGGGAACTGGATCGCCAGCTCTCTGAGCATCCCCGGGTACTGGGCTCCCTGACCGGGGAAGAGCATCGCCAGACGGCCATTGGTTTCGCCCCTTGCAAAGAAGCTGCCGTCCGGAGTGCTCCAGAAACTCTGGTCGCGATGGTTGCGCAGCATGCTCAAGGCACTTTGTATCTGGACGGCAGGCTTGGACTTGTCCTTTTCCAGGACCAGCGTCAGTCGATAAGGTTGTTTTGCATCGAATCCGCTACGGCTCTGATCGGCAGCCAGGCGCAATACGTTCCACGGTTCTTCTGCAGGAAAAGCTTTCAGCGCAGCTTTCAGTCCATTCTCATCAGCAGCACTGAAGGCCACAATCTGCACATCACCCTGCCAGTCGGCAGCAGCTTTCTGCGATTGGTAT
>JAVVDT010000005.1:0-40137 GCA_032250875.1 Desulfuromonadales bacterium | reverse complement strand
CACGAATTACTGGATCGCCACCAACAGGAACGACCTGACGGCGGAAGAAATCGCCGAAGTCTACAAGCTGCGCTGGAACATTGAGACCTTCTTCGGCTGGTGGAAGCGGCATCTCAAGGTGTATCACCTGATTGCCCGTAGCAAATACGGTCTCATGGTGCAGTTGCTTGGCGGACTCATTACCTATCTGCTGCTTGCCATCTATTGCCGGGAGCAGCACAACGAGGCGGTCAGCATCTTCAGGGTGCGTGAACTCCGCAACCAGATTGCCAATGAGGCCGCTGAAGATCACCGTCAAAGAACAAGAAAACGAAATAAAAAGAGCAAGGTCAAACGATTAAAGCGAAAACGACGTGGTGCAAAAACCTAACCGGACAATGCTGACTCAAAATAAGTTACGGGGGGGGACGAGATAGAAAATGAAAGACCCATTATCCTCAGAATTTCCGCTGTGCAGAAGAGGTTCCATGTGACAATGCTGGGAAAAAGCATTCCCAATGTAATAAGTGTTGGGAGTTTTACATATCCAGTACGGCAGAAAAAAGTTCGAAGAAAATCGGAAGGAACACTTCGCTGAACACGCAAAGGAATTAAAGGATTCTGGCAACCTACTATATCTAGCCGCAAGATCATCGCAGAGACCGTGTTTAGCAAAGAATGCGGCAAGAACAGCGCATAGATGCTGGTCGAAGCTTACCATCATCATGGTGTCGATCCAGAAGGATTGGTCCTGCACTCTGACAATGGTAGCCCTATGCAAGGATCGACCATGCTTGCAACATTACAGTTCTGGACGTGGTTCCATCGTTCAGTCGACCAGGTGTAAGCAATGACAACCCGTTTTCTGAATCGCTGTTTAGAACCATGAAGTATCGACCTGGCTATCCTTACCAACCGTTTGCAAGTGAACAGGATGCGCAGCGTTGGGTCGACGGCTTCGTTAGCTGCTACAACCTCCATAGTGAGATCCGATTTGTGAAACCTGATGATCGGCATTATGGCCGGGAAACAGACATCTTGACCAGACGAGAACGTGTCTATACAAAAGCACGTCAAAACAATCCGAACCGATGGACCGGAACAATCCGTTATTGGAAACCCGTTGCAATTGTTCGACTCAACCCAGAGAAGAAAAGGCCCTCCGAAGAGGGCCTTTGTAAAGAAGCGGCATAACGAGAAAAGGCGACAACTATCTTGAAACCCGACGAGACCACTGAAGCCATCACTTATCAGATAAACAGTTAGAATCAATACTAAAGAAGAAATGGACAGGCAGGACAACCGCTTTTTAATCGGAATAATCTGCAATTAATGGTAGATGATCGGAGGCGACACGTGACAGCGAGTTGCGGAAAACATGTTTCGCATGCAAACGCTCCGGTGGGTCGGCCAGGATATGGTCAAGGCGAAACAGAGGCCAGAATGTCGGGAATGTCCGTGGCGAAGAGATCGAACCAAAATGTCGATGGAGCCATCGCATTGGTCGCCCCCAGAAGAGCCATTCGTTGAAATCACCCATCAGAATCAGCGGTTTTCGATTGACGACAGAGAGACACTCGATCAACCGACGGACCTGGTAGCGCCGCTCCCCGGGACGCAGGCCGAGGTGGGTTACCGCCACTTGCAAATCTTCACCGAGCCAGTTCTGCTGGACGATAATGAGACCGCGTGGTTCACGTCGTCGCACGCTGAGATCATAGCGCTCGACATCCAATATTGGCAGCCTTGTCAACAACGCATTACCATAGTCACCGGTCTTGCGCTGCATGGTCGGTCCGGCGACCATGGTCATACCGGTCAGTTCAGCCAGTGATTCGAGGTCGTTTCCATGTTTTTCGACATGATTGTCGACCTCCTGCAAGCCGATAAGATCGGCATCCATCTGCCGAATCACACGAGCTATTCTTGCAAGATCCCGCTTACCGTCGAGACCTACCCCCCTATGTATATTCCAGGTTGCCAGACGCAGAATGCGCTCATTTATCATGATCTGCATCCTTTCGCATCAGCCAGCGCTTGAAGAAGAACAAAATCAGTATGGCACAGCTCAGCGTGATGAGGGACACGACCACGCTCGACCAGCCAGGTTCACGAATGGCATGTTCCAGCCCTCCCTCGAAAAGCATGATTGCCATGATGCCAGGCCCCATGCCGATGGCTGTGCCGATGAGAAAAGAGCGGGTCGAGATATGCGACGAACCGGCGACCATATTGACGATCGTGTACGGGGCGATCGGGACCATGCGAACCAGAGCAACAGCCAGCCAGCCGCGCCGTGCCAGCTTGCGGCTCAAACGATTGACCTTCTCTCCAGCCAGCCTGCGGACCACATCCCGACCCAGCCAGCGTCCCAGCAGGTAGCTGGCAAGCCCTCCCAGCAGACTGCCGGTGAACGCCAGTGCAAACCCCGTGTAAGGGCCGAAGCTCAGGGCCGTAGCAAGGATTATCAGAGTCACAGGGAACATAAGACAACTGCCGACGACATAGATAACCAAAACAATCGGCGTGGTCATAGGACTTTCGCGTATGGTGTCCGCTATGGCCAGCAGGTTGTCCATAGTCAACCATTGACTGAGCGGTGACCAGCGCCAGAGGATCGCCAATAACAGCGCCAGCGCGATCACCAGGGCAAAACGCCAGGCCTTCTGTCTGACACTGGCATCATCGTCACGGGAAGTTGAATCGATATCGAAATAATCAAGCAATCGCTCAATGTTGATAGGTCGCTCAGGATCGACAATTTCACTTGCCGAAAGTGTTTCAGTCAGAGAATCAGCTTCTGTTTGCGGCAGGTCCTGTAATGACCGCTCACTTTTATTCAATGCGTCAACGGTTGCCAGCAGCGCTCCGGTTTTCTCAAGGCTGGCGGCGACCTTCTCTTTAGTAGTACCCAGGTGCTCGGCGAGCAAACGGTTGCGAAAACCGGCAATCGCTTTCTGAACATGTGCCTGACCTTCGGCGGATAAGGCGAGATTGCATTCGGTATCGAATCCCATCGAACGGTTGCTGAGATTTGCGGAGCCGACCGTCAGCAGTGCATCATCAATGACAAGGACTTTGCTGTGCACATTAATGATTTGGGTATTAAGTCCCTCACGATCGGGATAACAGACCTTCAGTCTCTGATGCTCATCTGCCTGCAAGAGTTTATTGAGCAGGCGCTGACGCAAGGCGCCCATAGTCTCTTCTTCCAGCCACCCCGAACATTTGCGTGGAAGCACGATAAGGACTTCTGGCCCATCGTGTTTGCGCAGAGACTTTTCAAGAGCTGCGCCAATGACATGCGATGTCAGATACTGGTTTTCGATATAGATGGAGGATTTTGCTTGATTGATCGCGTCAAGATAGAATCCTTCAATCTCGCGGATTTCATGTTTACCGTCATATTCAGGAATCGTTCTGAGGATCGCGACCTGAACCTGTTCGAGATCAGGGGCAATACTTTCAGGCCATGGATCATGTTCAACGCCCTCGACAGCGACGAGTTCGTCACCAGTTGCCTGTTCCCAACGGGCACGTGCCAGGCATCCCAATGCTGCGGCCGCCTCACCATCGACCATAATTTGCACATCATGAAATGGACCATAGGTTTTACCGTTATCGTAGCGTCCGGGTTGCTCCGGAGCATGCTCGGGGGTGTCCCATCGGCTATTTGTCAAATCGAATCCGCCAACAAAGGCCAACCGGTCGTCGATTACAACGATCTTCTGATGATGCGATGCACCGACCGGATGTTTATCGTCAAGCTCGAAATGGACCCTTTCGTGAGTTTCCCAGCCAAGACTCAGCAGTGGCCAGGTTTCGCGCTCCATTGAATAGAGCATGGCAAAATCCCACTCGAGAATGTAAATTTGCAGATCGGGTGTTTCTTTAGCCAGTCGGTTGAGGAACTCGGCGAAGCCTTCTTGTTCATCAGCATCATCGCGACGCAGGCGGATCCGGCTGTCAATATCCCAACCAATGATATAGATGGCGCGTCGAGCCTCCTCGCAGGCCTCGGCAACAGCACTGAAATAGGCCTCTCCGTCGACCAGGAAGGCAACTCTTTCGGTTTCAGCAACCTGCCAGCAATTCTTATCTTTATAAAAAAACATACAATCTGAATCTCTTTCTTATCATATCGGCCCAACCATGTTTTTCCTGGATGGAAGAGTTGAAAATTAATTTATTTATTATTAATTCAAGAGATTTAGAGATTAGCAGGAGGGACATGCCTGTCAAGGTTGGTGACACCTCTTCCAGGAACTTGTTGGACTATACGGATTGAAGCGAAAATTTTGGGATTAAAGTTACGAAAAAGGGCGGACCAAATAGTCCGCCCTTAAGTATTTCGTTGTGATATCAGCGAGTTATGGAATGAGTGCTTTCATGTATTCGCGGTTGAGTTTGGCGATGAACTTGACATCAATGCCTTTCGGACAGGCTGCCTGGCATTCGTAATGATTGGAGCAATTGCCAAAGCCATGTTCTGTGGCGGCTTCAGTCATGACCTTAACGCGGCGATGTGCTTCCACCTTTCCTTGCGGGAGCACCGCGAGTTGAGCGACCTTTGCTCCAGTGTAGAGCATAGCCGAACTGTTCGGGCATGAAGCAACACAGGCACCACAACCGATGCACTCGGCAGCATCCATGGAATATTCTGCAATATCGTTGCCGATAGGCAGGGCGTTACCGTCAGCGACACCACCCGTGTGGCAGGAAATGTAGCCACCAGCCTGCATGATTTTTTCCAAGCCGTTACGATCGACCACCAGGTCTTTAATCACCGGAAAAGCGCGCGCTTTCCAGGGCTCGATGAAGATTTCATCGCCATCCTTGAACTTCCTCATATGCAGCTGACAGACCGTGGTCCGGTCCTGACCACCATGGGGGACGCCGTTAATAACCTGTGAACACATGCCGCAGATCCCTTCGCGGCAATCGTGGTCGAAAGCAATGACATCCTTGCCTTCTCTCGCCAGGACCAGATTGACATCATCCAGCATCTCCAGGAAAGACTGGTCGGGGCTGACATCCGGAGCATCATAGACCTCCATCCTCCCCTTATCATTCGGGCCATTCTGGCGCCATACGTGAAGTTTGAGTTTCATTATTTGTAACTCCTTACGGCAAGTTTAACATTCTCAAATTTCAAAGGCTCTTTGTGCAGTTCGGGCTCGACACCCACGCCTTTGAATTCCCAGGCGGCAACGTAACAGAAGTCTTCATCATTACGCATTGCTTCGCCATCTTCAGTCTGGTGTTCGGTCCGGAAGTGACCGCCACAGGATTCTTCACGATTCAGTGCATCCTTGGTGAGAATTTCGGCGAATTCGAAGAAGTCGGCCAGACGACCGGCATTTTCAATCTCCTGGTTGAACTGTTCATTGCTGCCGACCACCTTGACGTTCTTCCAGAACTCGTCGCGAATCTCCGGGATACGCTTGAGGGCATGTTCCAGACTTTCCTTGCTGCGGGCCATACCGACATCTTCCCACATGACTTTACCGAGCTCACGATGGAATTCGGAGGGAGTCTTGGTACCGTTGATGGAGAGCAGTTTGTCGATGTTGGCTTTGACCTCTTCGGCAGACTTCTTGAATTCGGCGTGATCTTCCTTGACTTCGCCCGGTTTCACGGTCGCCAGATAGCCGGCAATGGTGTAAGGGATAACGAAGTAGCCGTCAGCCAGCCCCTGCATCAGGGCCGAAGCGCCAAGGCGGTTGGCGCCGTGCACGGAAAAGTTTGCCTCGCCGAGCACGAACAGGCCGGGAACATTGCTCATACAGTTGTAATCAACCCAGAGGCCACCCATGGCGTAGTGCGGTGCCGGGTAGATGCGCATCGGCTGCTTGTAGCCGTTTTCATCAGTGATCTTCTCGTACATCTCGAAAAGGTTGCCGTAACGCCCGGCGATGGTGTCTTTACCGAGGCGATTGATCGAATCGGCAAAGTCAAGATAGACACCGCGCTTGCCGGGTCCGACGCCACGGCCGTCGTCGCACTGTTCTTTGGCTGCACGGGAAGCGATGTCACGCGGGGCCAGGTTACCGAAGGACGGGTACTTCCGCTCCAGGTAGTAGTCACGATCGGCTTCGGCAATCTCGTTTGCCGGCTTCTCGCAATCTTCTTCTTTCTTGGGTACCCAGCAACGGCCGTCATTACGCAGCGACTCGGACATAAGAGTCAGCTTCGACTGATGTTCACCGTGCTGTGGAATACAGGTTGGATGAATCTGGGTATAACAGGGGTTGGCCATGTAGGCGCCTTTTCTGGCGGCCTTCCAGGCAGCGGTGACGCTGCAGCCCATGGCGTTGGTCGAGAGATAGAAAACGTTAACATAACCGCCGGTTGCCAGGATGACAGCGTCACCCCAATGTGACTCGATCGCTCCGGTTACCATGTTGCGACAGGTGATGCCTTTGGCGACTCCGTCGACCACGACCAGGTCCAGCATTTCGCGACGCTCGTGGAGCGTGACAGTGCCGGCTTTAACCTGGCGGGAAAGTGCCGAGTAAGCACCAAGCAGCAGCTGCTGGCCGGTCTGGCCGCGTGCGAAGAAGGTCCGCGAAACCTGAGCGCCGCCGAAAGAGCGGTTGTCCAAATAACCGGCGTAGTCGCGGGCAAATGGCACGCCCTGGGCAACACACTGGTCAATGATATTGTTTGACACCTGGGCCAGACGCCAGACATCGGCTTCACGGGCACGGAAGTCGCCACCCTTGATGGTGTCGTAGAACAGACGGTAGATGGAGTCGCCATCGTTCGGATAGTTCTTGGCTGCGTTGATACCGCCCTGGGCTGCAATGGAGTGAGCGCGGCGGGCGCTGTCCTGATAGCAGAATGCATGAACATTGTAGCCAAGTTCACCAAGTGAAGCCGCTGCAGCACCACCGGCGAGACCGGTACCGACGCAGAGGATTTTGAATTTACGTTTATTCGAAGGATTGACCAGCTTTGTCTCAAAGCGATGACGATCCCAGGAAGTTTCAATTGGTCCGGTAGGACACTTGCCGTCGAGTATCATTAAATCTACCCCCTAAATCTTGAAGAGTCCGGCAACAATCAGCAGCGGAATGGAGATGTACCCTACGAGGAGGACAAAACCAAGCAGCTTACTGGTCGTTCCCATGACCGGAAGTGACGTGTCATTGCTCAGTCCCAGAGTCTGGAACAGGCTCTGAAAGCCGTGGCTGACATGCAGAAAAAGAAAAGCCATACCGACCAGGTAGATGATAACCGGCAGAACGCTCTTGAACCCCTTGACCATCATAAAATAGACGTCGACCATGCCACCGGTACCAAGAGGAACATAGATCTCGGGGTTGGTCACCCGAACAGTGAAATGCAGCAGGTGGTAGAGCACAAAGGCCAACAGCACCAGGCCTGAGACAATCATGGTCTCAGCAGCAAATCCGGTCTTCAGGCGTTTGACCTGGACATTCGCTTCGGGAGAAGCGGCCCTGTTCTCCAAGGTCAACTGGATTCCGAAAACGATGTGAATTGCGAAAGCTGCCAGCATAACCAGCCGGAAGACCCAGACGAATGGTCCGAGACTATGCAGCTTCTGCGCATATGCGTTGATTGCGTCTGCACCGAAGAAAATGGACGAATTGCCCAAAAGGTGCACACAAACAAACGCGACCAACACGATGCCGGTAACGGCCATGATGATCTTTCTGCCCACAGAACTTTGCGTCAGTTGCATGATTTTGATCCCTTAATCAATGTGTTGTGATGGATGAAACCCGAAAAAGATCCACTCAAGAACCGGTCAGAACCGGCACGACAGGCAGGACAGGACATCACGTCCTGCCAGCGCCTGCCAAGGGTGGTCCTCGCCAACGACTGGACAATCCCATATTGATACTCCTTGCCACATTGTCACGGACCAGCCTTGCCGCTCTCTCGCGGCCCGCCACACATTACTGCATACCATTACTGCATACTGTATACAAGTCACCGTATACTAAACACCGTTTGGGAAAAAATAAAGTAAAAATTTCCAAGAAAGCCGCTTTCAGGGATTTTCCCTGAAAGTTTCGTTGATTCAGAGTTGACGCGTAGAGAGGTATTCGATGACTTGCCGCAAAGCCTGGCCGCGATGACTGATTCTATTCTTTTTATCGACAGGCAGCTCGGCCATGGTGCAACCGAACTCGGGCAGCCAAAACAGCGGATCATAGCCGAACCCGCCGTCACCCTGTTCCTGATTCAGAATCAGCCCTTCAACCCTGCCTTCAAATAGTCGGGTCGGCTCATCAGGCAGGCACAGGGCCATCACACAACAAAAGGCGGCCTGACGTTGCGGTTCAGGCACCCGAGACATCTCATTCAGAAGCTTGCGATTGTTGCTGCGATCGTCAGCCTCAGCTCCCGAAAAACGCGCTGAATGCACCCCAGGACGACCCTGCAAGGCAGCAGCTACCAATCCGGAATCGTCAGCAAGACTCGGCAGACCAGTGCTAGAGGCGATGGTTTCAGCCTTTTTCACTGCGTTGGCAGCAAAGGTCTCGCCATCTTCTAGAACTTCCGGGATCTCTGGAAAAGCCTCAAGGCTGAGAATCTTTATGTTTGTTGCTTCAAGCAGGCGATGGATTTCTTTGAGTTTGCCGGCATTGCGGGTGGCCACGACCAGTTCCATCATACCTGCCGTCTTGATTGCTGCTGTAATCTAGTCAACTCGCTACAACCTTGTCTGGCCAGATCACGCAGGGCATCCAGTTGAACATCGCTGAAAGGCTCTTCCTCAGCGGTTCCCTGCACTTCGACAAAGCGACCATCGCCGGTCATGACAAAATTCATGTCGACACCGGCACATGAATCTTCCACGTAATCGAGATCAAGCACCGGCAGTCCATTAACGATTCCGGAGCTGACCGCAGCGACGCTGTCTTTTAAAGGAGAGAGTGTGAGCAACCCCTGCGAGATCAGTATTTCAATAGCATCGGCAAGCGCAACCCATGCCCCGGTGATCGCTGCCGTACGTGTTCCTCCATCAGCCTGGAGCACATCACAATCGATAAGGATCGTGCGTTCACCAAGAAGCTCGAAATCAACCACGGCACGCAGGGCCCGACCAATCAGGCGTTGGATCTCCATGGTACGGCCGCCCAGTTTGCCACGGGCAGCTTCACGAACCGAACGTGTTTGAGTTGCACGCGGCAGCATACTGTATTCGGCCGTAACCCAGCCACGTCCTTGTCCACGCATGAAAGGTGGGACTTTCTCTTCGACGGAAGCATTGCACAAGACCCGGGTTTCACCAAAGCAGATCAGAACCGAACCTTCGGCATAACGGGTAAAGCCCCGCTCGAATGTGATCGGGCGAAGCTGATTTGCCTGGCGGCCGTCATGACGGACCGGGGAGGATGAACTCATGGATATGCTCCTGTTGACGTTTCAAAAAAGGCCCGCAGTCCATCAAAAAGAGCGCGGGCAAAATCCTGCTGACGGATCGGATCCTCGAGCATTGTCAAGTCAATCGTATTGGTCAAGCTGCCCATTTCCACCATGACACGCGGCAGGTTTCCGCGGCCAAGAGGGTAAACCGGCAGTTCTTTGATGCCATGAACATTAAAGCCTTGATCCTTCAGTTTTTTCAGTAATATTTCGGCAAGCTTCAAGCTTGAATTTTCTATCGGCAAGCCGTCGGGGACATCACGTTCTGTCTGTGGCTGGATATAGAGATTTACGCCTGATGTCTCGGTAGAGAAAAATGCCTGAGCGTGTAAAGAAATCATCACATCAGCCTGTCCTTCGGCAACGACTTCGAGGCGACGCTCCATATCCAGGGCGTAATCGCCATCGCGCGTCATGATAACAGGAGCATCCTGCTGCATTTTCAGGAGTTTTTCCAGACGCTGAGCGACAGCAAGGTTCACAGCTTTTTCTTTACTGCCATTTAAACCGAGCGCACCGCTGTCTTCACCTCCATGTCCGGGATCGATGGACACGACCATTTTGCTGCCATCGGCAACCGGCTCTTTTTTGCGCAGCAGAAAAGCGAACAAACGATCCAGAGGGTCTTCACCCTGAGTCACTGCCGGCGGACTGTGGTTTCGATAATAGATCGGATCGGCAAGTAGTGGGGCCAGTTGACGCAAAATGAAGACTTCTGAAACCCGCAGTTTAGAGTCGATAAAGCGCGGACGATGAGAAATGGGGATAAAATTGTCGCCCAGTTTCAGGAACTGACTACCCGGTGAAATGACTGCACGTCCATGCGGAGTACGAATCGTGAAGACATGGCTCACTGAATCCCACTCTCCCTGGAGCTTCAGAGCCGTCAGGACATCATCGATGGCAACAAAGGCCGTCCCTTCGCGAAGATAGACATCCTCGAGAACCAGAGGTTCTGCACCTGGAAGCCCGATCTCGACAATGGCAACAGCAGACGAAGCATAGGTCAGAAGAATAAAAAACAGACAAAATAATTGCAGAAGCAAACGAGGCATGGCGCGTTTTATACTCCAGATGGGCAAGGCTGTCAACGTCGGGGCATGGCGCGACACTATTTGGCAACCAGCGGTTCCGGCTCGGTATGCTCGCGGCCCAAAGCCGTCAACAAACGCTCGGCCAGTTCATATTCCAGTGCGCCGAGACTACCCCGGACAGCTTGCAGCGGATGGACCTGTCCTCCGGCGGTCATACTGTGGCCACCGCCGGTACCGAGCCCCTTGATAACTTTCTGCATCAGGATTCCCGCATGGGTTTCCGGTTGGCTGGTACGCATGGAGAGGACGCCTTCTTCATGATAACACCCCAATCCAAGGACAATTTCAATCCCTTCTACCCGCATCAGGAAATCGGCAATTTCGGCAACGATTTCCGGATGGTCGATATTGTAGAGGTTAAAGATCAGGGCATTGCCATATATTTTCGCATTCTTCAATCCTGTTTCGAAATATTTAAAATAGGCCCGCGATGACTTCGGATGGGTGATCTCGTGGAGGATACGGTTGTTGCAGAGCGGCATCAACTTCAAGTAGGCATCACGATCCGATTTGGTCCAGTCGCGACCAAGATCCTCGGTCTCCGACTTGATGGCATAGAAAAGAATCGTCGCCATTTTGGTGGCAATTTTGATATCTTGAGACTGAAAATATTCAAACAGGATACTTGCCGATGCGCCATATTCCGGGCGGACATCGACCCAGCGGCAGGAGTGAGTCTGTTCCTTGATTTCATGGTGGTCAATGACCAGGTCGATGCGTCGCCCTGGTGGGTAGGAATTATTGCCTGTCCCCGGCTGGGTATCGACCATGCAGACCGCGTTAAACGTATCGAGATCGAGGGAATCGATCGATTTCGCCTTAATCTCCAGTTGCTTGACCATTACCAGATTCTCGCGGCGTCCGATTACGCCACCGAAGGCTATGGTTGCTTTCTGTCCTGTCTTGATCAGTATCAGGTGCTGCAAGGCAACGGCCGCCGCAAGCGCATCCGGATCCGGATGATCGTGGGTAACGATCAGGATTGAGCCTTTGCCGCGCAACCATTCGATGATCCCGGTTGAGAATTCTTCGGAATGGCTCAGATTACAGGAAATTGCATCATTCATGGATTAATGGTCTCGTGAATAGGTTATCAGATGGTTAAGCGAAATATTTGTTTCTGCAAGGAATCGTATCTTTTTCAGCGGTGCAGGGTATGTCAAGGTCCTGAAAAACCGCGGTAACGTCACAGGCCAGACTGTTTGTGAAGCTATCATGACTTCAGACTTTCGAAAGCAAGGGCAACGGCCGCCTCTGCCGAGTTGACAGGAACGGTTCCCGCAATCGGCAAGCCGCCAGGCAGCACAAACACCTGCTTGCCGAGTTTGAGACCGATGGCCGCTTCCGACAGGGTTCCGTACTCCCCTTCTACCGCTATCAAAACGTCTGCGGTGTGAGCGATAATCACGTTGCGCGCGTGGCCCATATTGGTTGGCACAGGCAGAGTCACATAAGGATTGGCCGACAGTTTGTCAGGACCCGGCAGAATGCCGAGAACCACGCCTCCGGCTTCGCTGGCACCTTTGGCTGCGGCCTCCATGACCCCGCCCAGACCACCACAGACCAGCACCGCACCGCGAACGGCAATCGCGCGACCGACCGCTTCGGCGATGCGCAGTCCGTCAGACGAAGGTTGCGAGGCGCCGATGACACCGATGGTTGGCTTACGCTTCGACATAGAAAGACCCATGATATTAAGATTAAATCCTAAACCAAAATACAGAAGATAACAAAACATCTTGTCAGCGGCCAGTTCATTCTGACATTCGAGAGCTCACAAACTCTAACACTTTTTTGAAAGGAAACCTGTCGTAGGCCGCAAACATATCAGACTTGCGAAGTTTGTCGCGTGTCGTCGCAGGTGACGCAATGCCACAGAGGAATCGTGCCAGCTTACGCGGGCTCATCAGTGCATCATGGCCCGCTGCAATCAATGCATGGATGCGCCTCTCATCCTGCTCATCAAAGGCCGGCAGTTGCCGAGGTTTCAGAATTGACGGTTTTTTCCCCTGACACCAGCAACAGTGACCACACGGTTCACGTTTTTCACCAAAATAAGCCAGCAGATACTGAGTCAGGCATCCATCCTGTTGGGCAAAGCTGAGAACTCGCTGAATGCGGTCGATGTCGTTGACTTCTCTGGTCTGGAATCTTTCATTGAGCGAGTCGACCAGGGCTTCCATGTTATCGGGCATTTTCAGACGACGATAACCCTGCCGAATGCCGGCAACATTGACTAACATGTCACCTTGCTCTTCCAGGTATCCAAGCGCAGTAACAATGCGGTCGCGGGGTTGGCCAATGGTTTGGCTGACTTCCATAGGGTCGAGAGTGAACCAGCTTTTTCCTTTGCGGGCGTACTGAAAAACAGCTTTTAGAAACTCGGCCCGCTCGCCGCTGAAACGTGCGAAGATTTCGACCGGCGGCTTCAGAGGTTGAAACTTGTATTCACTGTAGAACGGGCCGGTCGACACCAGATAGCCGTCCAGTTCCAGATAGGTCAAGAGCGTTTTCACCACCAGTGGTCGCACATCGAATTCACCTGAGAGTTGGAATTCAGAGAGATCGAATGTTGCTTCGGCGGCAAACAGGTGCCGGATAAAAGCGGTTATGGTTGAGGCTTCGGGCGTGTCCCCGTAGCTGAAATTTTCCAGGGTGACGGCGTCGTCAGCCGAGGCCAGCATTTCACAAACAGAGGGTTTACCATCCCTGCCGGCACGGCCGATCTCCTGGGAGTAACTCTCAAGACCTTTGGGCAGGTTGTAATGATAGACATAACGGATATCCGCTTTGTCGACACCCATGCCGAAGGCAATGGTCGCCACGATTATGGCATCGCGCGACGTCATGAAGGCGTCCTGGATCGCCGCACGCTCTTCATTTTTCAATCCTGCATGATAGGCGCTCGCCTGAAGATCATACTCTTGAAGATAGGTTGCGATGTCTTCTGCGGTTCGTTGCAGGGTGACATAGACGATCGTTGAACCGGGAGGACGCGTTCTGATTTGAGACAACAGGATCTGCCTGCGATTGTCTTCAACAACAGGCAGGACGCTTAATTCCAGGTTCGGGCGATAAAATCCCGTGTGGACGTAATCTTCCGGAGCGACATCAAAGGCCTCGCGAACATCCGCGGCAACGGTCGGCGTCGCCGTCGCGGTGAGCGTCAGGGTGCGTTCGACCTTGAGCTCCTTTGCCAGTCGGGCAATCTTCAGATAATCGGGACGAAAGTTATGCCCCCATTCACTGATGCAATGCGCTTCGTCAATAGCCAGCAGGGAGATGCGCTGTTTGGCGATTGACTTGATAAATCGTTCATTGCCCAAACGCTCCGGGGACACATATAATAATTTGAGGTTGCCGGAATGCAGGTCGTTAAAGAGCTTCTGGTTTTCTTCACGCGTCAGTGTGGAATCCAGGCGTGCCGCCGGCACCCCTTTACTGAGCAGAAAATCCAGCTGATCCTTCATCAGAGCGATGAGCGGAGAAATCACCAGGGTCAAGCCATCAAGCAGCATCGCGGGCAGTTGATAGCAAAGGCTCTTGCCGCCTCCGGTCGGGAAAACCGCCAGAACCGACTTTCCTGCCAGAAGCCTGGTTATCACTTCTTCCTGGCCTTCTCGAAAAGAGTTGAAACCAAAAGACTGCTGTAGTTGATTTTGTAAGGTTGGCATAAGTGGTCTCCTTGTTGATTACATTTCATTAGATTGATGCAATGCGCGATGTGTATCGGTCTCCTGTATTGAATACAAGGGCATATGGTAAGAAGAGACCGCAGAGAGAACAGTTACAACCTGTCCAGCGCTCTTCCCACCCAATCAAAGCCGATCCGCTCCTGTTCAAGCCGCAGCTGCCTGCCCAATCGGTTCTGACGCAAATCGTCGTAGAGCTTATGTTCCGATGTGGTCAATCTGCACAGGTCACGTCGTTCGGGTTGCGCCTCCCACCCCCAATGCAGCTGGTGAGCAAGTAAAGTTTCCAGATCCATCAGAAAAGAGACTGCGGTTGGGAAGTTGGCACGCAACTGGTCAAGTATGGCAAATCCATGAGTATCTATATCTCCCCAGTAATAGAGAGTGCGGCTTTGTATCCATGTCGCCTTTTTCAACACTTCGAAGCCGTAGCCGGCACCGAAAATGACCATGCTCTGTGGAACCATGGGAAAGGCGAGAAAATTGATTTCGTTCTCGGTGATAAAAACCTTGTTCACCGGCAAATCAAAGTTTGCGAAGGTCTCCATTGTGACCGTGACATCCTGGTCGGTATCGGTAGCGAAGAGCGCAAGATCAGAATCCAGGAGACGGAAACGTAAACGCAATGGTTTATCACGAAACCCATAGCGACGGCAGAAGCCGGTCAAGCCGAGGGCCGTAGCGTCGATTTTATCCTGTGGCAGTACCAGATCGAAAAGTTCTGCGAGCACAGCACGATGACTCTCGATAAATTTGCTGTGCACCCCGGCTATATCGATCTGCCGCAGGTAGATTTCGGGGCGGGGATGATACTGCAGCCAGGAGAGAATATCCAACAACAGAGGCCACTCAGCGGCGAGCTCAAGAGCACGCAGCGGGCGCTTCTCCAGCCAGGTCAGCAGTTGCGGCTGACGCTCTCTGGATATGGCCACCACAGCAGTAAAACGCTCGGCGGCGCGGCGCTTGCCGATCAGCTCAAGAGCTTCATCCAACGAATCAATCCAGATCTCGGATGGTAGTGAGTTTGAGCCCAGAATACGATGATTAACAGTACGCCAGACCACACGGTAGTGTTTTGCTTGCCGATCCAGCCGGGAGATCCAGACACGCACATCTGCAAAGCGTTCGGCAAGCTCCGTCGAGGTCGGAGTTTTCAATCGCAATCGCTTGGGAAAAACAGTGGGGCCACCGGCAAGTTCGGCCAGCAGCGCACCTTTATCCCATAATTTTTGCACCTGGGCAGACAGGTCAGCAGGTGTTGTCCAGTTCATGATAGAACTCTCTGTTTCTCGGCCCGATACTCCTCGATAGAGAGATTGCGCAGGCAGGAAGCACGCCCGTTCTCATTATGCACAAAGCCGACGTTAGCAACATAAGGTTCGATAATGTGAATCTTCTGCAGCGGCGTTATGATCAACAGCTGCAGGTTCAATTGCGCAAACAGCCTGAGCCCGTATTGGGTTGATTCGTCCGAACCACGGCCAAAGGCTTCATCGATCACCACAAAACGGAACGAGCGCGAACGAACCGCTCCCCATTCCAGACCGAACTGATAAGCGAGGCTGGCCGCCAGCACCGTGTAAGCAAGCTTCTCTTTTTGTCCGCCTGATTTCCCCCCAGAATCGGCGTAGTGTTCATATTCGCTGTCATCCTCGCGCCAGCGCTCACTGGCGGCAAAGACGAACCAGTTGCGGACATCGGTGACTCTGGCTGTCCAGCGGCGGTCCAGTTCGGTTTGTCCCTCGCGGCCACGGAAACGTTCAATGATCCGACGTACCTGTAAAAACTTGGTCTCGGAATACTGGGCATCATCCGAACCGGTAAGGGTACCTTCCGTGCAGGCGCGCAATTCGGTCTGGAAATCACGGATGTCGCTGCCGCTGACTGTTTGTGCTTCAAGAGCGATGTAGCGTCCGGGGTTGTAGTCGATCTGTGTGAGTGACTCATTAATGCGGGTGACGCGCTCTTTGATCGTCTCCCGCTCCCGCACCAGCTGAGACTGGAAATTTGCCACCTCGCGAATGGTGTTCTCGTTAAGTAACTCTTTAAAGCGCGCCTCAAAACGTGGCAGGTTATCAGCGCTCAACTGTTCCAGCATGGCGCTGTATTCACCAGCGGCCTCCACCGAGACATCGACTTCCTGGGTTTCGAGGGGATAGGTCGTACTGTAGGAGCGCATGGCATCAATGATCTTGTCGCGCAGGCGAGCGAGTTTTCTGTCCTCGGCATCGATCCGGGTCTGCAGCCAGTCGCGCATCTCCCGTTCCCGGTTATCGCACGATTCAACCGTAAGCTGATGCTCCCCAAGCGCTTCATCGCGCAATGTGGCGAGTCGTGAGAACAGCTCGGCATGGTCGGGTTCGGAAGCATGGAGTAACAGTTGCGTCTGCTCTCGCAGACTTTCTGCGTCATCTTTTTTCTGCTCTGCCTTGGAGCGGTTGTCTTTGCGCTCGTCAAGTTGCCTCTCAACTTGCGCAAGGGCAACTTCCAGTTCTTCAAGCTGTCCGGCAAGAGTCTTGAGAATATTGGAGGAGGCCTCCATCTGGCGCTTTTCATCTTGCAGGCGTGCTATCTCAACAGCCAGAGGCTGCCAGTCCAATTCACGAAAATCATTATATTCGACAAGCTTGGAGAGTGTCTCAAGTCGCGTATTGTTCGCTTTCTGTTCGCTCTCCAGTTTAGCGATATGACTGCCTATCTCACCTAGCCGGGTCTCCAGTAGTTGAGCCTTCTCCTGGAGTGCCGTGATCTTGGCTTCGTTGCTCCAACCGAGCACATAACGGCTGCGATCATTGAGACGGTGTCGATCGTCCTTCTCATGACGTTCCCCCGGCGCTTTGATCTGGCCAGCCTGGGTAATGGCTTTACCGGCACGGCGAAACTGCTCCTGGTCTGTGCAGCAAACCACATCAAAGCGATGAGCAATCTCATGTTCGAGCCAGTCATAGCAAAGAGAATCAGGCTTAACCGAGATTTTGCGTGCCAGCGAATCTGTTTGCAGTGATGGCAAATCTCCGCGATTCTTTGCCCGCACCCGGAAATAGACCAGACGCCCTTTGAGGTGGGTACGATCGACCCATTCGGCCACCCGGGCATAATACATGTCCGGAACCAGGAGTGACAAAGCGAAATTGTGCAGCATGCGTTCGATGGCTCCCTCCCAGGGCTGCTCCTCCTCGCGCACCTTAATCAACTCGCCGGCAAAAGGCATGATCTCTTCCTGCAAATTCAGTGCTTTGCACAAGGCACGACGCATGGCGACCTGCCTCTCGTCGATATTGCTGCGGCGAGCCTTCAGACCGTTGATTTCAACGCTCAGTTCGCCATGTTCGCGCCGTCCCTGGGCAAAGAAGACGCCCGCTTCATTACGCTCATTCTGGATTCTGGCTTCGTTCTGTTCCAGCTCTTCCTGCAGCGCAACGCATTGTTGGTGTTGAGCGAGGAAAGCCTGTTCATTGACGGCCGGATGGAACTCCAGCTTTTGCAGCAGTTCGGCATAACGGCCTGCTTTTTTTCGGCGCCGCCGCTGTTCATCTTCCGTGACCCGCAACTCTTCATCGAGGCGCTCGAGTCGGTCACCACCATTCTCGGCAATGGTGAGCCGCAGTTCCCGTTCGCGGCCCTTAAGAGAGCTTTTCTCTTCATCAAGACGCTCGATGCGTGTGTTGTGACGAACCAGTTCTTCGCTGAGGGTGGCAAGACGCTTCTCCAGCAATTCAAGTTTCTGACCTGAGAACCATGGCCTGATAGCTTCACGACAAGCGCGCAACTGCTCGGTCGCCGTCAGCAGTTCCCTGTGCCGGTCGCAGTCGGAGACCAGAGGTCCAAGCATCTCCACCTGGCGCTTGGCCTTGAGAACCGCCTCATGGGCGCGATTCAGGTCGTCAAAATGACCGATCAGGGCAGCGATACGTGAGGCGACATCAAAGGGTTCGAGCATGTGGGTGCGAACAAAGTCCGTGAGGTTTCCCACCGACTTCAGAGACACGGTCTGATGAAAGAGTTCCAGTGCCTGTTCATTGTCGATGCCGAAACGGCGTCGGAACCATGCCCCATAAGGCGGAAAGCTGTCAAACAAGGTGACACCGGCACCACGCAAGCGTTTGCGCAAGCCGCCGATCTCGGTTCCAAAGCGGGCAAAATCGGTAGCAATACCAAGATCCTGCTCGGCGGCGACGAAAAAGCGCGCTGGTTGTCCTTGCGCCTCCTTCATCCAGAAGACCTGGGCCAGAGTCACCGTCTTGTTATATCCAGCATTGTGAAAGACACCCAGAATCACCGAATAGCTATTGTGATCGCGCAGGGCGACCGGTTTGGAACTGCCACTTATATCATTACGTTCGGACTTGTAGTAGCCGAGAACATAGGAGCGCAGAGTGCGCTCCCGGGCATCTGCCCCGGCCGCCTTATTGTAAGAGACACGCTGGGCTGGCACCAGCAAGGTAGTCACCGCATCGACCATGGTGGACTTACCCGAACCTATGTCGCCGGTGAGCAAGGCGTTCTTACCATCGAGTTCCAGCGTCCACACACGACTGTCAAATGTTCCCCAATTGAAAACTTCCAGGCGTTGCAGACGAAAGCCGGCCAATTGATCGTCGCCGATGAACTCCAGCTCCAGGGTCTCACTCATCGCTTGCCTCTCCTGAGCCTGTCAAATGGTTCTGATAGCTGGCCAGGCGCTGATCGAACTCCGCAAGCCACTGGGCATCGACGAAGGCTTTGAGAATTCTTCGAACCTCGAACATCCGCTCCTGTCCGCGCAAACGACGGACAAATCCAAGTTCCGCAATCTTGTTCAGGTGGGTGTCAACCTGATCAATCAGCCTGGTCTCATTGCTCCCCGCAGGCAAAAAGACACGTATAAGCTCAACGACTTCATCGCGTGAGATGATCAATCTGGTATCGCCGCCGCCAGCGTCAGACTCGGCCAGCTTCTTGCGCAGCAGAGCCAGCAGCAGACTGACCGGAAAGGAGAGCTGACGACGCGTCACCAGACGCGGTAATTTGACGCGTGAATCTTCCTGGTCAGATTCAGGCTGTGAACAGAGAAAAGCATAACCTTCAGATTCATCGAGGACCAGTTCCAGGCCGAGAACGGCCACATAATCACGCACCTGGGCTTGCAAACAGAGCAAGCTGTGCCACTGACCCGGATTGTCCTCTTGATAGACGACCCCTTTGAGGAGCGGCACCACGATCGCAGATAGATCGTAATCTGCAGCGTGAGGTGCCATTGTCTGACTGTCTGTAGTATCCATCATCAATCCCTCACAAAAAGAACCCGGGGCAAGCGGGCTCGTCGAACGGTGCCGATCCGGGTTTGCCATTCGATTGTATCGACACTTTCCTCATCCACCACCGTATGTGGCCAATCGCCCGCCAACTGCAAATAAGTCACAAGTTCAGCCAGCCCCTGGCGTAACGGATGTCTGGAAATCAGCTCACTCAGGCTTATTTGCGAACGGGTCTGCAGCGACTGGCGAATGAAGCTGGACAGTTCCGCCCTGTCGATGAACACCTGCCCGTAAAGAGCCGCAGCATCAACTTCGGCATCACCCGCCAGTAACTCCACATCATCGATCAACGGTTTAATCGGTGGCTTGTAGAGCGGTCGTTCCATCGGCAGATCAATGGCAACGACGGTATCGTTCAGCGGAATGAAATCACCAGCAGGGGGCGTTTCACGCAGGGCCAGTACCCGGCCTTCGATTGTGTGCAGGATGTCCATGATCCGACGATTCTCCAGCCAGGCTTGATCATCGAGAAACCGCCTGAGCTGCTGGGAAAGCCGGGCAACCGTACGCTGGGTGCTTTCACCGGCTTCAAGCCAATCGTAGTGGACACGACGCAAACGGGGTTCCGGATGCATCGCGACGATCGGCGGCAGAGCCAATACCTGGTCCAGCAACAGAGTCAACTCCTCCTGGCGCATCTGCGACATAAGGAAATCCCAGAAGGCGCGAAAACTTTTGCCCTGATCTGAATCGGCAATCAGATCGCGCTCCCCCATGATCTCCTCGAGCAACGCTCCTTTGGCTCCGTCCCAGAGCGTTATACGTTCGCGTACGCGCCGATCGAGAGTCCGAAAATTTTGTTCCACCTCACGAAAGTCGGTCAGGAGTTCGCGTGCCAATTGAAGGAACTGCTGAAAACGGTCTTTCAGCGCCGTGTCGTCGAGCAGGGGGATGTCGCCGGTGCGAATCCGGCCGATTTCGGCATCGATCTCGGCGCGACGTTTATTCAACTCGGCGATGCGCACCTGTGGATCCGTCTCGCTTCCTGCACTCATCTGCCTGAGTAATGCAAAAAGCGTCAACAGTCGCGATTCGGTACCGACAAAACTGCGCGCGGTAAGGCTTTCAAGCCAGGAAATCGCCTTCTCTGACGCCGGAGTCAGGTCAAAATACGGCTCATCGGACCCGGTCGGGTAGAACTTGCGCAACCAGCCCTTATCATTGTCAGCCCAGTCATTCAGATACGCCGTTGCAGGTTTTGGAAAAATTTCCGACCCCTGTTGCTCACGCAGGGCAAACAGCTCATCCTCCAGCGCTTCAGCAAGATCAATCTGGGCCATCTCCCGCACGTTTGGCGCAATGAAAACCCGGTGCAGAAAACTCGCTATCAGCGGCGCATGATCCGAGCGCAGCAATCGCCAGGCAGGATGACGTTGCCGCAACAGGTTTAAAGTTGTGTAGTCCAGGCTCAAGTGTGGTTCTTCCTCATCGCTGTACCCTGAATGTTTGTCACATCAACCAGCTGATGTGCGACAGGATAAGTCACAAACATGAATCGGGTCAAAGTCTTCTCGCATATCTTTTCAGCAACAAACTGTTGCTCACGACCGAAACGCTCGAAAAGGCCATGGCCAGCCCGGCAAATTCCGGCTTGAGGACGATACCGAACGCCGGATAAAGTACCCCGGCGGCAATCGGGATACCGACGACGTTGTAGAAGAACGCCCAGAACAGGTTCTGCTTGACCTTGGCAAGCGTCTTGCGGCCCAAGCGGATGCCCCGCTCCACATCGCGGATATCGCCCTTGACCAGTACCAGATCACCGGTCTCCTTGGCGACATCGCTGCCGCTGCCGATGGCGATGCCGATATCGGCCTGGGCCAGAGCCGGAGCATCATTGATGCCATCGCCGACCATGCCGGTAAAAAGTCCCTGTTCCTGGTAACGACGGACGACAGCCAGTTTGTCTCCGGGAAGCACTTCGGCCTCGACCTCATCGAGGCCGAGCTGTCTGGCGACAGCATGGGCGGCGGCCTGCCGGTCGCCGGTGATCATGACCGTCTTCAGGCCGAGCTGCCGCAGCCTGGCAACCGTTTCGGCGGCGCCCTCCTTGAGGGTGTCAGCCAGAGCCAGAACGCCCATCGCCTGTCCATTCCGGGCAATATAAATGACGGATTTGCCGACGGCGGCCCAGGCGTTGACCTGAGACTCGAATGCTTCAACATCAACCTGCTCACGCTCCATCAGGCGATGACTGCCAGCGAGGAACTGAGTTCCGTCGATCATGCAAACCAGACCGTGTCCACCGACTTCCTCAATTTCACTGACAATCGGGTAAATGATGGCATTTTTTTCAGCATGGCGCACAACAGCCCGGGCGAGAGGATGGGAGCTGGCCGCTTCCAGTGCGGCAGCAATCTTCAACAACTCCTTCTTGCTGACACCCTCAACTGCCAGCAGATCTGTGACGGCAAATTCCCCTCGTGTCAAAGTGCCGGTTTTATCCAGCAGCAGAACCTGCAGGTGTGAGATATTTTCCAGCACCGAGGCTTTTTTAAAGAGAATGCCGGCTGAGAGGCCGATGGAACTGCCGACCATAATCGCAGTAGGGGTAGCCAGGCCAAGGGCGCAGGGGCAGGCGATGACCAGCACGGCAATGGCCATCTTGAACGCAAACAGGAAGCCGGCAGCGGCCGGCCAGTACCAGATAATAAAGGTTATGATTGCTACTGCGACAACAGCAGGAACAAACCAGTTGGACACTGCGTCGGCCAGCCGCTGGATCGGCGCCTTGTCGCCCTGGGCGGACTCAACCATGCGTACAATTTGCGCCAGAACCGTTTCGTTGCCAACCCGGGTCGCTTCGACGACCAGACGACCGCTGGTATTGATCGTCGCACCAGTCACCTCAGCACCCGGGCTCTTTTCAACCGGCAGCGATTCACCGCTCACCATCGACTCATCGACTGCCGAAGCTCCCTCGATAACTATGCCATCCACCGGAATCTTCTCACCAGGGCGAACGACCACACGATCGCCGACACGGATTCGATCCGCCGGGACGAGCTCTTCCCTGCCATCCACCAGCAGCAGAGCCTGATCCGCCTGCAGTTGCAACAGTGCTTTCAGCGCCTGGCTGGCCTTGCCCTTCGCCCGGGCCTCAAGCCACTTGCCGAAGCGGATAAAGGTTATCAGCATGGCGCTGGTTTCGAAAAAGACTTCTCCGGTCAAACCGAATACATTGAACAGAGCCAAAAGCGAATAGCCGTAGGCAGCCGTAATTCCCATGGCGACCAGCACATCCATGTTGGTCGATCTGTTTTTCAGTGATTTCCAGGCACTTCGATAGAAAGTCAGACCGGCGCTGAACTGAACGATAGTCGAGAGTGCGAAGATGGTGTAGATGGTTGCTGTGCCGAAAGGAGCAAACCACATCAACGGCATGATCGGCAGCGACAGGCCGGCGGCAAAGATCAGCCAAAAAAGCTGCAACCGGCCTTCCTTCTGATCCTGCGCATCTTCAGCATGCGCCTTATAGCCCAGATCCTCGATTTTGGCAATCAGGTCTGCCCTTTGCAAGCGGCTGGAGTCATACACGACAGACAACTTTTCTGCAGCAAAGTTCACCGTTGCTGATGCAACACCGGTCATCCTGGCAATGCCCTTTTCGATAGTCTGTGCACAATTGGCACAGGTCATGCCACGCACGACAAAAATGCTCGTCCGGGATGCGCCTAATGTCGGGATGTCCTCCACGTCAGCAATATCTGTTGAGCCAGGCTCCGTTTCTGCAGCGATAGCGACCGTCTGAAAACCGGCTTTTGCCACAGCATCCAGAAGCTGTTCGCGACTCGGCCCGGGGTCCTCAAACGTGATCTTCCCCTGTTTTTCCTGCAAAAAGACTTCGACGCCAACAACGCCTTCAAGTTCACGCAAAGCAGCTGTGACCTTGGCCACGCACTTTTGACAACTCATGCCATGAATCGGGATGGTGGTTTCAAATCTCGATGCCAAAATTTTACTCCACATTAAAAGATTATTTACCAAAGCGAAAAGCTGGATGTTTGAGAACAGATTTAGGTCCGATGGCGTCAGCAGGAGTCTCACATGTTAGCAAACCAGAAATCGTGCAGGAACCTTTTTAGCATCAGCACCATCGTTCTTCCCTTGTTATTTCGATATTTTAAACACTTCCAGTGTAGTTGACATATCGAAAGCCCAGACCTATAGTTGCGTCCATGAGAGCACTCTTTCTCGCAGACGCCCATCTTTGCAAGCCTTCCGACCCTAACTACCAAGCCCTGCTGGCCTTTCTGGATGAGCAGTGTGGTAAAACGGACAGGTTGGTTCTGCTCGGCGATATTTTCGAGTTCTGGATTGGCAAGGCAACCGTGATTGCTGACCACGCACCTTTAATTGACGCATTGGAGCGTATGTGCCGGAAAGGGACAAAGCTGGTTTATGTGGAAGGCAACCACGATTTTCATCTGGGTCCGGTTTTTACCCGGCGGCTGGACTGTCAGGTTTTCCCCGATGGCGGCAGCATCGAACTCGACGGCAAAAAAATCTTCCTCACTCACGGTGACCTGGCTAACCCTGACGATGCCGGCTATCGCCGTCTGCGCAAGTTCCTGCGCAGTCGCCTGATTCGCACCTTGATTCGCATCGTGCCAAGCAGTCTGATCATGGCAATTGCCAACCGGGGCAGCTACGAAAGCCGTAAAATTTCAGGAGAAATCGCAGTCGCTGGCCAGCCCGCGATATTTTAAAACCCTATGCGGAAGCAATCCTTGCCGCAGGTCACCAGGCTGTCGTCACCGGTCATTATCATCAGCCTTTTCAAGAGCAACTGGATAACGGCGAGCTCATCGCCCTGGGTGACTGGATCACGCAATATTCCTACGCCATTTATGAAGACCATGCCTTTGCTCTGAAGAGTTATCCGGCAGCTTCCTCCTCAACAGATTCCATATCCTGATTTTCCGTATTTTCGATCTGCACCACCAAATCAAGCAAACTCATACCGGCCAGGGCCTGCTCCTCCGCCTTTTGCAACGTTTGTGCAAGCTCACCGATGACTCCGTGCTCACGGATCTTGCGCAGGGAGCTGTAATCCTTGCCATCCATGGCAAGACCACGGACAACATGGTGCAGCTTGATCTTTTCCAAGGCCTGAGCAGGCTGATAACCGACATTATCATCAGCCTCTGCCGTGGCGGCAACGAAACCAAGCCGAATCAGCTCATCGAGGATGGTATGCAGCACACGCGACGGAGCATCCAGATGTGACGCCAGCTCTTCACGGCCAAGCGCCGGCTGGCCGCGGTAAAAACGCCGGCCAATGTGGAGCAGAACCGTCAAGGCAATAAATTCAAGACTGGTAAAGTTGGCCCGCGCGCCGCGAATATCCTGGCGGAGGGTGCGCAGGTTCTGGGTGGCATAAGTCATCTCCAGGCCGAGCAGAACAATCATCCAGGAAAGGTAGATCCAGACCATCAGGATCGGCAGAGCGGCCATGGTCCCATAAATGGCATTATAACGGGCCACGCCGACCTGAAAATTCAAATATCCCCACTGACTGAGCTGCCAGAGAGTGCCACCAAAGATACCGCCGATCAAAGCCGCCCGCGGACTGACCTTGATGTTCGGCATAAACAGGTAAAGACCGGCAAAGACCAGCCACATCACCATGAACGGCAACACTTCGAAAAGCGCCAGAAGGATTTCGCCGACATAGGCATACTCGAGCAGAGACAGCACAAGCTGCTGGCTTTTCAAGGTGCTGGTCATGGAAATGGCCACGACCACGAATAGCGGGCCGATCGTCACCACCGAGAAATAATCAGTAAATCGTCGCCGCAGCGACCGGGTCTCCTTGACCCCCCAGACGCTGTTGAAGGATTGTTCGATGTTTGAAAGCAGAGTCAACACGGAGATAACCAGGAGAATTAATCCGTAGGTGCCAAGACGGGCGACGTTGGTGTTGTTGATATATTCGACGATTCTGGAAACCGCTGCACCGCCCCCAACCGCCAGTTGCTTTAACAGCAGCGGTTCCAGTTCGTTCTGAACGCCAAAGCCTTTGAGGACCGAGAACATCAGCGCCAGCAACGGCACCAGCGATAGCAAGGTGGTGAAAGTCAGCGCCGAAGCGCGCAACATACAGCCATCGGCAAAAAAACCACGGACGACCAGAATCAGGATCTGACCCTGATTGAGCAGGAAACGTCGCCACCAGCGCCGGTCAGCGGCATCCAGTTCCCAGAGGCCATGAGCGAGAAAATCCCTGCTGTGATCAATGAATGTGTGTAGTCTGCTCAAGTTTGCCTCATTTTTCCCCGCAGCCGTTAACGGGGCTTATCCAGCTCGACTTCAACAATTGGCAGACCCAGTTCCACAAGTTCCTTGCCGAACTCTTGCGGATCGCCGACCAGAACAATCTGCTGTCGGGAGAGATTGATAAACTCTCGAGCCGCGCGTTGCACATCGCTGGCTGTTACGGCAGCAATATGCTCACGATAGCGGGCCAGATAATCCTGCGGGTAATCGAAAAAGTCCAGCGTCATCTGTTGGCTGACGACCGCATGAGTATTCTCGAAACCGAACACAAAAGAGTTGATCTGACTCTCTTTCGCCAGTTGCAATTCGTCTTCGTTTACTGGATTATTCCGCAAATCCGCCATGATTTCACGCATCAGGCTGATCGCCGGCAACACAGAAGCATTCTTGGTTTCCGTCCCGGCGACAAACGGACCGGGAAGACGCCGACCGACCTGAAAGTAGGAATATGCCGAATAGGCCAATCCTCGATTCGAGCGGATTTCACGCATCATCCGGGAGTTGAAGCCGCCACCGCCAAGGATATAGTTGAGTACGCGGACAGCATACTGATCGGGATGATCCTTGGTCAGACCCAGATCGCCAATAACAATAGTGGTCTGCGGCAAGTCCTTGACTGCCAGCTGGATTGAACCGGACTCAGGGCGCATGACCACAGGCGGTTGCTGTTGCGGCACCTGCCGTTTCGGCCATGCGCCAAAATTGTCATTCAGGATTTTCAAGAGGTTTTCTCGGTCAAAATCGCCGGAGACTGCTATCCAGAGATTGTTCGGGGCAAAATACCTTTGTTGAAAATCGATCAGGTCTTGTCTGGTAACGGCAGCCAGAGTCTCAGGGGTTGGCGAATAGCCAAGATAGTGATTCGGATAAAGTGCAGCCATCAGCAGGCGCCTGGAGATGACACCCGGATTATCGTTCTGGCGGCGCAACTGCTCCTGGGCCTGAAGACGTTCCAATTCGAGCCGTTCCTCTGCAAATGAAGGTCGGAGCAGAAGATCGCCCAGCACTGCCACGCCCTGCTCCAAATCCTCCGAGCGCAAGGAAAGCTCAAGTTGTGTGGTATAAGGCCCCATAGCTGCGCTCAGATCGGCAGCCAGATAATCAAGATATGCATCTAATTCTTCAGGGGTCCGCTCGCCGGCTCCGCCTGCGCGCCAGGTGTTGCCGAAAAGATCGGCAAAGCCGATCTTTTCGGCCGGAGTGGTCATGCTTCCAGAGCCAATCATTGCTGTCATCTGTACCAGAGGCAGCTCTTTGTCTTCTTTGAGATAAAGCTGAATACCGTTGGCGAGAACCAGAGTTTCCACTTCAGGCAGATGGAAAGTCAACTCCGGGTAATCCAGCTGATCAGGATATTCCGGCAGCGAGGCCGCACAGCCGGACAAGATCATCAAAGCAGCAACAGCACCGAGCAGGAGGCGGTTAAAGGAACGGCAGAAGATCATCATAACGCCGCCTCTCTCTTCAGGACAACGACGGTACGATTGGCCGAAGTCAGGTATTTATTGGCGACCGCTTTAATCTCTTCGGCAGAGAGTTTCTCGATCTCCCTGGTATAGGTTGCCAGATAACGCCAGTCGTCAGCTAGAGACTGGTAGCTGGTCAGAAGACGGGCCAGTCCCGAATTGCTGTCAAGCTGCCGCAGTTGGTCGGTTACCAGCCGATTTCTGACCTTGTTCAGCTCAGTTTCATCGACCAGCTCATTTTTAAGTTTATCAAGCTCAGCATAAATGGCGGTTTCAAGTTCATCAGTCGTGTGCGGATGACGCGGTACGGCTTCAATAACAAACAGGTTGGGATAACGCGATCCCGGTGCGCCGTACACAGACACCGAAGTGGCCAATTGCTGTTCTTCCACCAAAGAGCGGTAAAGCCGCGAGGTCCGGCCACTGCCGAGAATCTGATCGATCAGATCAAAAACATAATCATCCTGATGTGGCATGGTCGGTTTATGCCAGGCAATTGCCAGGCGCGGTTCAGCATCGAAAATTTCGGTAATCCGTTTTTCTCCGTTCTGTTCCGGCTCAGCAGCGGCAACTACAGGTACTGGAGTGCCAGGCTCAATGTCGGCAAAATAACGCTCCACCAGGGCGACGGCATCGGCAGCCTTGACATCGCCGACCAGGGCGATCACGGTATTGACCGGCGCATAATATTTCTGCAGGAACTCGCGGGTTTTTTGCGGACTCAAATTGGCAATATCCGAATGCCAGCCGATGATCGGATTGCGATAGGGATGTACGGTAAAGGCATTAGCCATCAGGGTCTCGTAGTGCCGCCGCGGCGGGTTGGTGTCGTAGGAACGGCGCCGTTCCTCTCTGATCACATCGCGTTCGGTGTAGAACTCCCGCAAGACCGGGTTCTTCATCCGATCAGACTCGATCAATGCCCAGAGTTCGAGCTTGTTGGACGGCAGGGAAATCAGGTAACTGGTCAGGTCCTTGCTGGTAAAAGCATTGTAGCCGACACCGCCATTTTCTGAATAAATTCTGGAGAAGACATCTTTAACCACGTATTGCTTGTGCTCTGCCTGCAGAGTGGCCAACCCCTGTTCAAGGGCGGCGACGCGCGATGGATCTGCATCGTCTTGCAAGCGTAGTGCATCCAACTTGCTGCCGACCTTTTCAATCTCCTCAAGGATGGACTTTTCTTTCTGGTAGTCGGTTGTACCCAGGGTTTTGGTGCCTTTGAATAACATGTGTTCGAGCAGATGAGCCACACCACGCATTTCGCTGGTCTCGTGCACGGAACCGACGCCGATAGTGATATACGCCGAGACGACCGGCGTGTCATGGCGTTCGACTACCAGCAATTGCAGACCGTTGGCAAACTGATGCTCAAACACCTTCTCTTCCAGCGTACTGCTGGCGAATGCCGGCCCGCCAAAACAGGCTAAGATCGCGACCAGAAGCATAATTATCAAAACATTCTGCTGTTTCATTGAAATCATTCCTATCTTGATAGTTGCGATAAGTATAACGAGTTTAATTATAACCACTTTTCTATTGATTCAGATGTAGCATATTTCTGTAAAAAGATTAACCCATTGCTCAACATTTCGAGCATATCAAACCTCAGGTCAGGATCCTCACCGCGAGACACTGCCGGTCCATGCAAACGTGTAGCGACCACGCCATCGACCGGCCTCTTGATAACCCGCAGGCTGTTGTCGCGCGCTTCAGACTCTTTCAATTGCAGACGGGCAATCATCAATGTGTCGACAGACTGTAATGTTCCAATAACCGGTAGAGGTCGCGCAGGTGGAAAGGCTTGCTGAGATAGTCATTAGCGCCGGCCGTCAGCGCCTTCTCGAAATCGCTGCGCTGGGTCATAGCGGACATGACGATGATGACGGTTTGATTGAATTGACGGTCTTTGCGAATCATCTTCAGCAGGTCCATACCATCGAGATCACCCGGCATCATGATATCGAGCAGGATGACTCCCGGTTTTTCAGCGCGGATTATTTCCCACGCCTGCATGGCCTCGTACGCATGCAAGATGGGGCGTCCATACCTGCTCAGCACGATATCGAGCAGATTCTGGACATCGTGCTGGTCTTCAACGATCAGGATTGCCGAATTGTTCTGCTGTTCCATGATTACAACGATATCCCAAGCGGCAAGGTGAAAACAACTGTCGTCCCAACGTCCGGTTCACTCTCCACGCGCGTCTCTCCGCCGTGGGCGGCAATAATCTCCTTGACCAGACTCATACCAAGTCCAAGGCCGCTGACCCCGGTGCTCGAAGCATCGGCACGGAAGAATTTTTCGAAAATACGCTCCAGCTCTGCAGCGGTCATACCAATCCCTTCATCAGTAAGCGTTACTTCAATCCGGTCGTCAAGCAGCCTGGCCGATAAGGTGATTGATCCGCCGTTCGGTGAGAACTTGACGGCATTGCCGATCAGATTGTCGAGCACCTGGGTAATTTTGTCAGCATCGAAAAAGACCGGGGGCAATCCGTCAGGGATCTTGGAGTAAAATCGGTGCTTGCCAGTTTTACGGCTGTAAGGCAGTAGAGCCTGCGTCAGCAAAGCGCCCAGATCACCGAAGCAAGAGTCAATGACAATCAGGCGTCCGGACTGCACGCGGCTTAAATCAAGCATGTCACCGATAATCCGGGAAAGAGCTTGCGACCTTTCATTGATGATCGCGACGAAGCCTTTGAGTTGCTCGGCTGTAAAATCCTCCCAATCCTCCATCATAAGCTCGGAATAGCCCTGGATTGATGTCATCGGGGTGCGTAGTTCATGGGCTGCCGTCGAGATGAAATCGTCTTTCAAATGGTCGATTTCGCGCTCCCGGGTGACGTCGCGCAGCGTGAGAACTGCGCCGTTAATCATCTCCCCTGCCCCGAGCATAGGTACGATCCTCGCCTCCAGAATCTTTTCAGGCCCACCATAGGCCTCCACGAAGACCAGGTCATACGGGTGTGGATAAACCCTGCCGTTCAGCGCTGAACGCAGCCGTTGGAGAAGCGGCTTATCTGCAAGTACCTGTTCGATCTCAACGTTGTCACCAGGAATATAGTGCTGACCGAGCAGCTTCTCCGCAGCGTGATTGACCATGATGATCCGGCTGTCAAGATCGACCACGATCAAGGTATCGGCCGTCGACTTCAGGATGGCCGCAACCTGCTCCTTCGAACTTCGGGCGTCAAGCAGTGCCTGCCGCAACGCATTCTCCGCCAGTTGCCGTTCAGTGATATCGTTGAAAGTAACAACTGCACCGATGATTTTTTCATCTTTGACGATCGGGTATGATGAGTATTCAACCGGGAAGTGCGCGCCATCCCGGCGCCAGAAGACATCGTCTGCGACGTGAATCAATTCACCGACCTTAAACGATTTACTGATTTCACATTCGTCCTCAGGATGAGGAGTGCCCTCCTGGTGTCTATAATGAAACAGCTGATGCGTGTTTTTGCCAAGAATCTCGTTTTCGTCGTTATAGCCCAGTAAATTCAGACATCTGGGATTTACAAAAGTGCAGTTTCCGTCTCGATCCAGACCAAAGACAGCCTCACCGGAAGAATGCAACAGCAACCTGAGTTGCTCTTCCTTATGGTGCAATTCTTCATTGGAACGCATGATTTCAGAATTGTTCAGTGCCGTGAAGATGACTCCGGCGTCGAGATCGTCGGCATCTATCGGCATCGATCGCAACAGTACATCGATCACCTGCCCGTCTTTGCGAACGAATCGCGTCTGGACCTCACCCATCTGGCCGAGGGCGACTTCAATGTACTTTTCACGACCGACCCGCTCGAACTCCGCTTCACTTTCATAGAGCATTCTGGCGCTCTGGCCGATCAGTTCCTCTTCGGCATAGCCCAACTCTTCGATCATCCACCGGCTGACCCAGTGAAAAACCCGGTTACGGACCATGCCGATGCTCATGGGCGCCGCGGTCAGAATACTTTTCAGGGTTGCCTCGCTGGTCCGCACTGTTTCAGCAGCACGCAAACGTTGCGAGACCTCCGTGAACATGCTGGCGATCCGCTGAGGTGCGGTTCGGAAAACGTGCACCTCGTAGGCACCGCTGATCCTTTGATCCTCATAGTTGAATTGCTGGGTATGCCAGGTTTCACCGGTCAAACAGACCCGTCGATATCGCTCTGGAATCTCGGTATCGTTCATGTTAGGGAAAGCTTCACCAATCTCCATATTAAGGAACTGGCTGTTGTCGACACCCAGGATCTCATCCGCTGCCGGATTATAACCGGTGAAGATCAAGCGACCGTCATCTTCGAGTGCATACATGTGAATACCAAGCGGTGTGGAATTGATGATGCTACGCAAACTCCGCTCGGTTTCTTCGAAGTTCTTCCTTGCCTTCACTTCATGCAGCCTTCTTACTCCGGCCTCGCTTAAAAGTTTGACCTGAATCGCATGGAATGCCAGATATTCCTGAGCTTTTTCTCTGGGCACGACAGGAACATCGGCGAGAAGCTTCAGGTATAACACTGGATCGAACCCGTAACGGACCGCCTGTTCCCTGAAATATTCTAGATTTGGCGGTTCGTAAAGGAGTTGCCCGATAAAGAGCATGCCGAGATAGTGGTCTTCGCATAAAATCGGCAGAGCAATATTGACCAGCCCGCTCTCACAAATGAATTCAACGGCCTCCCTGCCAGGGAGTTCGCACCTCTCGGTGCCCTGATTTGAGATCCAGTTCAACAGGCATCTCTGGCCGACGTCAGGGTTTTTGCAGTGATACTGTCTGCAGAGCTCCTGCCAGCCGGTTTCGACCAGCACTTCACCCTGCTCGTCGATGATGCCAAGGGGAATTCCGGTGGCACGCCACAGGCTGTCGAGCATTGTCTGCAGGATCGTGATATCGAGGATGTCTTTCAGCTGTTCGTTCATAGGCCCATGAAGACAATGCAGTCAACGATTGTTAACGGAACTGGTCTGAATAGAAGCACGTGAATCAATGATTGCAGAAGCACGGATCAATATTACCAGAACATTAGAAGTTTGTCGCAGCCAAGCAACATCATCGCAAGTAAGTACAGATCGATCCGGGCCGCATCAGACAGCACTGCGGGCAGCAACAATCGCCTGCCCCAACGCCAGGCCACCGTCGTTGGGCGGCACCAGTGAGTGAGTCAAAACTTCGAAGCTTGAGTCTGCAAGGCGTTGCAGCAACATTTCTGTCAAGAGGCCATTTTGAAAGACCCCTCCGGTGAGCACAACCCTGTTGAGCGCGGTTCGCAGCCGCAGCTCTTCACAGACCTCCAGAGTCATTGCGGCCAGCGAGGCATGGAACCGGCCGGCAAGGATTGCAGGAGCGACGCCGTGTTGTTGTTGTTTGAAAAGGCATCGCACCAACGGCGACGAATCGAAGATAATCATGCCATTTTCATTGACCAGTTCATAAGGAAGAAGCTGTTGCGCATGCGGATCGGCGCACATCTCCAGCTCTAGAGCGGCCTGCCCTTCGTAAGAGATTCGCTGACGCAGGCCAAGCATCGCGGCGACGGCATCAAACAACCGACCGCAGCTCGAACTCAGAGGAGCATTGACTCCTTTGGACGTTGCCTGAGAGACCAGGCGCAGGTCGGCAGAGGTGATGCCCTTGAAGGCTGGAGAATCGGCAGGAATTTCTGCGTAAGCTGTCTGCAGGTAACTTAAGGCCATGCGCCACGGCTCTCTGGTCGCCAGATCGCCGCCAGGCATCGCCTGGTAACGGAAATGTCCGACACGCTCGCAGCTGCGCAGGTCACCGATCAGGAATTCACCTCCCCAGAAATGACCGTCTGTTCCATAACCGATACCGTCAAAAACAACGCCGATGGCAGGTGCCTCAACACCATGTTCGGCCAGGCAACTGGCCAGATGGGCATGGTGATGCTGCACAGCGACGGTCGGCAGGCCGCTTTCCTCCAGGGCATAGCGTGTTGAGTCATAGTCTGGGTGCAAATCGTGAGCGACCCGTTCCGGCTGAACTTCGAGAAGCGACTGCAGATGATTGATGGTTTGCCTGAAAGAATCATAGACCTCGATATTCTTCAGATCGCCGATATGTTCACTTAAAAAAGCGCGGTCGCCCCGGGTCAGGCAGACCGTATTTTTCAATTCAGCGCCGACGGCCAGGACCGGGCTGCTGTTGCCCGGCAGCGCAATGCCCCGCGGCACAAATCCACGCGAGCGACGCAGCAGCAGGGGACGATCAGCCATAACCCGGGCAATCGAATCATCAGTACGGGTATGAATGCGGCGGTTGTGACTCAAAAAACCATCGGCAACAGTCGCCAGACGCCTGCGGGCATCGCCATCCTCAAAAGCGATCGGTTCGTCCGAGAGGTTGGCGCTGGTCATCACCAGGGCTTCAAAATCGTCCTGCAACAACAGGTAATGCAGCGGCGTGTACGGAAGCATGATCCCGAGGTAGCGGTTGGCCGGAGCAATGCCTGCAGCAAGCCAGAGACCCAGCTGCTTCTGCAGCAATACAATCGGCCGTTCGACCCCCAGCAATAGCCGGGCCTCATTTTCATCGACATAAGCCAGACGACGCACGGCAGCAAGATCTCTTGCCATCAGGGCAAAAGGCTTTTCGTCGCGCTGTTTGCGCCGCCGCAATTCAAGCACCGCCTCCTGGTTGGCGGCGTCAACGGCAAGATGGTAACCGCCCAGCCCCTTGACCGCCAGGATCTGTCCTCTCTTGAGACGGCGGATCGCTTCGGACACAGGGTCGTCAACAGCGAGAACTTGACCGTCGGCATCAAGCAACCGCAGCTGCGGGCCGCACGCCGGACAGGCATTGGGCTGGGCATGAAAGCGCCGCGACGCCGGATCATCATATTCGGCCCGACAATCGCCACAGAGGGGGAAATCCGCCATGGTGGTCAGTGCTCGATCGTATGGGATGCCGGTAACAATTGTGTAGCGCGGCCCGCAATTGGTACAGTTGATAAAGGCATAGCGGTAGCGGCGATTTTCGACATCGAAGAGCTCAAGCAGGCAATCGTCGCAGACGAAAGTATCAGGTGAAATCAGGGCGCAGCGGGTTTCGTCCCGAGTGCTCTGTAGAATCTTAAAACCGACCGTTGCCTGTGTAGGAAGGATTTGTGTCACAACCGAATGGATCACCGACAGGGGAGGTTTTTCGTTACGGATGGCAGCAACGAACCTGGACAAGTCTGCTGCTGTTCCCTCGACTTCGATGGTCACGCCGCGGCTGTCGTTGCACACCGATCCAGCCAGTCCGAAGCGTACGGCCAGCTGATAAATGAAGGGGCGGAAACCGACTCCCTGTACAATCCCCTCGATGATGATTTTTTGCCGTTGCAATGTGATTCCAGTTCCAGAGCCAATTCAGCCGGGTTTGCACGCACAGATCACACCGATGCCATTGGGCAGATCCACGGGCAAACGTTCAATTTGCTCCAACCCCGCCGCTGCAAGCAGAGATCTTATCTCAGCTTCACTATAGGCTTTTCCCTCTGGTGTACCGAGCAGCATATTCAGTGAGAACAGAGCCGGGAAAAGCGGACCGTCACGAGTATCGTCCAGAATAAACTCCTGCACCAGCAGACGTCCGCCAGGCTCCAGGACATCAACGGTTTTCTGCAGCATGCGGGCACATCCGGATTCTCCTTCGCCATGCAGCACATGAGAAAGCCAGGCCGCGTCGTAGCAACCGGGGAACGAATCATCCTGAAAGTCCCCGGCGACGAAGTTAATACGCTCAAGCAGATTGAACTGGCTGACCGTCTTCTCGGCGATTAAACGGGTGGTCGGCAGGTCGAAGATAGTTGCCTGCAGCTTCGGGTTCTGCAAGCAGAAATGGATGGCGTAGGTGCCTGGCCCGCCACCGAGATCTAGCAGATGCCTGCGCTCGGAGAGATCAACCTGCTTGACAACCTGAGGCGCCAGCAGCATCGCCAGATTGAACATACCGAGCAGAAAGCTCTCCCTTTCCTGTTCCCCTGAGTCATGCGAGACTCTGCGGCGGACGGGTTGCCCTGAATGAACGGCATCATCAAGACGTGCCCAGCTATCGACCAGGTGATGATGGTGCAAAATGATGTGGCCGAGATAAGCGGGGGAGTCTGTCGATAGAAATTGTGCTGCAAAGGAGGTTGCCTGATAGCGCTGCTCATGCTTGCAGAGCAGTTCCAGTGCCGCCAAGGCATCGAGCAGCATGCCCAGGCCGCGCTCATTCAGTTTGAGGCGCTCGGCAAGTTCTGCAGCCGTCGCCGGATTTTTGCTCAAGGGTGTGAACAGGTCGAGTTTTACCCCGGCATGCAGCGCGCAACTACTCCAATAATTGCCCGACATCTGCAAAAGTTCAGGCGGCGTCCAATGAGCCTTTTGCATAAGAACCTCCAGTGCAGGAAAGGTAAAAACGTTACTGCAAACCGCAAGACTCTTCAGTCTGCAGATATGTGCTATCGGGAGGTTGTGGGATTTCTCATGCCAAAACGAAAACCGGTGTCCGGTTTGGCCGTTGGTCATGGATAGTTCGACAGCCTCCCGGAAAAGGATAACGGAAAACGGCAGGAAATGCAGTCTCAAAAATCAGGCAAAACTTGAGATGCCGACGCGAACTACCGGCAAGGTTTGACAACCGGCTCGGTCTGTTCTGATACGATATCGCCGATCAGCAGATCCTCTACCAGAGCGGAAAGTCTCGCGCAGTTTTTCAAAGTCAAACGATCAAACTTGATCGCGATTCCAGAAGAAACAAGTGAAGCCTTGTCATTTTGTGCCTGGCTGTAGATCACAGATCCGCCGATATGCAACATCTCGTTCGATGGCAGAGGCAGGTCTATTTCGACATGAGCACCTTTCGGCAATTGCTCGCGCGAATGCAGGAAGATACCACGTTCGGAAAGGGTGACACTCGCAACTTCGTGAAGTTTTCCCTGGTAGTGCAGAACAATGGTTTTTTCATAAGACGTCCGCAGGTAACGCCTGCGACCGCCGGCATGAATATCACAACGTTGAATTGCCTTGTGCAAGCGACGCAGCTCAACCGGCTTGTCGAGTACATCGATGCAGCCGAGGCTCAAGGCTTCCCATTGACGGTTTTTGTCCTGAAAGCTGGAGATTATAATGACCGGCAGGTCGGCAAGCTCCTTATCGGCACGGAGGATACGCAGCGCTTCGAGGCCATCCATGTCAGGCATCGTCATATCCATAGTGATCAGATGAGGACGGGCCACACGCACGATTTCAAGTGCTTCGGACGCATTATCAACCGAGAGTACTTCTAGATTCATGCGGTTCAGCAGAATCGAGAGGTACATAAGGAAAGGTTTGCTGTCGTCAACAACCACTGCGATCGGCCGTACGTCCATAAGACCCCTTGGCAACCTGTACGAAAAAAAATCCCGTCTCTCGATCGCGGAGACGGGATTTCGTTTTTGTGCTCCCCCTCTTCGGCAACCCGGCTATCCATTTTCGCTATGAGCTCATTGGACCCGTGGCTTTGCGCCCCCAGGTTGCCCTGAGTTTGCTCTTATCGGTGAGACAGTGTCATTGATAGAGACTATAGCATGTTAACCTCAAAAATCTCTCACAGTTGAGTCAAGGGAATAATCTACATAAAAATGCCCCGTTTTCCCGCGGATTCAGCTCACAAGTGCAACAGGTGGATTGATTCCAAAAAATACCTGAACGGCCGTTTTTCATCGCTGACAGAAGTGACGGCTCAGACAGTTACGTCTAAACCGTATTTTTCCATTTTGTAGCGCAAGGTTCCCCGCGGCAGATTAAGCAGGCGGGCCGTTTTGGCGATATTGCCGCCGGTAATGCCAACCGCCTGAACAATCAGATCCTTTTCCAGTCGTCCGATAATTTCCTCGAACAATATGCCTTCGGGGGGGATCCGGCAATCAAAAGAGGCTTCCTCTTTTGGTTTATCTCCCCATATTTCACGGGGCAGGCAATCGGGTGTAATGGTCTCCTGGTTATGCATGATGCAGATCCGCTCCATGACGTTACGCAATTCACGGACATTGCCTGGCCAGTGATAACGCATCAAAAGATCCAGAGCGGAGCGTGAGATCTCGCGAACATTCTTGCGGAATTCCTCGTTGTAGTGTTTGAGGAAGAAGTCAAGCAACGGCGGGATATCCTCGCGACGATCCCGCAGCGGCGCCACATGGATAGGAAACACGTTCAGACGATAGAAAAGATCCTCACGAAAGGTCTTCTGTACGATCGCTTCCTTAAGGTCGAGATTGGTGGCGGCGACGATGCGGGCATCGATATCGATATTGCGGTTGCCACCCAAACGACGGATTTTACGATCCTCGAGAACCCTGAGCAGCTTGACCTGAAGATTGGAGTCCATCTCGCCGATCTCATCGAGGAAAATCGTGCCGCCATTGGCTTCCTCAAACAGGCCGATTTTTCGATTCTTGGCGTCGGTAAAGGCCCCGCGTTCATGGCCGAACAATTCGGTCTCGAGCAAATTGAACGGCAGGGAACCGCAGTTGATCTCCACAAACGGTTTATCCCTGCGGGGCGACAATTGGTGGATCGCCTTGGCGACCAGCTCCTTGCCTGTTCCGGATTCACCGGTAATCAGCACTGTCGAGGTCTCATGTTTAGCAACTTCACGGATCTGCCGGTAAACCTGGGTCAGCTGATCACTGGAACCGACCATGATGTTGTCTCCGGAGGCCTCCCGACCCTGGCTGCCACGTCGCAAGTGGCGAACTTCACGGCGGAGGTTCTGGGTTTCCAGAGCCAAGCGGACAATCAGGCGAATCGCATCCGCTTTGAATGGTTTTTTGATATAATCATAAGCACCCATTTTCAAGGCTTCGACAGCACTCTCCACGGTGCCGTAACCGGTGATGATAATCACCAGAACTGCGGGATCAATCTCACGCATGGCACGCAGGACATCGAGACCACTTTGAGAACCCAGGTTCAGATCGAGCAGAACCAGATCGACGTCTGCCTCACTGACTTCCTTGACCGCATCATCGCCATTGTCTGTAGAATAGGGATGATAACCATCCTCTTCGAGAATCCTTTCGAGGTTCTCGCGGATAAAGGCTTCATCATCCACAATCAGAATACGTTCCATAAAGCAACCTCCTGTTCGGCACGGGACAATCTATTAATGAATAGGATGATAACGGCAAGCAGAGAGGAAGAGAACAGAAAAATGGCCAGCAGCAGCCATTTTTGTTGTTTTCCTAAGGACCTGAAAGATTTACCTTGGCAGGAAAGGCTGTTTTCAGCCACTATCCGGAAGGAACAGTTTGAACTCTGTCCCGTCACCCTGCTGACTCTGTACTTCAATACGTCCACCGTGGTTAGTGATGATGGTGTGCGTGATAGAGAGCCCCAGACCGGTTCCCGCGCCTTTGGTGGTATAAAAAGGTTCAAAAATCAGAGCCAGCCGGTCAGCGGGAATGCCTGGTCCGGTATCACGAATCGTCAGCTGGATGCCGTCAACGATACGCTGCGCGGAAACCCATAGTTCGCCACCAGCCGGCATGGCAGCTAAGGCATTGGTCAGCAGGTTGAGAATCGCCTGCTTCAGGCGATCACTGTCCATGCGTGGATGCAGCAACTCTTCAGGGACCTCTTCGTGAAGGCAAACCTGCTGTCTTTGAAACTGCTTGCTCACCAGAAACAATGTATCGCGCAAAACCAGAGCAAAGTCACCCGGCACCAGACGCGTGTCCGGCATTGACGCAAAATTCAACAATTCATTAACCAGGCCTTCCAGACGTTCTATTTCCTGCAACGCGCGCTGAATCAGCCCCTGATCTCCAGGGCGAGCCAGCATGCGGTCATGCAGCTCATCGAGCAACAGGCTGATGCCGGTCAGCGGGTTGCGAACTTCATGAGCTATTCCTGCCGAAAGGCGCCCCAGCGAAGCGAGACGCTCCAGACGTTCCATGCGTTGGCGGGAACTGACGCGTTCGGTCAGATCTTCTATAGTCAGAATCTGGCCGGCTACCCGGCCCGATGAAAGCGGGTGCAGGGTTAACCTGTAAGTCAGTGGCCGGCCGTTCCTTTCCAGTGAAGCATATTCGCTCCAGCGCTCAGCTTGCATGCGTTGCGGAATGGTCTCGAACAGTTCAGGGAAACCACACAAAACCTGCCTGAGTGGCAAAGGCTCCTCTGTCTCTTCATTAATTTTCAGAATGTCGCGTGCCGCACCGTTCAACGAAGTCACAATCTGGCTACTGTCGAGTGTCAGAATCCCGACTTCAACGTTTTCTACAATCGTCTGTTTGAAGTCTCTCTCTTGCTTGATCTCTTTACGTGAACGACGCAGTACAGCCAACGTTTTGAGCAAGCGCTCGCGACGTTCTTTGAGTTGCCTGGCCATGGTATTGAAGGCCGCGGCCAGTTCAGCGACCTCCACGGGGCTGTCAATTTCGACCTGCGTTCCCAGCTTGCCTCGTGCCATTTCCTTGGTACCGGCAATCAGGGTAGACAGTGGGCTGGTAATGTTATGTGAAAGGCGATAGGCAACAAAAGCAACCAGCAGTGACGTCAAACCAATCAGCACCCAGGCGCCAGTCAGGAATGCTTTGTATAAAAGGCGAATGTTGACCGACGCCGATTCTGCAAACTTGTGGAATTGCTTCACCTCGGCACCGATCGTTATGCCGCCAAAAACTCCCGTTTCAGCATATGGTCCCGAATCAAAAAAAATCGGTGCAAACGCCATGATTTTTCGCGACCCGCCGACATTGGTGACATCGACGACTCCGGAGCGTCCAGCGAGTACCGCTTGGTGAACTTCAGGATAGTTAGGATGAATGAACCCGGCTTCGCGTAAATTGTAGGGAATAGTGCCGCTGGCAATGGCCTCCGGGCTGGAGCTCTTCGTGTAGGGCGGCACCAGGTGTCCTGCTTTATCCAGGCCTCTGATGTCCCAGAATTTCGGATGGGTTATGATCCATCCC
>JAVVDT010000059.1:0-11629 GCA_032250875.1 Desulfuromonadales bacterium | reverse complement strand
AAGTAGGAAAGGGAAATGTCCTTGATGACCGGCTTGCCGTTGTAGTTCTTGTTGACGCCGACCATCGAATAGATAATTCTCTTGGTATCTTCGCTCATAAATTTAATCCTGTTGAGAGTTGTTTTACAGACCATGGCTTATACACTATCCGGCCATTCTCTGCAAGCCGGGGGGCCGCAAGGTCACCACAACAAAAGCAAATTTAACGCGGAGACGCCGAGACACGGAGATAATCATCAGGGAAGGATTCAGCTTTATCCAGAAAAAGGTTTTTGTTTCTCTCTGCGCCTTCGCGTCTCCGCGTTTGAATTATGATGATCGCAATTTTTGACTTGTATGGTTGACAGCTGAAGCCTGACGTTGTTCAATCATCCGACCAAATCCATTGAGAGGCATAAACCATGAGTTTTTTAAAAAAGATGTTCGCCAAGAAAGATCCCGTAGAGGAAATGCGCCAACTTCATGCCCGGCAGGACTGGGCGGGTGTCTTGAGTGTCTCACGCCAGCTTGATCGGAATGAACTCGCCCCTGCGCTCAGTGAAGTGATCGCTGCCTGGGAATGCCAGGCCGGCGACGCCCTGGCGGCTATCAATCTCGATGAAGGCGCCTGGGCTCAGAAATCCGGCAACCTGCTGCGGGCGCGCGAGGACTATCAGCTGGCCATTGAGCTGGCCCGTTCAAGCGGATTGCGCGAGCGCGCTGAGCAGGCGCTGGCATCTCTGGATCGCGGTGAACGACCGCTAGAAGCTACTGAGACCAGCGCCGGCCCGGTCACGCATGCCGGCTGCAACAGCAACTGTGCAACGACGACAGAACCCGCGGTGGTTCCACAGAAAGCGGACCTCGACGAAGAAACCCGTATGGAACTGCTGCTGGCCACCATGCCAGCCGAACTGGCCGAGCGCTATCTGACCGCGGGTCCGGAATTCAGGCAGGCGTGGCTCATGGCCCAGGATGGAGAAGAGCAACAGGCCCTGACATTACTCGATCAGGTCCCTGAAGCGGAACGTAATTCGCTCTACCTGTTTGAGCGTGGCGCGCTGATGGCCCGCAGCGGCCAGCATAAAAAAGCTTATCAGGACCTGCAGGCAGCGCTGACAGCAGAGCCGGGCCTGTTTCCGGCTTTCGACACCCTGGTCGACGTGCTGATTGCCAGCGGGCGTAGCGAAGAGCTGGAAAAGGCTCTCAAGCAAACACTTGCTGCCGGGCATTTTATCGGCTACTGCTGGGCGCGTTTGGCTGAGCTGCATGCCCAGCGTAGTGAGCTGGAGCTGGCCCTGGCCGCCGGCCTCAAGGCTGTGGATGAAGGCATCACGGATGCGGGGCTGATCTCCCTGTGCGCTCAACTGCTGGAAAAAGCAGAACGCGTTGACGAGGCGGAGGCATTGCTGATGCGCATGCCGTCAGGCGGTTGCGGCGGCGGAGCCCACCCGATGCTGGCAGAACTCTGGCTGCGTCGCGACAAGCACCTCGACCGGGCCCTCGAATCATTCAAAGCCGCTCTGCGCCAGGAGCGCGACAATCCCCGCTGGCTGCTGCGGATTGCCCAGGTCTACCTGGCCCAAGGTTGGCGCAAGCAAGCGGCCGAGCAGATCGAGCGACTGATGCGGCAGGGTGAGCTGCCGGAACAGATTCGCGCAGAGATCAAGTCCGTGGCGGATCAGCTGCAAAACGGCTAAAAGACAATTATAAGTCCGATTTTTTATGTTATGTTTCTTCGCCTTGATGAAATACAATTGAAATGAGAACATTATGATATTGCAAGGAACATTCGTCAATATGGCGACCATTATCGCCGGCTGCCTGCTCGGCAGGTGGGTCGGCGGCTACCTGTCCATGAGAATGCGTCAGACCCTCATGATAGGACTCGGCCTGGCTGTTCTGCTGATCGGCCTGCAACTTGCTCTGCAGAGCCAACAGATAATGATCGTCATCGGCGGGTTGATTTTTGGCGGCCTGATCGGTGAAGGCCTCGGCATAGAAAAACGTCTGGAAGAGTTCGGCCTGCACCTGCAGAAACGTTTTTCCGGCATGGGAAAAATCGCTGAAGGTTTTGTGACCGCAAGCCTGCTTTACTGTGTTGGCGCCATGGCTATTATGGGCGCACTGCAGGACGGCATGGGCGGCAAACCGACGATCCTCTATGCCAAGGCTGCCCTGGACGGGGTCGCCTCCATTGCCCTCACCTCGACGCTCGGTATTGGCGTCATTTTTTCCATCATCCCTCTACTTATCTATCAGGGAGCGATTACCCTGGGCGCCGAGCTGGCCGGATCGGTCCTGACCGAAGCGGTAATCACCGAAATGAATGCGGTTGGCGGTTTGCTGATTGTCGCCATCGCCATCGACCTGATGGGCATCAAACGCCTGCCGGTGGGAAACCTTTTGCCGGCCGTGTTTGTCGTCATCGGCTTGCTCTGGGCTTTTGGCATGGCCTGATGCAAGGACTCTACCCGATGTTTGAGCTTTGCCATCCATCTACTCGTCCCACTTGCTGAGTCGATAGTGGACTTGCACCTTCAAGTTATCCAGTCCATCACATTGACAAAATAACGTCACCAAAGGCGCTACGCGCTATGCCTGGCGCACAATAAAAAAACCCGGGCCGCAGCCCGGGTTGAAGTTTAATTCAGTTTCAAAAGAATAACATCAAAAGCCTTACTGAGGAATTGCAGTCTCCACTGTAATTTCGGCATTGGCGTCGATTTCCCCGGGCAGGTAGGGACTGGTAGCAGGTACCCAGCCCTGTGCTGCATCAATAGGGTCGGTCAGCCAGAATTTATTATAATCTGCACTGTGACAGTTGCCGCATGCACTGGTAATCGGCGTCGAACGTGCGATGGTGTGCGGTGTGGCATATTTCCATGTCGAGAGTGAACCTATGTCCACGGTCAGAGGGTCACCATCGGTCGGCGGGATGATCCCATCGACGACAGCAGCATGCACTCCCGAATACTGGAAGACGTCCTTGTCCACCGGCACGTGTCGAAGTACGGCGTACTCCTTCATGCCTTCCTCGCCGAACCGAGGGTTCTTTCCGACCCGGAAGGTCATCAGGGCGTCTGGTGCAGCGGTAGGAACAGCAATTCTGCGGTCAGCCAGGGTCGGATCTTCTCCGTTAATGCGGAAGAAGCCGAGTCCTTCAGCGCTCACGTCGGTGTGGCAGCTGAAGCAGTTCTTGTAGGGCAGCGCATGACAAACCTGGCAGTCCATGGAATCCATGTGACCTTGGATACCGTGCATGAAAACGCCGTTAAAGGCGGTATCCTGTGCACTACCATGACAATCCCTGCACTGGGGAGCTGTTGACACATTGTAACGATCTCCCGCATCGGGCAGAGGGTGACCGACTCCGTGCATTTCATCGCCGCTCTGATTGGTGTCGCTGTGACAATTCATGCAGGTAAGCCCTGCCGTCTTGTGGACGTCTGGCGCCAGTTTAAAATCTCCGCCCCAAGGGCTGTCCGCCGCTAAAGCGGCCTTGTTGCGTTCTAGCAAAGCATTGTTCTGGCCGTAATATTCATCCTTGACCCGGGAGCCATGACAAGCAGTACAGTTGTTGTCCATGGAAGGGGTCTGGTTGAAGCTATGGCCGCTGATCAGGCCGCCACCGGCAGTTGCCGGGACAGAGATATGGCACTGGCCGCAGGCAGTCGCAGCAGATGCGCCGGTACCCACAGCGGTATGACACTTGGTGCACTGCTGCTCAAAACGTGCGGCAGAAGTGGGATCATTCATGTCGAAGCCGCGAGCCATCAAGATAGTATTGTAACCACCCAGAGAGGTATGCAATCCATTTGCCGAACTTGAGACGATATCGGCATGGCATTGGCTACACTTTTCAGAAGTCACTGTGGCGGCGAAACCGCCGGAATGAGCCATTTCGCGGGAGCTGACGGAATTATCTCCGCTGTGGCAGTTGGTACAGGTAAGTGTGATATGGACACTGTCGCGTGAAAGAACGGAAGGATACTGCTCGACGGAACCGTTGAAGATCCAGAATTTTTTTGACGCCGGCACGGGCGTCACAGAACCGCCTCAGCCTTCGCCTTCTGATTCCACCACGATGGCCGCAACCGGCGGGTTGGCCACCTCACGGTCATAGAACACGGCCGTCAGGCTCGTGTGACACTCGACACAGCCTGTGGGCGGCTCATAATCGGCCAGACTCATGAGATCGCCGGCATCCCCGTCGTTGATGGGAAAATCCCAAGCCTTCATCAGATCGAAATTCACCAATTGACCCGAGGCAATCGAAGAACTTGTGTTCCAGCCATTGATCCCGTAGAGGAGGTTTTTGACCGGGTAGCCCAGAATTCCCAAGGCCATGGTGCTCAGAGAACCGGTATGCCCCGTGTAGCAATACGCCACAACGGGTTTGGTCGGATCGATCAGGTCAGCGTTGGCCAATTTCGCCACCTGCTGGTAAGCGATATTGATCGAGCCGGGGACATGTCCAAGGGCATAATGAGCGCCGCTGCGAACACTGACAATCTGAGGATCGTTAGTGGCGTCGCCGTCTTCGAGGTTCGCCGCCAAAGCTGAAGGATAGACCTGGAGATCGAACTGACTCGGTACTGAATTCAGGTAGTTATTTGCCCGAACGAGAATCTTCTCGATTACCGTATCCGCCGCAACCGAGAATGCCGTAAAGGCCGGATACAGACCTTGAGGCAATGCGGTCACCGCAGCAGCTTCAGTCGCTTTCTCGACCACTACGTCGGCCGCCAGAGCATCGTCAAAACGGGTGCCGGCAGGAACGAGATCCCGACGGAAGGACCAGGATGTCATCCCCTGGAACAGGCCGGTCGATTTCGGGTAGGGCAGAGCCGTCTTGGCATCTATGGCTGCCTTCTGGGCAACCGGATCCTCAATACGGGCAGCGTTTACCAACAGACTTGCCATATTGCCATCGTTACCCCAGTAAGAGGCTACCACAACCTCGCGGTCGTAGGGAATTCCGGAGGTGCCGTCCAGGAGAGCCTGAGCCAGATCCTGCAGGGGAATATTGATGGCTCCCGGGATGTGACCGGCGGCATAGTCCGCAGGCTCCCGGGTATCAAGGATGAAGGGATCATTGGCTGCATTCTCATCAAAGAGGAGTTTGGCGAGGGCATCGGGATTGGTGGTGTTGTAGCCGAGAGCCAGAACCGCATCCAATCGGATGGCGATTTCGGTCAAGTCTTCGCTTGCCGTAGCACTCGTTCCACTCACTGATCCCGCACCGTCTGTCTCTGCTGGCGGAGAGACAACCGGGTCGTTATCATCATCACTGCAGCCACCCAAAATCAGAGCGGTCGTACAGATAGCGATGATCAAACCGTAAAACAACCTGCGGCGAATCATAATTTACCTCCATTAAGCTTTTAGGATTTAAGAAACTGTTTTGTGTCGCCTGCACACTTTACTGTTCACCTCCTCCCGCAAATTTACTGGCCTGTCAGGTGGCGAACCTGAGACCAGATCTGAAATATGTTTAATTATTTATTTCACATTATATATGGCTTATAAAATTATAGTCCAGCATTTTTTCTGTGTATTTGTTTTTTAACTTCACCACTAAAATATGTGGAAATAAAAAATGAATTTTAGACTTGGAAAAGGCGTTTATTCAGCTCACATGTGAGGCCAAGGTTGAGTAATGAGCGGGAGGCAATTGTGTCGAGGGGGGGGCGAGTCGGCAGGGAGTCGGAAACGATAAGTCACAGGGATATGGATGAAAAACTCTTCAGAAATGGACTTGTACTACGCCGACACAGGTTTTCGGTTGTTGCAAAAAGAACCCCTAACGCAACGAACCCTGCATAAAACGATTTCTACACAATGGTTGTTCCTGTTTCAGAGAAGAAGGATTTCCTGGCAGCTGATGATAAAATCTGAACAGGTCAATTCTAAAATCTACTTGCCAACAGCCCGTTTTGCACCGTATGAAAGTCCATACCAGGGTCCACACCGCTAATTGCAACAAAACAAGGGGTTAAGCGAAAGCGCCTAACCCCTTGATTTAATTGGTGGAGCTGATCGGGATCGAACCGACGACCTACGCGTTGCGAACGCGTCGCTCTCCCAGCTGAGCTACAGCCCCAAACACGCTCTAATTTAACGGTTCAAGATCGGCACTGTCAGCCTTGGCTACCTTGGTCTGTGCCACCGGCAATGTCACGATAAAGCGCGCACCTTGCTCACCATTTATTACTTCTATCTCGCCGTAATGATGGGCGATAATCCGGTGCGAAATAGAAAGTCCCAGACCAGTGCCCTTGGCGTAGGTTGAGAAAAAGGGGTTAAAGATATTGCGCATCACTTCCGGACTGATGCCACCGCCCGTATCCTCAAACTCGACCACGACCGCATCCTCACCACGCAGAGACCCGACCATTGCCCTGACCTTCAGAACCCCTCCGTTGCTCATGGCATGCCGGGCGTTGACCACAAGATTCAAAAAAACCTGGCGCAGTTGACGATAATCACCAATAATATTCGGCAAATCAGACTGCAGATCGCTGACAATTTTGATGTTCTGGCGTTGGCAAAGGTCATACTCGAGGTCAAAAACCTCCTGCAGCACCTCTCTCAGGTTGCATTCCTCAAGACAAACCATCTGTTTCTTGCTGAACGCCAAAATATTGCCGAGCATCTCTTCCATGCGGCGGACTTCACGGGCAATGATACCTGCGTATTCATTGGCTTTTGGATCATTTAATTCTTGTTTTGCCAAGCGCTGAGCAAAGCCGCCAATCGAGACCAGCGGGTTTCGCAATTCGTGTGCAACCTGGGCAGCCATTTCACCTAGTACCGCCATCTTTTCGCCATGGATCAGTTGTTCTTGAATATCCTGGAGGTTGTCATGTGCCATTTTCAGCCGCTTCATCAGGCCGGCATTATCCAGAGCTGATCCAGCCTGGCTGGCAAAAAGCTCCAGGAATCGCTTGCGGGCAGGAGAGATCTCCTGTCCGCTGAATGGATTATCTACGAGCAAGACACCCATAATCTGTTCACGCCCGGTCAACGGGGCACAGGCATAAGGACCAAGCTCAAGGGTTTCCGCGAGCCGCTTGCCTCCCGGCGGCTCGCCATCCGGATGTGGAATCAGTACCACTTGTTTCTCAAGAAAAGCTCTGGCCAGCGCATTATCGTCTTTGTCGAGAGGCAGGCGCTGCTTGATGACCTTCTGGTTAAAGGGTTCTCTGCGCTGCGCTTCGCGAGACTGTTCATCGAGACGCAAATGTTCCCAGGCCAGGGAATTCTCTCCCGCCGGCAGAATTATTGAAGCCATCTCCAGGGAAACACCAAGCATCCCCTGCAGCATGCCGGTACGTCTATTGACTGTAAAAAGCATGGCTCGCTCAAAGCCTCCGGCTTCGACACCAGTCGCAGCAGAGAGCGCCAGATGGGCCAGTTCATCAAGATTGAGCGTGCTGTGCATGGCACGGGACATCTGGTAGAGCAACGCAGCTTCCTGATGAGCAACCTCCTGTTTTTTTTCTGCCGTAACGCGCCGATGCAGCTCTCGATTCAGTTCCTGGTAAGACTGGCCGATATCATTGAAAAGCGCGGCAAAAGGAGAACGCAGCGTTCCCTCGACCAGGGCGTAATAAATCAGCAAGGCACTTCCAAGCTTCAAGTAATGCCCGAGAAAATTTGTGAAGGCAAAGAGATTCATATAGAACGCAAGCATCAGCTCGGACAAGAGACTCACGGCAATAGCGAGCAGCAACAGCGTCACTATGTTTCGATGCAAGCACTGCTTGCGAATCCAGAGCAGTGCCGCAGCCAGACAAAACAAGCCAAGGATAAAATATTCACCATAGACCTTAAAGGAAGTCAGCCCCTGCCCTTCAACAAAACAGCTCGGGAAAATTCCAAGCGGCCAGATCAAGGCCAGGATGCCGGCGCCACCGAGCAGAAATCCGAGCAGCCATTCCCGGGCTGTAAAGTAGTTTTCTTTACGCCCCAGGCTGAAGGTTGCGCAGAGGAAAGCAAAAGCACCCAGGGTTCTGGCAACGAGCCACAATTGGGTTGCCATATCGGCGCTGGCAACAGGGGCAAGCTGCATGCCTTTGTAGGTCAGCGTCTGCAGCAGATCAACCAGACCTGCAGCAAAAAAACCGACAGTCAGGATCGTAAAAAACTGGTAGCGAACCAGATTCCTGGTATTCCAGCCGATCAGGAATATCGCTGTTGACAAAGCGATGCTGGAGAGTTCAATCAGGGCATGAATCAGCAGGGGATTAGAACGGCTCAACAGGAAAAGCAAAAGGCCGACCGACAGATAAACTGCCAGGCCGGCCTTTAGCGATAAGCGGGGTAGTATTGATCGTAAATCAATGGCGGAGAGACTTCTTGTCGAAGCCGCCGCTTCATTATCAGGTTCGAATTGTTCGCTCAGCATGACAACCTTTCGTCTGCCGGCGAAGACCAAATTGGATCAGCCGATTTTTTCCTGACGTTCCTGCTCGGTCTTGCACTCGATGCACAAGGTTGTTACCGGCCGTGCCTTTAAGCGTGCTTCGCCGATCTGATCACCACAATCTTCGCACTCACCGAAGTCACCGGCTTCAATACGATCAAGTGCCTCACGAATCTTGGAAATCAGCTTGCGCTCGCGATCACGGATACGCAACTCGAAATTGCGGTCGGATTCGAGCGACGCCCGGTCGGTTGGATCAGGGAAGTTGGTCTTTTCATCAGTCATTTCCAAGACCGTCTTGTCGGCCTCGCGCAACAACTGATCCATCTGTTCCTGAAGAAGTTTACGAAACTCCTCCAACTTGGCTTTATTCATAAGGAAACTCCTCTGATTAAACGGGCATAAATTAAATGAAATCTACCATCAAGTCAACCTAAATGCCACCTAAATGCCAGTTCAGCCTTTGAACTGGGCGATCAGCACGTAGCATAGCGCGATGATAGCAAACCACACCGTAAAGATGTCCGCATGTCTGAGGGTCGGCTGCTCTGCCAGCTTTTGTGTCTCTTCGGTCACTGTACCTTCGGGAACCGCGTCGACCAGGGCTCTCACCAGGGCAGGAAAGTCCGCGTAAGAGTTGGAGATAATGAGAAAATCATCAGGTCCGGCCATCAGGGTCATAAAAACCCGGCTGCGCACCTGAACCGTCTCCAGGCCGGTGACATCGGCAAACATAATCTGCCGCTGGCGAAAAGGGCGATATGCCGTCACTGCAGCTTGATCTACGACTATGCGGCGAAAAGCACTCTCAACAAAAAGCACTGCCAGAGGTACGATCAAGACCGCCAGGATGATGGCCTTGGCAAGCGGCTGTCCCTGGATTATACAAACCGCCAGCAGCGTCAGCGTTAAGGCGATCAACAGCCCCATCGGTACGACAAAGGCCCGGCGAATAACGAAGGTACGTGTCTGGTTCACTTGATTGACTCTCCGGGGTTGACGAAGTGGCCGCTGCGACCACCTTTTTTCTCTGCCAGACGAATTGTGCCAATGGTCATGGTTTTGTCCATAGCTTTGCACATGTCATAGATGGTCAGTCCGGCAACCGATACCGCGGTCAGCGCCTCCATCTCCACGCCGGTCTGGCCGTTGACCTTGACAACTGTCTCGATTTCCACTCGTGAGCGCTCCGTATCTGGCGAGAATTCCACGGTGATGCTACTGATCAGTAGAGGATGGCACAGAGGGATCAGGTCCGAAGTCTTCTTTGCCGCCATGATTCCGGCCAGGCGCGCCACAGCGAACACGTCGCCCTTTTCCACGCGGTCTTCAAGGATGCGTGCGAGGGTCTCCGGTTGCATGGTTACGGCACCACGCGCCACAGCGATTCTGTGTGTATTTGCCTTGTCACCGACATCCACCATGATCGCCTTGCCATCAGCATCGAAATGAGTCAGATCAGTCATCGCTTGGTCCTCACTCTTCAGGCGCCGCGCGCCACGTCAATTGAACAAATTTTCCAGCGCCTCAGCCGCACTGCGCACCCCGATCAACTGCATGCCTTTGGGTTGATCGAGATTTTTCAGGTTACCGGCCGGCAGCAGACAGCGGTTGAAACCGAGCCGCGCCGCTTCGTTGACGCGCAGCTCCGGACGGGAAACCGCACGGACTTCCCCGGCCAGGCCCACTTCACCGAAGAGCACGGTACGTTCATCGATTGGCCGGTTAAGATGGCTGGAAGCCAGCGCGGCAACCACGCCGAGATCTACCGCCGGTTCGGCAAGCCGCACCCCGCCGGCAACATTGACAAAGATATCCTGTGCCAGCACGGCGTAGCCGACCTTCTTTTCCAGTATGGCGACCAGTAATGAAACACGATTGGAATCGATCCCCATTGCGGTGCGGCGGGGGTTGCCATAGGCAGCGCCCGAAACCAGAGCCTGAAGTTCTACCAGGATCGGCCGGGAGCCTTCCATGGCCGGAACGACGACGCTGCCTGCGGCATCTGCCGGGCGCTCGGCGAGAAACAACTCAGACGGATTCGGCACCTCGCTCAAGCCGGCATCCTTCATTTCGAACACGCCGATTTCGTTGGTCGAACCAAAACGATTCTTGACCGCACGCAGAATCCGGTAGGGGTGTCCGGCATCACCTTCAAAGTAGAGCACGGTGTCCACCATGTGTTCGAGCATGCGCGGGCCGGCAATCGAGCCGTCTTTGGTGACATGGCCGACAATGAAGGTCGGCACATCCTCGCCCTTGGCAAGATGCATGAGGCGGGCAGCGCACTCGCGCACCTGACTGACACTGCCCGGCGCCGACTCCAGCGACGCGGTAAAAACGGTCTGGATCGAATCAACCACCAGAAAAGCCGGCTTCAGCTCCCTGACCCGCTCAAGGACCCCTTCCAGAGAGGTCTCCGCCAGCAGGTAAAGATCTTGCGCGACCACATTGAGACGCCCGGCCCGCAGCTTGACCTGACGGGTCGATTCTTCGGCGGTGACGTAAAGCACCGGCCCGGCCTTGGTCCAGCCGCCGGCGGCCTGCAGCAGCAATGTCGACTTGCCGATGCCCGGGTCGCCGCCGATCAGGGTGAATGAACCGGGCACCACGCCGCCGCCAAGCACCCGGTCGAATTCGGCAATATCGCAATGCAGACGGTCCTCATCGGTCGCCGTGACCTCGGACAATCGCACCGGGTTGCTTTCGGAACGCAGGGGAACCGTGCGTCCGCCCTTTTTCGCGACCGTCACGGTCTCTTCGACCAAAGAGTTCCACTGACCGCAATCGGGACACTTCCCCATCCACTTGGGACTCTGCAAGCCGCACTGCTGACAACTGTAGATCGTCTTTTGTTTCAAGTTAAACCTTTGGCTTATGAAGTGACAAATGGGGTATTCTAGGCCTGTCGACAAAGACTGTCAACGATGAGCCGCGAATGACTTGCCAGAAGCATCCAAGCCGGCCTAGAATGGAACACTGACTAGTGGAGACATCAATTTGGCGAACTTGTCCTTGAAATACGGCACAAAAGTCCTGCAGCTTGAGCTGCAGACACGTCTTGTAACTGCCAAGGCTCCGCAGAACCTGCCTGATCCGACGACCGAAATTCACAGGGCGCTGGCAAATCCTCTCGGCACGCCAACACTGTTGGAGATTGTCGGCCCTGGCGAGCGCGTGGTGATCGTCACGTCGGATATCACCCGCTACACCGGCAGC
>JAVVDT010000058.1:0-11662 GCA_032250875.1 Desulfuromonadales bacterium | reverse complement strand
GGCAACATTATCGGCGGTGTGGTTTTTGTCGGTATTGCTTACTGGTTTGTCTATCTTAAGGGACATGCAAGTGATGAGAAGTAAGGGATGAAGGCCGCACATCCCTGACCCTTAACTGCACCGACTCACGATTTTTATAAATGTTAATCTGAGGCGTTACCAGCAGATCGACCTCCCCTTGAAATTCGTTGCGACGTGCGAGCATGCCGAAAGCGATAGCCGGGTGACTGAAAGCCCCCTGGCAAACGGTAAAGCGCAAATGATGATCGCCTACGGTCTGGACCCGCATGACACGCACTGATTCAATGACCAGCAAGGGTTCAGGATTTCCCATGCCGAACGGAGCCATTCCTTCTATTTGTCGAAGGGCTTCGAGATCAATCTCTTCCAGCAGCAGCACGCCATCATGAGGAAGCTTCGGGATCAGATCCTCATCGGACAGCGATTCCCTGGCATGAGCCTCGAGCGCTGCAGCAAAGCCGGCCAGCTGACCCTTGTCCAGGCTCATCCCGGCAGCCATTTCGTGGCCACCGAATGCCACAAGGTGACCAGCACAGGACTGCAGGCCCTGGTAGAGGTGGTAACCACGGATTGAACGTGCCGACCCTTTGCCGCGCTCACCGGCCAAGGCGATCATGACTGTCGGTCGGCCATAACGCTCAACCAATCGGCTGGCGACGATACCGATCACCCCCGGATGCCAAGCTTCTCCGGCGAGGACAATGACGTGCGTATGGCCGGCCGGAAGTCCTGCGACAGCGACTTCAGCCTCTTGTAATGTTTGTTTTTCCAGACTCTGCCGCTCGCGATTGCACTGGTCCAGGTAGCGTGCCATATTCAATGCACGGGGCATGTCCTGCTCCAAGAGCAGCTCGACGCCGAGGCCTGCATCTTCCATGCGTCCGGCAGCATTCAGGCGCGGTGCCAGCTGAAAACCAACCACCCCGCTGTTAATCTCTTTGACCCCGGCCACCTGCTTCAAAGCTCTGACGCCGATTCGATGATCCGTGTCAAGCAGAGCCAGTCCATAACGAGTCAGAGTACGGTTGACTCCCTGCAGGGGAACCAGATCGGCAATTGTTCCCAGCGCTACCAGGTCCAGATATTGGCGCAGATCAGGCTCCGGGCGGTCGGCAAACCAACCGGTGTCTCGCAATCGTTTGCGCAAAGCGACCAGGAGAAAGAAGGCGACGCCTACGCCGGCGAGGCTTCGAAACGGAAAAACGGAATCCTGTCGCTGTGGATTAATCACGGCGAATGCATCAGGCAGAGTCGCTGGCGGCTGGTGATGATCGGTTATGATCAGATCGATACCGTGTTCATTGGCCAGGGTGGCCTCGGCATGAGCCGTGACGCCGCAATCGACGGAGACGACAACCCGCGTTCCCCTGGCGGCGGCTTCCTTCAAAGCCTCTGCCGAAAGGCCATAGCCATCACGCAGACGCAAAGGGATATGGTATGCCAGTTCGCTATCGCCGAGCGCGGCCAGGCCTGCGAACAGCAGGGCGGTCCCTGTGATGCCGTCGACATCATAATCGCCATGAATGGCGATCTTTTCGCCATTTTCAAGAGCCGTGTGCAGGCGGGACACTGCGATATCCATATCCGGGAGCAAAAAGGGATCAGGCAGGTCGGTAAGACGTGCAGTCAGAAAACGGCGTGCGGACTCAAGGGAATAGTCGCGGCCGACCAGCAGCCGCGCGACAAGTTGCGAGAGTTGCAACTGCTCCTGAAATTCAATGAGTACTGAAGAATCCGGGGATTCATTGCGCGGCACCCAAAGCCGGCCGGTTACGGGCTCCATGACACACCTGCGCGAATTGGCGGCGATGAACGTTGCGGCTCAATCAGCACCTGGCCGAGATAGGGACTGCGGCGACCGTCATAGAATGAACCGTCATGGGAAGAGGAATTTGCACTGCCCCAGTAATTGCGCGGCATGCTGACATCCTCCGGGACCTCCTCACCGAAAACCACCTGATATTCAGCGGGTGTCCCGAAAGAGTTGTTCTCTATATGATAATCGTGAGGGTGCGATGTGACAAAAAGGTTGACACGATTTTCCAGAAATTGGTTTTCACAGATAACCGGGGAACCGAAATGAAAGCGGATGCCGGTATGGTTATTATGAAAGAGATTCTGTTCGATGAGTATTTCCGAATCATGGAAACGAATACCAACCAGATTATTTTCAAATACCGATTGCTCGATATAGACCTGCGAATCCCGACTGTGGATGGCACTGTCTGCTTGACGAAAGAGACAATACTCAAATACGGCTTCCAGACTTCCCTCCAGATTGATCGCTCCCCAGAACCCGGCTTCGGCATCTGCCACAAAAGCTTCGAATATAATTGGCTCCGTAGCAGTGCCGACGGCATGGATTGTCCCTTTGATAATCAGTTCACTACCAGAAAAGTACGGATGCTCAACCAATCCGCCGGGACCGTCTTCAGGAGGCATGAAGCGTACTCTGGTCCCCGGCAGAATGATCAACTTGACATCCTCTTCAAGAATAACATCCCCGGCAACAAAGACCTCACCCTGCCACAGCAAGTCACCGTGGAGGACACCACGCACAACCGGTTTCTGACCGACGAAACAACCTGCAAGCAGCAGGCAGAACACAGCAGAAGGCAAAAAACGCATCAGCTTGGAAGAAAAACGGAGCATATTCGATATCTTGAAAAGGCTCATGACAAAAGCTGCCGCAAGCTCATGTTGTTTGGCGTCTTTGCCGGGATCTTTGTTACTTTGCGTTAAATGTTTGTAGACTTTTATTACCGGTTACAGCATCGATAGAAAACAATCGGACCGGAAACAAGTTCCGATCCGATTATGAGCTGGAGACTATTTTTGAGTCGGCGGATGCGTCCGTAAAAACTCAAGATCCTGACGGACGCGATCCGAGCCGGGGCCGGTCGGGCTGATTTCCAGAAAGCGCGTCCAGGCTTCCTGGGCTTTGGGGAAATCCTGCAAGTCGTATCGATAGACTACCCCTAAATTGTAAACACTGGTGGCATGGGTCGGGTCGATTTCATTGGCTTTATTGAAATTGCCGATGGCGCGATCAAACCATCCCAGGCGTTTGAACATGACCCCCTGATCGGTAAGAACATCCGGTGAATTCGGTTGGATTGCCAAAGCCTTGTCATAAGCTTCGATCGCGTCCATAAACTTGTTGCTGTCAAAATACTCATTGCCGAGAGCGACCCAGGCCTGGAAATTAGCAGGATCAGTCGCGACGATATTTTTCAGCTCAGTGATCTTCTGTTGCAGATTCACGGTTGGTGCCGGGCCGGCGGTGGAACCGGAGGTGACCGGCGCACTCGGACCGGAACTTTTCTGACCCGCGATGAAACCGATAATGCAACCTGCGACCAGTGTCACAACGGCAATTAACAGGGTTTCTCTTTTCATTGGGTACCCCCTTCAACAACCGCTTTTTTCTGCCCTTTGGAACGATAATCATCCCAGAAAATCAACACCGGGCTGGCAACAAAAATCGACGAGTAGGTACCAACCAGAATCCCTACAAGCATGGCAAAGGCAAAGTTGTGAATGACACCGCCTCCAAAAATAAAGAGAGCCAGCACAACCAGCAGGGTCGTTCCTGAAGTCAATATGGTTCTTGACAGGGTTTCGTTGATGGAGTGGTTAACAACCGCGCTGAAACCCTTCTTCTTGTGTTTGCCGTAATTTTCGCGAATCCGGTCGTAAACAATGATGGTGTCATTAAGCGAGTAACCGATAATTGCCAGAAAAGCCGCAATGATCGGCAGGTCGATTTCCCGACCCGTGATTGAAAAAGCACCAACCGTGATCAGCACATCGTGCAACAGGGCAACAATGGCGCCGATAGCATAGCGCAGTTCAAATCGCCATGAAATATAGACCAGGATGCCGATCATGGCATAGACGAGTGACAGGATGCCTTTTTCACGCAGATCCTTACCAACCTGCGGACCCACCATTTCCACACGGCGAAGATCAACCATGCCCTCACCATAGACTGAATTGAGGCTTTCGGAAATCATCCCGGAGAGATCTTTTCCTTTGGTACTTTCCTGAACGCGGATCAGGAATTCGTTGGGATCGTCGCCGAAGCGCTGTACGACCACCGAACCGAGATCCAGGGAGGCAAGACCGTCCTTGATTTTGGCTGCATCGGTGCTCTCGGTAAATTTAACCTGCACCAGGGTGCCGCCGACAAAGTCAATGCCGAGATTTGGGCCTCCCTTAACCGCCAACGACACCAGGCCCAACAGGATGACAACTCCTGAAAGTATCAGGGCCAGCTTGCGCTTGCCGACAAAGTCGATATTAATATCATGCTTGATAATCTGCATTGAGAACTCCTAGATACTCAAACGGTCCACTTTGCCGCGCGACAGGTAAAGATCGAAAATCAGTCGAGACACGATCACTGCGGTAAAGAGTGAAGAAATGATGCCCACCGACAAGGTCACGGCGAAGCCTTTGACCGGACCGGTACCGAACTGGAAAAGCACCAAAGCGGCAATCAGTGTCGTCACATTCGCATCGATAATTGTCAGCTTTGCTTTTTCGAAACCGGCTTCCAGGGCAGCTCTGGCCGTCCGTCCCAAACGCAGTTCTTCGCGGATACGCTCAAAGATCAAGACATTGGCATCAACCGCCATACCGATGGTCAGCACGATGCCGGCGATCCCGGGCAAGGTCAGGGTTGCACCGAGTATCGACAAGATGGCCATGATCAGGACCAGGTTCAGGATCAGCACTACATTGGCCACAACACCGGACAATTTGTAGTAAATCAACATGGCTACCATCACCAGTAAACCACCGATCATGATAGAAAGAATCCCCTGGTTGATTGAATCCTGCCCCAAAGACGGCCCTACGGTACGATTCTCGAGAATTTCGACCGGCGCCGGCAGTGAGCCAGCACGCAGGATGATCGCCAGGTCGGTCGCCTCCTGCTCGGTAAAGCTGCCGCTGATCTGGGCGCTGCCCCCGGAGATCCGTTCGCGAATAACCGGAGCTGAATAGACAGTGTCATCCAGGACAATGGCCATACGCTTGCCGACATTGGCCGCGGTAATCTGGTCAAAACGCTTGGCACCGATCGCATTGAAATCGATCGCCACGTAGGAATCGTTAAACCGATTGTCAATCCGCACCTGAGCATCAGCGAGCAGATCGCCAGTCAGGATGGTTTTATCCTCGACCACAATCGGGCTCTCGGAGGTTGCACCCGTACGCGGATCCACGCGACGCTCATAAAGCAGTTGTCCGCCCTCCGGCAGATTGCCGGCGACGGCATCCTGGGGGTTGACATTCTCCATCACCATTTTGAACTCAAGACGCGCCGTTTTGCCGAGCAGGTCGATAGCGCGCTGAGGATCCTTGACGCCCGGAAGCTGAATCAGGATGCGATTGCCCTCCTGACGTTGCAGGGTCGGTTCACTGACGCCGAACTGGTCAACACGGTTGCGCAAGGTTTCAAGTGCCTGGCGAACAGCATATTCGCGCACTGCCTCAACTTCACTGTCGCTCAGGCGGTAATTCTTCTGGATATAACCGCCTTCGGACATTAAAGTCATTGCTTCGAGATTGGGAAAGGCATCGGCCATCATGGCATCGGCCTTGTCACCGGCTTCCTCGTCATACACAGTGATGACAATGCGATTACCGGAAGACCGATCAACCCGCTTGAAAATAATATCCTTTTCGCGCAGCAGTTCCTCAGTCTGATCGACAACCGTATCAAGGCGGCTTTCTACCGCTTTTTCGGCATCGACACCAAGAACCAGGTGCATCCCACCCTGCAAGTCCAGGCCAAGATGAATCGGATCAAAGGCCTTGCGCCACCAGTCCGGCAGGTTGCTGCCGAAGAGTGTTGGACCAAGCGAAACCAGAGCCAGCACGAGGCAGCCCAGCACCAGGCCGGTCCGAATCTTAAGGCTATTGGACATTCTGTTGCATCTCCTTTCAACCGATCCGCTGTCAGCGGATCGTCCTGTTCTCATTATTCATGAGGGAGCCGCTTTTTGCCGCGATCTAGTTCGCGAAAAAAGGTTCTTTCCCCTGTAAACGTCTGCAGGGCACATTCGGAGTTTCCGGATGGACCTGAAGCTCGCTACTCTTCCAGTTGTTCAGTCTTGGTACCGACGACCGCACTGCGGTTGATCTTGATGCGAACGTTGCTGGCAATCTCCATGGTTACCAAGGTGTCCTGAACGGCCACAACTTTGCCATGAATACCGCCGGCGGTTACCACCTGATCGCCTGCTTTCAGATTTTCAATCAAAGCCTTGTGCTGCTTGGCACGCTTTTGCTGCGGGCGAATCAGCAAGAGGTAGAAGATCGCAAACATGATCACCAGCATGACGATTCCTTCCATTCCGGAACCACCCGCCTGCTGATCAGCACCACCGGCCATAGCATAAGCATTCGTTGCAAACATGATTTTTTCCTCCTTGTAGCAGATACTTAAAGATTTAGATCGTCAATCATACGGAACGGCGAAAACCTTCAGGCTTCACCGGCTGGAATGCGTTTTCGGTAGAACTCTTCGCGAAAGGCCTTGAACATACCGGCAGAGATCGCAACCCTCATATCGTGCATGAGGTGCAGATAGTAATACAAGTTGTGGGTAGTATTCAATACCGATGCGAGGATTTCGTTACTTTGATAAAGATGGCGCAAATATGCACGGCTGTAGTTGCGGCAAACATAGCAGCAGCACGCAGGATCAACCGGCATTTCATCCTCAATAAACCGTGCCTGTTTAATACTGATTTTACCGAAACCGGTAAAGAGCACGCCGTTGCGGGCATTGCGCGTCGGCATGACGCAATCGAACATGTCAGCCCCTCGGGAGACCGCTTCAACCAGATTTTCAGGCGTTCCTACGCCCATGACATAGCGGGGTTTGTCCTGTGGCAGCAGCGGCAGTGACCACTCCATGACCTGATACATGACCTCCGCTGATTCGCCCACGGAAAGACCACCCAGGGCATAGCCGTCAAAACCCGTCTCCAGTAAATCCTCGATACTCTGCCGGCGCAGCTCTTTTTCCATTCCACCCTGCACAATTCCGAACAAGGCGGCACTTTCATCGCTGCGAGCCATTTTACAGCGTGCTGCCCAACGGCTGGAACGGGCCGTCGATTCGGCGACATACGAGTGTGCGGCAGGATGAGGGATACACTCATCAAAAACCATCATGATATCGGAACCGAGAGCTTCCTGGATGGCAATAGACAATTCCGGAGTCAGAACATGTGCGCCACCGTCGAGATGAGACTGGAAACGTACGCCCGTTTCATCAATTTTGCGCAGAGTTCCCAGGCTGAAAACCTGAAAACCACCACTGTCGGTAAGAATCGGCCGATCCCAATTCATGAAATGATGCAAGCCGCCCAGGCGCGCCAGGCGTTCATGGCCGGGACGCAGGTAAAGATGATAGGTGTTGCCGAGAATAATCTGGGCACCGATCTCTTTAAGTTGTTCGGGGAGCATCCCCTTGACTGTGCCCTGGGTACCAACCGGCATGAAGGCTGGTGTCTCGATATCCCCTCTGCGCGTATGCAAAGTCCCGCGACGCGCTTGTGTGTCATGACACACTTTCTGCAGCCTGAATTGCACCGGCCCGGTGTGCGGCAACTCTTTATGCACTCTCTCCTCACTCCTCATGCCTCACTCCTGGCACTATTCAATCAGCATGCAATCGCCATAGCTGAAAAAACGATAACCACGGTCAACGGCCTCCCGATAAGCCTCGAGAATAAAATCTCGTCCGGCAAAAGCTGAGACCAGCACAAGCAGTGTCGACTTGGGCAGGTGAAAGTTGGTGATCAGGGCATCGACCATGCGGAATCTGAATCCCGGCAGGATAAAAAGATCTGTTTCACCCTGTCCGGCCTGGAGCAGACCTTGATCATTTACAGCATGCTCGAGCGTTCGGGTCACTGTCGTCCCCAAGGCAACAATGCGACGGCCGTCAGCACGTGCAGCATTGATCTGTTCTGCACTTGCCTGTGGAACCTCATAGGCCTCCGAATGCATGCGATGCTCGTTCAGGTTCTCACAACGAACCGGCAAGAAAGTGCCAGGACCGACATGCAGAGTCACACCGCAGACATCAATATTGCGTGCAGTCAATGCAGCAAAGGTCTCTTCACTAAAATGCAATCCCGCAGTCGGTGCTGCGACTGCCCCGGGGTTCTTGGCAAACACCGTCTGGTAACGTTCTTTGTCGAGATCATGATCTTCGCGCCGGATATAGGGCGGCAGAGGCATATGACCAGCGCGCTCCAGAGCCTTGAGAAAATCACCTTGGCAGGAGAAATGAACCAGTCGTTGTCCATCATCTTCTTCGCCAGTGACTTCTCCGCAAATCCCTTCCGGGAATTCAAGCCAACTACCGACCCGTACCGGTTTGGAACTGCGCGTCATACAACGCCAGATATTCTTTGCTGCGTCGCACCGACGAACCAGTAAAACCTCGATCTGCCCGCCGCTCTGCTTCCTGCCAAGCAACCGGGCAGGCAAGACCCGGGTTTCATTACGCACCAACAGATCACCTTCTCGAAGAAGACCCGGCAGCGAGTTAAATTGCTGGTGTGCAATCTGTTCGCTCACTCGGTTGAGCAGCAGCAGGCGAGAAGCAGAACGATCACCAAGGGGCTGTTGAGCAATCAATTCTGGCGGAAGATCAAAATCGTACTCAGTTAAAAACATACATTTGTCGTTGCAAGAATATACATTTATACATATAAGCTAATGGCCCTTCACCAGGTAAACGAGCAATAAACCCGTCAGCATAAAAACAAGGCCAATGACACGCAGAGAGGAGTCATTCATTCTGGAGAGCTCAATCAGCATGCGTTTGGTACCGCGCGGAGAAAGAAACCACGGAATGCCTTCAACGATCAAAACAACGCTAAGCACAACGACCAGGGATTCGGAGAACATGAGCTGAAGATAATATCCTTACTATGCTTTTGTGGTGTGCTTTTTGCAAAATTTTTGACAATATGCACTATGATTTTGGCTTATTCAAACAACGATTCGTGCGTTAATGGCGTTTTTCCCGCACCGTCAAACAAGATAAACTATAGAGATCTGCGAAGAGAGTCAAGTTAAGTCGTTATTGTTCTCTTAAAGGCAACTGTCGCATCATCTGCGCGTTAACGCCATATGACGTTGACTGCGTGATATGGCGCAATTCTCTTAGGTTACACTGAATGGGGTTTCTTAATTTCGGATCATGAATTCACTTAAGATAAAATTTCTCGGTCTGTGCTGCGTCATCCTGATGGTCGCTATCGGCCTGACGACCTGGTACAATCTGCAGACACAGAAAGCCATGCTTGGCAAAATGGCGGCAGAGCATGGTCGCATGCTGGCCGAGACGATCCGCAACAGTATCATCACGGACATGGCAAATGGCAAGAATGACCAGGTCGGTCATATCCTCGGCAAGATCAAAAACGAGTCGGCCATAAATAATGTTCGTATTTTTGATGAATCAGGTCGCATCCTCATGGCAGCAAGTCCCGAGGAGATAGGCGATCTGGTCTCCACTTCAGAATTAATGGCCTATCGTACCGGCAACTTCTCCTTTTCCAGCTCCGTTTCCGATCATGAGCATTTCAACTCCATCGTGCCGATATACAATCAGCAGATCTGTTACAGCTGTCACGATGAATCGATCAAGGTGCTGGGAGTCATGAACCTGCAACTGTCCCTCGACGCACTGTCAAACATGCAGAGCAGTGGCCGCAACGCAACGATGATCGCCTCCGGTGTCATGCTGATTATCCTGATTCTGACAATCACGGCATTTCTTCTGGTTTATGTTGATGCACCGATCCGCAGGCTGGTTTCTGCCATGGATCATGTTGAAAAGGGCCAGTTTGAAGAGGCCCACACCATGGTCAGCAGCTCTGATGAAATGACCTTGCTCTCTTCCAAGTTCAACTACATGGTACAGCGCCTGCGCGAACTTGTGGAAAGCACGGTCAAGAATGAACGCGAGTTGGCCATCAGCCAGGAAAAGCTTGCGCATAGCGAAGAGATTCACGCCATGAACATGACCCTTGAGGATCGTCTCAAGGAGATAGAATATCTCAACATCAACCTTGAGGAGCGTATCGAGGAAATCGAGGAAGCCAACTATAAGATCGCCGATCTTGCCAGCGAGCTTGAAGAGAAAAACATTGGTCTCACCCAGGCGGTCGATCGTCTGCAGGCCCTCTACAAAATGGGACTGGCGGTCAATGCCACCATGGACCTCGACAGGTTACTGGACCTGCTCAGCCAGAAGAGCATGGCAACCATGAAGGCCCAGGTCGGATACATTCTCATGCTTAACGAGAAAACCGGCAACCTCTCAATCGGTGGCGCAGCCGGGATTCCTGAAGATTTTGACCTCGGACTGGAGATTCCCCTCAAACCTGGCGGTGTTTCTTTCTGGGTTATGAACAATAACAAACCGAAGCTCGTGGAGGACGTTGACAAGGAGCGCGAGTTCAGCAAGATGAGTCGACTGGGCTTTATCCGTGAATCGGTCATCTGCGCTCCATTAACCGAAAAAGATAAAGTCATCGGTACAATTACTATTGCCAATCCCATTGATGGTTCATCCTTTGGTGTTGCGGACCTTGAACTGCTCTCGACCATCGCTGCCCAGGCAAGTATCGCAATCCGCAATGCCCGCCTCTATGAAGCACAGGAGACGACCTATCTCAACACAGTCCAGGCCCTGGTCTCTGCTATCGAAGCAAGCGATGCTTATACACGAGGTCATTCGGAGCGAGTCACCCGTTACAGCATCGCCCTGGCTAAAAGAATGGGGATGGATGGAGAACCTCTCAAACAACTCGAACAAGCCGCTATCCTGCATGACATAGGCAAGATCGGCATTGATGTAGCGCTGCTTCACAAGAAAGAAAAATTAACAGCAGCAGATATAGATGTTCTCAAGTTGCATCCCTCAATAGGTGTGCGCATCCTTGAGCCGATTCACTTTCTTGGCACAGTTCGCGAGATTATCGAGCAACACCACGAACGCTTCGATGGCAATGGCTACCCGAAAGGTTTGAGCGGCGAGGAATCGCGACTTGAAGGCAAGATTTTGGCGGTTTGCGATACCTACGATGCCATGACTTCTGATCGTCCTTACCGCAAGGCGTTATCTCATGAAGTTGCCATACAAGAAATTCGCGATCACTCAGGCGCTCAATTCGACCCGGAAGTGGCCGCAGCATTTATTGAGATATGCAACGAGGATCGACTTCAGCACTAATCGAACGTCACTATGAAAGCAGCTGACATTAAATCAAACCTGCCTGAACCTCAGCGCTTTCGATCCCTGCGCAGCAAGGCATTATTCCCCTTCTTCCTCCTCATTGTCGCTCTTTGCGCCACGGCCTTCTGGGGTTCTTTTTATGTGGCTGAACGTTCCTTCAAGAGCAGCGTTGATGAACGTCTTGCCGCCACCCAGGAAGTTCTCTTTCGCGAATTCAAAAAACAGGAACTTATCCTGGAGACGTATGCTGTCATCATGCAGCAGTTTCACTCACTGCCTGAGAAATTCCGTCAGGAAGCAAACTTCGGCATTTTACAGGACCGACTTTTCAACATCCTGGAAAATTCCAAGATTTCCACAGCA